>CAZSTV010000178.1:9965-12243 GCA_964609665.1 uncultured Acidimicrobiaceae bacterium
GCAGGTGTGGTCGCGCGAAGCGCGCAGGTGTGGTCGCGCGAAGCGCGCAGGTGTGGTCGCGCGAAGCGCGCAGGTGTGCTCGCGCGAAGCGCGCAGGTGTGCTCGCGCGAAGGGCGCGTTTGTCGACGAGCCGGTGTCGCTCATTACACTCGCGACGTGACGACTCAAGAGATACGAGCGGTCCTGTTCGACTTCGGCGGTGTGGTGCTGACCAGTCCGTTCGATGCGTTTGCCGAGTACGAAAAAGCCGAGGGGTTTCCGGTCGGCCTCATACGCGACATCAACTCGACAAACCCCGACGACAACGCGTGGGCAAAGTTCGAACGCAGCGACGTTGACGCCGCGGGCTTCATCGCATTATTCGACGCCGAAGCGCTGGAGCGAGGCCACGCGGCAAGTGGTGCGAAGGTGCTCGAGTTGATCTCCGGCGATGTGCGCCCGGAGATGGTCGAGGCAATTCGCCGGGTCAAGGCCGCCGGCTTTGTCACCGCGTGTCTGACGAACAACGTCAAGCGAGGGGCCGACGAAGAGGCCGACGATCGAGCCGCCAATCCGCAACGGCAAGCGGCCGTTGCCGAGGTCATGGCAATGTTCGACCACGTGGTGGAGTCATCGGTTATCGGCGTACGCAAACCGGAGCGTGAGTTCTACGAACGGGCGCTGGAGATCGTCGGCGTGACCGCAGAAGAATCGGTATTCCTCGACGACCTCGGCATCAACCTCAAGACGGCCCGAGCGATGGGAATGACCACCATCAAGGTCATAGACGCCGCGACGGCACTCGCAGACCTCGAGGCTGTCATCGGTGTAAAACTAGGGGATTGAGCGCCGTTCGAGTGCCGTTTGGCCGCCGTCGGAAGGACCTACAGACCGCCGAAGGCCCGTTGCAGCAACTCTTCCTGTTCCTGGCGGTGAATGGCGATTGAACCGGTGGCAGGGCTGCCTGACTCTGGCCTGCTGACCCGACGGATCCGGTGGGTGTCGCCGTGCGCTTCGTAGAGCCGACCCTTCACCGCATTCCACGCACCCATGTTCTCCGGCTCCTCCTGGAGCCAGACGATTTCACGGGCCTGGGAGTACCGCTGCAGTGCGCTGGCCACGGCCGCAAACGGCCACGGGTACAGCTGCTCAACCCTGACGATGGCAACACCGTTGAGGTTGTTTGCTTCGCGATGGGCCTCGGCCTCGATTGCCACCTTGCCGGAGGCGAACAACACCCGGGTCACGTCGTTGGGGTTGCTGACGCCAGCGTCGTCGAGCACCTCTTCGAAGGAGCCGTGGGTCAACGCCTCGACCGGTGAGCGCGACGACTTGGCCCGCAGTCCCGACTTGGGGGTGAAGACCACCAACGGCTTTGACCTGCGGCGTACGACCTGACGGCGGAGCAGATGGAAGAACTGCGCCGCTGTCGTCACGTTTGCGACCTGAATGTTGTCCTCTGCGCAGAGCAGCAGGAACCGCTCAAGGCGACCGGATGAGTGCTCGGGACCCTGACCCTCGAAGCCGTGGGGGAGGAGCATCACCAGGCTGACCGATTCGTCCCACTTGTCTTCGGCGGAAACGAGAAACTGGTCGATGATGATTTGGGCGCCGTTGATGAAGTCACCGAACTGCGCTTCCCACAACACGAGTGCGTTCGGGTTGGCGACGGCGTAGCCGTACTCAAAGCCGAGGCCGGCGTACTCGGACAACGTCGAGTCATACACCCAGAAGTCGGTGCCGGGTTTCCCAACTTTGGTCAACGGCGTGAACTCGTCGCCGTTCTCGTAGTCATGCAGCGTCGCGTGTCGGTGAGCGAACGTGCCGCGCCGAGAATCCTGGCCTGCCAATCGGACCGAGGTTCCTTCGGAGAGGAGCGAGCCGATGGCGAACGCTTCGCCGAGTGTCCAGTCGACCTGCCCCTCGGCCCACATGGCGTTGCGGCCCTCGAACTGACGGGCAAGCTTCGGGTGCACCGTAAAGCCTTCGGGGGTGTGGCTGAGGTGGTCGTAGATCTCGTCGAGCATGCTCCTCGGCACACCGGTGTCGATGTGGGGCAACACGCCGACGGGCGGCGGTGCAGGCTTCGCGAGAAGGTCCGGTGGTGGGGCCTGCACCCGCGTGGTGTCGAGCGCCTCCTGGAGCACGGCCTGGAAGTACTCGAGCGCACGCTCGGCTTCTTCGACGGTGATGTCGCCACGATCGATGAGCGCCTGGGTGTAGAGCGTCCTCGCCGATGGCAACTCCGAGATCTTGCGATACATCTCGGGTTGGGTGTAGCTCGGGTCGTCGCCCTCGT
>CAZSTV010000179.1:0-12099 GCA_964609665.1 uncultured Acidimicrobiaceae bacterium
CGGTCGACTTGCCTCTGACCAGCTCGGCCGCACCGGCCAATTCATCAACAACACAAACCTCGGTTACCTGCAGCTCCCGTCCGACGGCGTCGTCGGTGCCGCGGAGGTCGAGTATAGGTTTGATCCCCGCACACCCGATGGCGATGTCGGTCAGGCCACGCCGCCACGGACGGCCAAAGGTATCGGCGACGATGACTGCCACATCCACGTCGTGGCGGCCCTTGATGGCGTCTCGGATCCGCCGAGCGGAGCGGTCCGAGTCCTCGGGCAGCAACGCGGCAATGTCTGGCGCCATGTTTGAGCGGTCGATGCCAGCGCTGGCACAGACGAACCCGTGCTTGGTTTCGCTGATGATCAGGTCACCACGGCGGCGGACGATGCGCTTCGATTCTTGGATGACCAGCGGCTTGTGTGACTGCGGGTCGTCGGGGTCAACCCTCACCAACTGATTCTCGGCCTTGGAGATCACCTTCTGGCTAACGACCAGAACGTCCTGGCTCTCAAGCCCGGTCGACGAGTTGCAGGCGTCGATGATCATGCCTGCGAGGTCATCTCCCGGCTCGATTTCGGGGAGGCCCGGGACCGGCATGATTTGTAGAGAGTGCAACATCGCCACATTGGAGCACGCGAGAACCCGTCACGTCGAACATCTGGGATCTACGATTGGCAACCATGAGCGACGGAGCAGCAAACGAGGCCATGGCAGCGGTGGCAACACAGATCGAACAGGCCATTGCCGCCAATGAGTTCGGGGCGATCGGCTCGCTCTTCGCCGAGGACCTGACCTGGGGCGATTGCTCCGGCAAAGCCGACGCTCAGGCCTTCCTCGCTGCGGCGATCGCCGAAATGCCAGACATCACTGGCGGCACGGTGGATCAGCTGGAGGACCGCCTCGCCGTGGCCATCACGGTTGATGGCGTTGGCGAGCTCGGCGAGCAGACGCTTCACAGCGCTGTGTTCGTTCGGGCGGGGCAGATTGTCGAGATAATCGATGCAGGTGATCGGGCCCAGGCAGTGGCCGTCAATCCGGTCGGCCCGCTTCCCGCAGCAGCGGAGCGTCCCGCCACGATGAATCGGTTGGCCGCGGTGCTGCCAGTGACCGATGTGGCGGCCGCCGCTGACCACTACCGGGCGCTCGGGTTCACGGTGGAGGCATACGAGGGGGAGGCCGCATACGGCTTTGCATCCCGAGACGGGGTGGAGCTGCACCTTGCGCAGGTTGCCGGCGTCGATCCAAAGCAGAACATGAGCGCGGTGTACCTCTATGTCGACGATGCCGACGCCCTGTACGCACAGTGGCGCCACGCTGGCCTGGGAGGACGTCTGGTCGCTCCGACGAACACCGATTACGGCCTTCGTGAAGGGGCCCATGTGGACACCGACGGAAACCTCCTGCGATTCGGCTCGGCGATAGGGCACTAGCGCCGGTCAGAGTTCATGTTTCAAACCTGCGAGGTGATCCGTAACCACCGTGCTAGGTCCCTACACTGTCGCAGTGGCCAAGAATTCAACCAAAGAAGGTAAGAACCGCCGGGATTCCGGGGTGCAGCGCATCTCCACGGTTGATAACCCAAATCAGTCCGGTCCTGGGTTCTTCATCGGAGCGCTTGGACTGATCCTCGTCGCTGGTATTGCGGCGACGGTGTTCTTCGCCGTAAACCGTGAATCCAACATTGGGGTTGCCCCAGAGGCGTCCATCGACCACTGGCACAGCGCCCTCCTGATCCACAATTGCGGCACCGATCTGCCGTCGACAGGGACGTTCGAGAACCCCGATGGCATTCACACCCACGGCGACGGTCTGCTGCACATCCACCCCTTCAACCCTTCCGCGAGCGGTAGCAACGCCACCCTTGGCAACTACTTCGAGGCATCGGGTGCTGAGTTGACCGACGCTGAGTTCTCGACCGGCTTCACCGATGTCTTCCCCACCTCGATGAGCGAGACCGACGGTTGTGAAGGCGAAGACGCCCAGCTGCAGCTTGCGGTGTGGCCGAACGCCTTTGACGAAACCGCAGAGCCGGAGATCATCACCGAGAACATTGCGGACTACAACTTCGACAGCGCCGGTGAGGCCATCACTCTGGCGCTGCTCCCGGCCGGTGCCGAGATTCCTCGCCCGCCCGCTGACCGCATCGCCGCCCTGGCCGAGACCGGTCCAGGCGGACCGATCGAAGGCGTTGAAGAGGGAACCGATCCCTTCGTCACCACCACAACGGTCCCGGTCGAAACCGACGCCGATGCTGAAGGCGACGCAGACACTGATGCTGACGCCGAAGAAGACGCGGACGCCGAGGCCGACAGCTGATCAACCCGTAAGCGGGAGTTCAAGCAGGGTCTTCGCCAGCGCTGCGGACACCGTGGCGTCGGCCATGATGGTGTCGGTGGCAACTGCCGCCATGCCAAGTGCCTCGATGGCCTGACACTGGTGTTCGTCGACGTTGTCGACAACGAGGGTGCCGATCACCGAGCGGTACCAGTCGGCAACCCCGACCACCGACGCCTCTCGGCCGAGCTCTACCAAGAGCCGGTCCGCAGGGCCCTTCAGCGCTTTACCCGCGATGATCGGCGACACCGCAATCACCGACTCCCGCCGTGCGGCAAGCGCCTCGCGCACCCCGGGCACCGCCAGTACCGGATCGATCGAAACGGCGGGGTTCGACGGAGCGACGATGATCCGCTCTGCGTTGTTGATCGCATCGATGACCCCGGGTGCGGGCGCGGTGTCGGCCGCACCGTCAAAGCGAACGCTGGTGACCGCAACGCTGTGGGCCAGCCCGACGAAATACTCCTGGAAGGTGATCTCGCCACGGTCGACGGTGGTCACCATGGTTCGCAACCTGTCGTTGGTGACCGGCAGCATGGTGAACTCGAGCCCCCACGCCGCGGCGATCGCTGCGGTGACCTCATGCAGGGGTTTGCCGGACGCCAACTGGTCGGTCCGGAACAGGTGGGTGCCGAGGTCTCGGTCTCCCAGGCTGAACCAGTCTTGACCGCCGTAGCGAGAGACCATCTCCATCGCCTGCCAGGTCTCGCCTTCCAGGCCCCAGCCCCGCTCGGTGCTCACCTCCCCGGAAACGGTGTAGACCACCGTGTCCAAGTCCGGCGAGATGCGTAGACCGTGCAGCTCCATGTCATCGCCGACGTTGACGATTGCGGTCAGGTCATCGGGATCGACCACCTGCACCATGCCGGTCAGCAGCCGGGCTGCGCCGACCCCACCACAGAGCACCGTTACTCCGCCCACTGCGTCTCCTCACCTGTTACTGCCAACGGGCCGACACGCTGTGGCCGTTGTTGCCTCACCTGATCAGTGGGCTACTGACGGGATAGCAGACGACGCTGCTGGGCCACCAGTTCCATGTCGGCCTCGACCATCATCCGGACCAGTTCTGCGAAGGTGGTCTTCGGCTGCCAACCCAGGACCTCTTTGGCTTTGGTGGCGTCGCCGATCAGCAGATCGACCTCGGCCGGCCGCATGAACGCCTGATCCTGGACCACGTACTCCTGCCAGTCGAGGTCAACGTGGCTGAACGCCAGCTCGCAGAACTCCTGAACCGAGTGGGTCTCGCCGGTGGAGATCACAAAATCCTGTGGCTTGTCCTGCTGAAGCATGAGCCACATCGCTTCGACGTAGTCCCCGGCGAAACCCCAGTCTCGTTGGGGATCCAGATCACCGAGTCGCAGCTCGCTGATGATGCCCTGTTTGATCCTGGCCACGTGGTTGGTGATTTTGCGGGTCACGAACTCCAGGCCACGCCGGGGGCTCTCGTGGTTGAACAGGATGCCGCTGGTGGCGTGAAGGTTGAAGCTCTCCCGATAGTTCACGGTGATCCAGTGGCCATAGAGCTTGGCAACGCCGTAGGGGCTGCGGGGATAGAACGGCGTTTCCTCGGTCTGAGGAACCTCGACCACCTTGCCGAACATCTCCGACGAGGAGGCTTGGTAGAACCGGATGTCGCGATCTGCTTCTCGGACCGCGTTGAGGATCCGGGTGACGCCGAGGGCGGTGGTCTCGCCGGTCAGGACCGCCTGTTGCCACGACGTCTGCACGAATGACTGGGCAGCGAGGTTGTAGACCTCGTCGGGCTTGTGCTGGCGGATCACGTGGATCAGTGACATCTCATCGAGCAGGTCGCCTTGGATGATGTTGATGTCGTCCTGGATATGGGCGATCCGTTCGAAGTTGATGGTGCTGGTCCGGCGGACCATCCCCGTCACTTCGTAGCCTTTTTCCAGCAACAGCTCTGCCAGATATGACCCGTCCTGGCCGGTGAGGCCAGTGATGAGGGCTCGCTTGGTCATGTCACTCCTGTCATCGCCCGACGCAGGTTCTCGGCGGTTCCGGTCGAACTACCGGGTCAAACCTACACCGTGGCGTTCCCGCGCGTCTGCCAAGACCGCAGCCAGTGTTTCTTCGAGTCCGATGGCCGGTTCCCACCCGGTTGCAGCTCGCAGCTTGGCGAACGAGCCGCGGAGTACGGGCAGATCGATGGGGCGGATGAGGCTGTCGTCGACCACCTGGTTGATCGAGGCGGTGCTCAGCGAGAGCATGGCGTCCAGCAGCTGCTGCATGCTCACGGTGTGACCGGAACAGACGTTGTAGATCTCTCCGGCATCGCCTTGCTCGGCCAGTAGGCGGTAGGCCCGGACGACGTCACGTACGTCGGTGAGGTCCCGGTGGGGGCTGAGATCGCCGTGGCGAAGCTCGGTCAGCCCGTCGCGTTCGGCCTCGGCGATTTGCCCGGCGAACGCCGGCGCGGCGAACGTCGGGCTTTGGCCAGGTCCGAGATGATTGAACGGCCGCGCTACAACGGCATGAACGCCATGGCCGCGCCAGTACTGCTGGGCTGCGGCCTCCGCTGCCTGTTTGCTCGCCCCGTACGGCGATCGAGGTTGGGCCCGGTGCTCCTCGGTCAGCGGCAGCATCTCGGGAGTGACCGTGCCGTACACATCGGCGCTGCTGACCAACACCACCCGTGGCGTGCCGGCCTGTCGTGCCGCTTCGAGAATGGAGATGGTGCCCATCGTGTTGATCTCGAACGTGGCGATCGGATTGTTCCAGGACTCGCCGACGTTGCTCAAACCCGCCAGGTGGTAGACCACGTCGGGTTGATGTTCGCGCATCGCTGCGGCCCACGCGTCGCTGTCTCGGAGGTCGGGGCCGGTGCCAAGATCCAATGGAACGACATCATCGCCACAGGCCTGGAGATGTGCGGTGAGGTGGGGTCCGACAAAGCCACCCGCCCCGGTGACGAGGGCCTTCATCGCAGCGCCTCGCTCCAGCAGGGGGAGAATCGACGGGAATTCACGGAAGGTGATCATAACCGCACTGGGCAGTGGTTTCTGGGGACCGGACCATTGGAACGGACCGGTCCTGATCGTGTCCGAACGTCGATTCGATGTGGATTGCAAATATGAAGACGGGCGAGGCGATATGAGGCCAAACTCCGAGTAGCATTCGAACCTCGTGAGCGAGATCAGCCAACCGACGACGGAGGATGCCCCGTCGGTCTCCTCAATTGTCCGCACGGGCCCCGACGACGTCATCGATGTCCCGGCGGTTGTCGCTGTGGTCGTGGCCTGCAACCCCGGAGACCACTTTGCGGAAACGCTCGCCTCTCTCGGTGATCAGGACTACGAAAATCTGTCGGTTCTCGTCGTCGATGCCGGCAGTACCGAGCCCATTGCCGATCGGGTGGCCGAGGTGCTGCCCGAGGCGTACTTGCACCGCCTCGCCGGTGACCCGGGTTGGAGCGTTGCCGCCAACCAGTCGATAGAACTCGTTTCCGGCTCCCCGTTCCTGCTCTTCTGCCACGACGACGTAGCGCTCGCTCCGGACTGTGTTTCCCAGCTCATGGGCGAGCTGTACCGGAGCAACGGCGGCATCGCCGGGCCGAAGCTGGTCCGTTGGAACGATGATCGCCGCCTGCTGCAGCTGGGCATGGGCTCCGACCGGTTCGGCGTCATGGTCGACCAGGTGGAGCGGGGCGAGTTCGACCAGGACCAGTACGACGCCGTCCGTGACGTCTTTGTGATCCCCGGCGGCGTGCAGCTGGTCAGGGCAGACCTTTTCGCCGCGCTCGGCGGGTTTGACCCTGCCATCAAGGTGCAGGGCGAAGATCTCGATCTCTGCTGGCGGGCCCATGCCGCCGGCGCCAGGGTGCTGGCCGTGCCAGCCGCAAAGGCCCGCCACCTCGAGTCCATGAAGGACCGGATCGACGTCCGGGAGCGGCGTCGGCTGCTCACCAGGCACCGGCTTCGCACGGTGCTTGCCACCGCCACCAGACGATCGCTGCTGACGGTTGCCCTCTCTTTCCTACTGATCCTGGTCGAGAGCTTCTACTCGCTGCTCGCCGGGCGGCGCGGCCAAGCCCGCGACGTTCTGGCCGCCATCACCTGGAACCTGACGCGCCTCGATGACCTCCGTCGTAAGAGACGGCAGCTCCGTCGGGTCAGGACCGTGTCCGACCAAGACATCGCGAAGCTGCAAGCGGGCGGTTCGGCCCGTCTTTCGGCCTTCTCCCGTGGCCAGTTCAGCGCAGGCCAGGACCGGTTCTCGGTCATGGTCGGCTCGGTGCGTTCCTCGTTCCGGGGTGAAGACGCCGGCAACGTGCGCGACGCCACGGTCATCGGGTCAGTCCTGGCGGTGCTGCTGGTCTTTGGCAGCCGTCACCTGCTGACAAGGGGAGTGGCCCCGGTCGGCCAAATTCCCGATGTCCCGGGGGCGTTTACGCTGCTTCGGGAGTGGGTCGGTGGCTGGCGAACCGTCGGTACCGGCGGCGCAGGCAATGCGCCAAGTGCACTGCCGATTCTGGCCCTGTTGCGAGGGTTGTTCTTCTGGTCGCCCGGTTTGTTCGACACCATGTTGGTCGTCGGTCCGGTGTTCCTCGGGCCCATCGGGGCGTACCGTCTGGCCCGTCCGCTGACCAGCTCCCGGGCAGGAGCGATCGGTGCGCTGGTGTATGCCTGCAACCCGATCACCGTCTCGGCCATCTCGGCCGCCCGCTGGGAAGCCCTGGTCATTCTGGCTGCCGCCCCGTTCATCATGGCGGCCCTGCTCCGGGTGGGCGGGCACAGTCCGTTTGGAAACGTCGGTGGGTTGCCCGGGCCGTCTGTCGCTGACAGGAACCTGCCGGTCCGCCTCATCCGCTTCGGTTTCCTCGTTGCGTTCATCGCGGCGTTCGCCCCTGCGGTCATCCCCATCGTGACCGTCATGGCGTTGCTGTTCGCCTTTGCCGCATTGGTCTTCGGAAACGGCGGCGACCCCAAAGAACTGCTCCTGGCCGCAGCAGCCAGCGTGGTCGTGCCCATCGCCCTCCACGGGCCGTGGAGCTTCGACTTCCTGCAGAACCTCTCGTGGCGGTGGATCGTCGGCCCTCGCTCGCCCGAAACCGACTTTGATTCCATGCTGGAACTCCTGCAGTTCGCCCCCGGCGCCCCCACGGCGCGCTGGGTGACGCTTGGCTTGGTCATCGCCGCAGGCATCGCCCTTATCGTTGCCAAGCGCGATGTGTTCCACCTGGCCGCCACCGGCTGGCTGATCGCCGTTGTTTTCCTGCTCATCGTGTGGGCCGACCGTCGGGGTTGGGTGCCGTTCTCCATTCCCAATCCGGAAGCGATGCTCGCTCCCGCCGCCATCGGTATGACCCTTGCGGTCATCGTCGGGGTCCGTTCGTTCGAAGCGGAGTTGGTCAGCGGCGAAGGCCGCAGACAAATCCGGGCGCTCTCCGTGCTCGGCGGGGTTGCGGTCACAGCGCTGTTCTTCACCGGGCTCCTGTCGAGCTTGAGCGGAGTGTGGGACGCCCCAACCCAGAGCTTTAGCGCGTCAACTCAGTTCCTGGTGCAACAGCAGCTCGATGAGGACGCCGACAGCGGCGCCGGACGGGTCCTGTGGATCGGCGATGCAAGCGTGTTGCCTCTCGACGTTGCGGTCTCCGAGACCGGCATTCAGTACGCCGTTTCCGACGGCGGCAGGGCGGAAGCCAGAGGCCGATGGATGGCAGGACCGGTTGGCGCCACCGACGGCATCGGTGCCCAACTCGACCTTGCGCGTGACGGTGAAGTGGTCCGGCTCGGGCGTCTCCTCGCCCCCTACGGCATCTCAAACGTGGTCGTGGTGAGCCAGCTTGCACCGGCACCCTACGTCGGGCCGCGGGTCAGCCCCGGCGTTGGCATTGAGCAGGCGCTCTCCCAGCAGCTCGACCTTGAGCTCTTCCCCGGTGTGCCCAACCTTGTGGTGTACCGCAACACATCATCGGGCGGCATCGCTCCGGTCCTGCCGAGCAGCCAGGCCGCACTCGCCGCGTCCGCAGCGCAACAGCTCGACGTTGACCTCGCCAACGGCTCGGCGCCAATCATCAACCATCGCCCGGGCAAGTGGGTCCTGAGCATGCCGGCGGACGCCAGCGTGCTGCTTGCGCTCGACAGCAACGGGCTTGAGGCCACCGGCGCCCGATCCGAAGTTGCTGCCGGGTTCGATGATCTTGCGGTCATCCCAGCAGGCCCGGCCGGTGAGGTCTACCTGGAGTACTCGCCCCGGCTACGGCGGCAGCTGGCGTTGATCGGCCAGTTCTTCCTTGTTGCAATCGGCGCCATCCTGGCGCAGACCAGACGGGAGACCCTCGGATGAACCGGTGGCCAATAGCGTTCGTTCTGTTCGGTCTGCTCGCGGCCGGTCTTGCGTACGACCAGACCGTCGACATGCCGAGCGCCGTGCAGAGCACCGAGACCGAACAGGTGGTCGTCAGCCCATCGGTCGGTGAGCCCGCCCGCCTCGACGGTGCGTGGTACTGCCCGATCGGCAGCAGCAGCCCGAACGGTTTTGCCGACCATGAGGTCAACATTTCAAACCTCAGCGACGATCCAGCCGTTGCCAACCTGAGCATTCTCACCGGTGACGGTCCCGGACCGGGCCGTCGCATCGAGTTGGCGCCCCGAAGCACCGAGCGGGTCAAACTGTCTGACACACAGGCCGCCGACGTTGCCGCCGCGGTGGTCGAGATCATCGGTGGACGTGGCGCCGTTGGACACACGGTGACCACCGCCCAGGGCGTCGCCGAAGGTCCCTGCGCCACCAGCGCCTCAAACACGTGGTACTTCGCCCACGGCCGCACCAGCCGGGATTCCACCCAGTATCTGGCGCTGATGAACCCGTTCCCCGAGACGGCCGTCTTCGACGTGGAGTTCCAAGCCGTTGGTCGTAGTCGCGAGCCAGGCCCGCTGCAGGGAGCGTTCGTCCGGGCCCGCTCGGTCAGGCTCATCGACGTTGGTGAGTTCGTGCGACGCGAAGAAGCGCTCGCCACCAAGATCACCACTGCACGAGGGCGACTGGTCGTCGAACGCCTGCAGCTGCTTGACGGCCAACTCGGACCGTCCGGAGCAGCGGTGCAGCTCGGCGTTCCAACGCCCTCACCGAGCTGGATCTTCACCGCAGGCAGGATCCATGACTCCGGTGACGATCTACTCACCATTTACAACCCGTACGAAGTCCAAGACGTGACGCTGACCTCAAACGATGAAGACGATGAGGACGAAGCAACAGCGGATGGGGGAGGGGCCTCGGCCACCGACGGCTCGGGTGCCGAGAACCAGGACCCCGATCGGGAGGGCTTCACCACCGTTTCGGTTGAGCTATGGCCGACAAATCCAACGGACGTTTCCAGTTTCAGCGTTGTGACCATCCAGCGGGAGGTGCGGCCCGGAACGTTCGTCACCATTGACCTGCGAGCCCAGGCCGAGCGGTTCGAGTTCCCCCTGCCCTATGAGCTTGGGGTGAACGTCAGCTCCGTCGAAGGACTGCCCATCGTTGCCGAACGGTGGCAGTACGCCGAGCGGTTGCTCATCGACGGGCTGGACCTCACCGACCCGGCGGAGACCGATCCCGCCACAGATCCAGAAGCAGACCCTGCCGCTGACCCCGAAGCAGACCCTGATGCCGCTGATCCGGACGCCGATCCCGCCGATCCGGACGCAGAGGTAGACCCCAACGCCGAGGTGGACCCTGACGCCGATCCGGCAGCGGTGCTGGAACCCGCGGCGGACCTCGAGCTGCAACCGGCGGAACCGGTGGACTCCGGACTACCCCAGCCGATTGCCGACACCGGCGTGTCAACATCTCGTGGCAACGAGCTCTTCTCCACCCGCTGGGTTGTCCCGTGGGTGACCATGACCAACGACTCCACCCTGATTGCCGTGGCCTCAATTGACGAAGCGGCGGTCGAAGTTCGTGTTCTCAGCGACGGCCAGTTTGTTGGCCCGATCCGGGCGACGGTGGCGGCCGGTGGCCGAGCCATCATCCCGGTAACGTCGACCGCAGGGGGCGCCGCGGTGGAGATCACCTCGAACACCCCCGTATCGGTGGAAGCGGTAGTGGTGGTGCCGGGTCAGTCGCTCGATGTGGTCCCGGCCATCCCAACGGTCGCAAACTGAGCGGAGCGCGATGCCAGGGGCCGCGACACCTGCGACAGAGGGAATGAGGAAGCACCGTTCATGATCAGACTCTTTGTGTTGATAGTGCTCGCCTTGGCTGCAGTTGGGCTTGCGCTGCTGCTTCAACGGCGACGGCCCGACCCGCCGTCGGCACCGAGTTATCGAGCGCCGTCGCAGCTCGACCGCGATGACTTTCTCTCACCGGACGTGCCGGTGCTTGCCGTCGTCTTCGCCTCCACCACCTGCAACACGTGCCCCGAGGTGTGGGCGCAGGTGGAGCAGTTGGCATCGGAAGAGGTTGCGGTGCAGCGCATCGACGTGCAAGACGGTGCGGAGCTCCACAAGCGGTACAAGATCGACGGCGTCCCGACCACCATCGTCGCCAATCACAATGGGGTCGTTGCCAAGGCGTTCTTTGGGCCGATCGACGATGGTGAGCTCGGTGAAGCAATGCGCACCCTCGGTATCGGCGACTCCTAGCCGGCACCGAGCGAGACTGGCAGGTCCCCAAACGCGACGCTGCCCCCGCCAAGTGGCCAGGGGCAGCGTGTGAAACTCTGTTGGATGCTGGGTGTTTAGCGCTCTCCAGCCGAACCCGGACCGGCCGGTGTCGGACTGTCACCCTGGTCGCTCTTGTCGCCGTTAACAGCCTCGGAGCTGGTGAGGAGATCGCTGGTTGCCGTGCCGCCTCGGACCGAAGCAACGTCGTCGTTGGCGACGGCGATGAGGCGGTTGACCTCGGCGCCGCTCAACGTCTCGTGTTCCAGCAGATTGCGGGCCACGAGGTTCAGGGCGTTGCGGTTGGTGGTCAGCAGATCCCGGCAGCGCTCTTCCTGCTCCCGCAGGATGCGCTGGGTCTCTTCATCGATGATGCGGCCGATGTCTTCTGAGTAGTCCTTGGACTGCATCATGTCATCGCCGAGGAACACCGGCCCGTTGCTGCCGAAGGCCATCGGGCCGATCTTCTCGGACATGCCCCACTCGGTGACCATGCGTCTGGCGAGGCCGGTGGCCTTCTGCAGGTCATCGCCCGCACCCGATGACACCACACCAAAGACGAGGCTTTCGGCGTTTCGTCCGCCGAGCATCATCACGATCATGTTCTCGGCGTGGCTCTTGCGCAGCGAGTGCCTGTCCTCCTCCGGGAGGGTCATCGTCACGCCGAGGGCCATGCCGGTCGGGATGATGGTGACCTTGTGGAGGGGGTCGTAGTCGGGCAGGATTGCGGCGCACAGGGCGTGGCCGGTCTCGTGGTACGCGGTCATCTCGCGCTCTTCGGTGGACATGACAAGCGAGTCACGCTTGACGCCCATGATCACCCGGTCTCGGGCCATATCGAAGTGCTTGGCGTGGATCTCGTCGTCACCACCGCGCACGGCGAACAGCGCAGCCTCATTGACCAGGTTGGCCAAGTCGGCACCGCTCATGCCGGGGGTGCCCCGGGCGACGACATCGAGGTCGACGTCGGAACCGGTGCGCTTGTGCTTGATGTGCACCTTCAGGATTTCTTTGCGGTCATCGAGTTCCGGCAGGGGAACGACGACCTGGCGGTCAAAGCGACCGGGGCGAAGCAGCGCAGGATCGAGGATGTCGGGGCGGTTGGTGGCAGCGATCATCACGATGCCCTCGGTGGCCTCGAAACCGTCCATCTCCGACAGCATCTGGTTG
>CAZSTV010000180.1:0-7622 GCA_964609665.1 uncultured Acidimicrobiaceae bacterium
TCGACTTGATGGTGACCGGGGATTCGCACCTCTCGCCATCGAGTACGGCACACCTCTTCTGGCAGAGGCATCGGCCAGCACCGGGGTCGCAGTTCTGTTGATCCGCAACAGTTTTCACTTTGCAGCGCTCTGGCCAGAGGTTGAGGCGCTTGCGGAACGAGACCTGGTCGGGGTGGCCTGCACCGTGCACACCCCGATGGTCGCTCCCTTCGGAGCAAAGCGAGCGTTCTTCAGCACCAACCCGATCGCCTTCGCCTACCCACGCCCTGGCAAGGACCCCTACGTATTCGACATGGCGACGGCAGCCAAGGCCAGGGGCGATATCGGCGTTGCAGCAAGAGACGGCCATGAGCTCCCACCCGGCACCGGCCTCGACGCAGACGGCAACCCGACTACCGACGCGAAGAAGGTCCACGAGGGCGGCGTGATTCTGCCGTTCGGTGGCTACAAGGGATCAGCAATCGCCACCATGATCGAATTGTTGGCCGCCGGCCTCGTCGGCGACTACTTCAGCTACGAAGCGGTCAAGGCCGACAACCGCGACGGTGGCCCCGCAATGGGCGGCGAGTTCATCCTGGCGATGTCACCCGAGGTGTTGACCGGCCCGGGCTGGGCCGATCACAGCGAGGCGTTCCTTGCAGAACTTGAGGGCATGGAAGGGGTTCGCCTCCCTGGCCAACGCCGCTTCGCCAACCGACTCGACACCGGCCCGATCGACGTCAATGCCGAACTGGTGGACTCACTTCGGGCAATGCTCTAGCAAACGCGGAAGCGCCCCGCCGGCTGATTCGACGGGGCGCTTCACGTCGGTCGACTAGCCCTTGGCCTCGGTGAAAAGGTCCTGGATCAACAGGCTCAGATCACCGGACTGCGGGATGAACTCCAACTTGGCCATCGTCGTGTCGTCGGGGTAGATGCCCGGATCCTCAAGGATCTCATCGAGGATGAACTCGGTCGACGCCTCGTTGGGGCTGGCGTAGTACACGAAGTTCGTGAGCGCTGCGCCGTTCTCCGCGTCGGTCAAGAAGTTGATCATGGCGTGAGCCGAACAGACCGACTCTGCCGTGGTTGGAATGGCCATGGTGTCCACCCAGCGGACAGCACCTTCCTTGGGGATGAGGTACACGTGAGTCTCATAGGCGTCCGCCTCGAACAGCGAGGTGGCGAAGCCGCCGCTCCAGCCGTGGGACAGGTCAACCTCACCGTTCACCAGGTCATCGCCGTAGCTGACGGAGTCGTACTTGGTCAGACGCTCGTTGGTTGCCTTAAGCAGCTCCCCGGCCTCACGAATGGCCTCTTCATTGCCATCGCCGAGTACGTCGGAAAGGCTGTAGCCCAGGTACTTGAGCGCAGCGGCCATGTTCTCCTGGGAATCATCCAGCATGGCAATGCCGCCAGGGATCTGGGCGCTGAGTTCCGGATCGAAGATGAATCCCCAGCTCGGTTCCTGATCCCCAAGAGCGGCCCAGGCGTCATAGCTGATGCCGAAGCCGGTGGTGCCCCACTGGTAGGGCACGTGGTAGGTGCCCTCGGGATCGAACGGAGGACTCGACCACTCCGAGCCGATGTTGGCCGCGTTCGGGATGGCGTCAAAGTTCAAGGGCAGCAGTAGCTCTTCTTGGCGCATGGTGTCGACCATGTAGTCCGAGGGAACGACGAGATCGTAGGTGGCAGCACCGGCATCGACCTGCGCCAGCATCTGCTCGTTGGACTCGTACTCGGTGTACTCCACCGAGATGCCGGTCTCCTCCTCGAACTGCGTAATCAGTTCAGGGTCCATGTACTCGGCCCAGTTGTAGAACGAAAGATCGCCGTCGGTCTCGCCCGGCTCACAGTCAGCGACCGCCGCAGCGGCCTCCTCATCATTGCCCCCACCGCAGGACGCGGCCAGGAGCATCATTGCTGTAAGTGCTAACCCAATCTTGGTTTTCATTCTTCTCCCTTTACTGATGACTCTTCAGACTTTGGAGCCCGTTGCAAGAACAGCGAACTCAGCACAAGCGTTGTCGATACCAGCAACATGATGGTTGAGATGGCATTAAGTTCTGGTGTCACGCCACGCCGGATCGCACTGAATACGTACACGGGAAGCGTGGTGCCACCGGGCCCGGTCACGAACGCTGAGATGACGACGTCGTCAAGCGACAACGCGAGGGCGAGCAGTGCGCCGGCAAGAACACCCGGCATGATCAACGGCAGTGTGACCAGCCGGAACGCACGCCACCGGCTGGCGTAGAGATCTCTCGCTGCCTCTTCGAGCGACGGGTTGAGCTGCCCCAGCCGGGCCCGCACCACCACCGCTACGAACGAAATGTTGAACGCGATGTGGCTGATCACCACCGTGTACAGCCCGAGTTCTAGCCGGGGACCAAATCCGTCGATCAACCGGAACGCCTGGGCGAAGAACGCCAGCATCATCACCGCCATCGTGACGTCGGGAATGATGACCGGCAGGTAGGCGGCACCGTCCAGCGTTTTGCGGCCACGGAAGCGGTATCGGTCGAGCGCGATGGCCAGCGACGTACCGAGAACGGTGGAGACGACCGTCGAGATACCGGCCACTATCAGCGAGTTCTTGAGAGCAGACAGAATCTCTTCGTTGCGGAACAGCTCGGGGTACCAGCGGGCCGAAAGTCCGCCCCAAATGTTCACCCGGGCCGATGAGTTGAACGAGAAAACGACGAGGACCAGGATCGGGATGTAGAAGAACGCAAAGACGAGCCATGCGTTGAGACGAAGCAGCAGCTGCGCCCGCCGTCCGGTCTGCATGCCGACGCTCATTCGTCCGCTCCGATCAGATCTGACGCTTGGCTTCGCTGGTTGATGACCACCGCTATCAACATCGCGATGATCAGCACAACCGACAGCGCCGCGCCGAACGGCCAGTTGCGAGCCTGGCCGAACTGGCGGGCGATGTAGGAGCCCAGGAGCAGTGTCTTCGCACCGCCGAGGATCTCAGGCACCACGTAGGACCCGAAGCTCGGGATGAACACCAGCACCGAGCCCGCGATCACTCCCGATTTAGTCAGTGGCAACGTGACTTTCCGGAACGTGGTGGTGCCGTCGGCGTAGAGGTCTCGCGCCGCTTCCACCAGCTTCCAATCCATTCGCTCGATCGCCACGTAAAGGGGCAAGATCATGAAGGTCAGGAAGCTGTAGAGCATGCCGATCACCACGGCGGTTGGGGTGAACAGAATGCGGAACTGACCGAACCCGAGCGTTTCCGACGCCTGAGAGATCGGCCCGTCCGACCCGAGCAAGAACCGAATGGCAAAGATCCGAATCAGCCCATTCGTCCAGAACGGGATCATCACCAGCACCAGCATGACGTTTCTGATCTTGGCCGGCCGGGTTGCCAGGTAGTAGGCGAATGGATAGCCGACGAGCAGGCACAGGATGGTGGTGAGACCGGCCAGCCAGAACGAACGCCAGACGATGCCGAGCACCAGACTGTCGATCATTTTTTCGTAGGACTCGAAATTCCAACCGTTGAGCTCGGTCCGTCCCGTCGCCGTTCTGGTGGCGAACGAGTAGGCGATGATGATCAGCAGCGGCAGGAAGAAGAAGATCAGCAGGTAGCCGCCTGCGGGCAGCGCGGTGAGAATGCCCGTCCGGCTGTCGGCCTTTCTGGCCGCCCCATCCAATGCGCCGATGTTGGTTCCGCCCCTCGCCACGCCCTAGTCCTCCAACACGTTCGTCGCCTCGGGAGCCCAGGACACCGTGACCGGGTCTCCCGGTTCAAACAGCTTGTTACGAGGCCGGTTGTCCTGGCGGACCGCTACTGTGCCACCCGGCGTTGCGATGTCATAGGAGTGAGCGTCGCCAAAGTAGACCCGCCGTTCGACGGTGCCGGACAGCTGGTTCCAGTGCTGGTCGATGTCATCATCAGCGCCGGAGAGATCAATGCTCTCGGGGCGGATCGCAATGGTTGCCGAGCGGCCTGCGGGCGCCGGCCCACCCTGTGCCACCCGAATGGTGGTGTCCCCAAGAGAAACGGCACCGTCGGCCGCAACAGCGCCTTCCAGCAGGTTGATCTCCCCGATGAAGTCCGCAACAAAGCGGTTCGAGGGTCGCTCGTAGATTTCGGTGGGCGTCCCGACCTGCAGGAGCGCGCCGTCGTGCATCACGCCGATCCGATCCGACATCGTCAGCGCCTCCTCCTGGTCATGAGTGACGTAGACAAACGCAATGCCAAGGCCGGAGTGCAGCGCCGTCAGCTCGCTTTGCATCTCCTGGCGAAGTTTCAGGTCAAGCGCTCCGAGGGGCTCGTCGAGCAGCAGCACCTGAGGCTTGTTGACCAAGGCCCGGGCAAGTGCCACCCGCTGTTGCTGCCCGCCCGAGAGCTGGCTCGGCTTTCGCTTGGCGAGCGGACCGAGTTGCACCAGTGAGATGGCTTCCTCAGCAGACGCCTTCGCTTCGGCTTTTGGCACCTTCTTATTGAGCAGCCCGAACATCACGTTCTGCAGCACGTTCATATGGGGAAACAGTGCGTAGTTCTGGAACACCGTGTTCACCGGCCGCTGGTCCGGCGGATCAAGACCCATTTCCTTGCCGCCGATGGCCAGGGTGCCGATGGTCGGGTACTCAAAGCCCGCGATCATCCGCAACGTTGTTGTCTTGCCGCAACCGGAGGGGCCGAGCAGGGAGAAGAACTCACCGTTGGCGATCTCCAGGTCGATGTTGTCAACGGCGGTGAAGTCACCGAAGCGCTTCGTCACCGATGTCAGGCGAACCGCTGTTGCCGCCGAGTTGGTTTCCGTCGTCATGGTCGTCCGTAGGGTCTGGTGATTGCGCCGGCTTTGACAGCCTGCACGCAGATGAAGTCGTGAGCGATGGTGGCGGCGGCCAGAGCGGTCACTTCGGAGACGTCGTAGGCGGGCGCAACCTCCACCACGTCCATCCCGACAATGTTGCAAGCGCCGAGCGAGCGGACCGCATCGAGCCCCTGCGCTGTGGTCAGCCCACCGGACACCGGAGTCCCGGTGCCGGGAGCGAACGCGGGGTCAAGGCAGTCGATGTCAAAGGTGAGGTACGCCGGATGCTCGCCGACGACCTCGTTGATGACGTCGATGACCGCGGGGATGCCCTCACGGTGCACCCACGGCGCTCCAAGAATGGTGAACCCGTGTTCCTGCGAGTTGTAGGTGCGGAGGCCGATCTGGACCGATCGGTTGGGGTCGATGATGCCTTCGCGAAGCGCACGCAAGAACATGGAGCCGTGATCCAAGCGGCCACCATCATCGTCCCATGTGTCGCAGTGAGCATCGAAGTGGATGAGCGAAAGCGGACCAAACTTCTTGGCATGGGCCCGCAGCAACGGGTAGGTGATGAAGTGGTCGCCGCCAAGGGTGAGCATCATGGTGCCGGAATCGATGATCTCGTCCGCATGGGCCTCGATGCGGGCCACCGCTTCCTCGGGATGGCCGTAGTCGATAAAGCAGTCGCCGTAGTCGGCAACTCTCAACGTCTCGAAGGGGTCAAAGCCCCACGGGTAGGCGTGCAGCTCCGCAAGGCCGACCGAGGCGGCACGGATCGCACGGGGGCCGAAGCGAGCGCCTGGCCGATTGGACGTCGCCATGTCGAAGGGAATGCCGGACACGGCTATGTCGGCCTGGTCAAGATCACGGGTGTAGTTACGGCGCAGGAACGACACGGCACCGCCGAAGGTCATCTCCATGTCCCGCCCCGCCAGCTGCGGACTACGGAAGGCTTGGTCACCTTCGAGTCTTGTCATCCAACACCCCAGTCGTAGGTTTCTTTGACCACGTCAAGGTACGGAAGCACCTCGACGGATTCGACCCCGTGAAGAGATCTGATCTCGGTAGATACGTCGATGAAGGTGCCCCGGTCCTGGCAGACGATTTCAGCGATCAGATCAAACCGACCTGCGGTCATGACCACATAGAACGCGCCGCTGAGATCGCTGACCTCGGCCGCGACTTGTCGCACATCGCCTTCGACCCGGATGCCGAACAAGCCTTGCTCGTGACTGAGGCCCATCGCCGTTGGATCCGTCACCGCGACAATTCGGATGAACCCCTGCGTCGTCAAACGGTTGACACGCTGGCGGACGGCGGCGTCAGACAGACCAACCAGCGGACCGAGTTGGCTGTACGGCATACGACCATCGTCCTGCAGGGCCCGAATGATCTCGCGGTCGGTGTCATCGATTTCCGACCCAATGTTGGCTTTCCCCACAGGACTCCCCACAAATCCGTTGCGATGACGTGAGAACGCTACTGGTTTCGAGTCGACGGTGTCAACGACCAACGAAACCGGCACCGCATTACAGTTTCGGCGACGGTCTCCGAACCGAAGAACAACCGCTTCAGGCAGCAACCACCCGGTAGCCCATGCCCGCGACATACCGGCTGCGCGCCAACTATTTGTGGGTCCCTCGCACGTTCCCTAACCTCCTAGATCCAACGCCGAACGACATCGGCCGGGCGGCCGCCATACGGCCGTAGTCTCCGAGGAGAAACAAGACATGGGCAAGCTCGACGGCCGGACAGCACTCGTGACAGGCGCTAGCCGCGGCATCGGCGAACATTGCGCTCGGGCGCTCGATGCCGAAGGCGCCAGGGTTGCCCTGGCAGCGCGCTCGGTCGCCGACATGGAGGCGGTCGCTGCAGACCTGACCGATGCCGTCGTCATCGAGGCGGACATGTCTGTCGAGGATGCCGGTTCCAGCCTGGCGGCGAGCGCCATCGAGGCCCTCGGTGGCGTCGACATTTTGGTCAACAACGCCGGTATCTCGGACCGCCAGGGTGATGACATCGAGGTCCTGCAGATCAACTACATCGCCCCGAAACAGCTGACAGCGTCGCTCGCCGATCAGATGGGCGAACGCGGCAACGGCTCGGTGATTCACATCTCGTCCATCGCTGGCACCACCGGTGTTGCCGAGATTGGCACCTACGGCGCGTCAAAGGCCGCCATTGACTCGCTGACCCGCAGTCAAGCGGGCAGCTACGGCAACATCGGCGTGCGGGTCAATGCCGTTGCCCCGGGTCTCATCATCACCGAGATGTGGGAGGCCGGGCGCAAGATTCCCGGCCTTGCCGACGGTCTTGAGCGCCATATCGCCCTTGGCCGTTGGGGTGCTCCCGAGGAGATTGCCTCCGTGGTGGCGTTTCTGGCCGGAGACGACGCTCGCTATGTGACCGGCCAAACGATCACAGTCGACGGTGGTTTCCAGAACATGACCGCCTGGGCCCACTACGCCTCAAGCTGACGGCCGCTGGGGCAACGCAACGGTAAAGCGGAGACGAATCCCCGGCGGCGTGCCAAGGTGGCGACATGTCAACGCCAGATGTACTCGCCGCTCCCGATCAACATCTCAACCCGTCCGTTGCCGCTGGCTATGACCGGTCGGTGTCGGAGCGTTTCTCGCCCGAGGTCATCGAGCCTTGTATTCAACTTCTGGCAGACCTCGCCGGAAACGGCCCAGCGGTGGAGTTCGCCGTAGGGACCGGGCGACTAGCGCTGCCGCTGAGCGAGTCAGGTGTGACAGTACACGGCGTCGATTTCTCGGAGCCGATGCTGGCCGAGCTACGCAAGAAACCCGGAGCGGAACGCATCTCGCTGACCGTTGGCGACATGACGGAGACGGTGGTCTGCAC
>CAZSTV010000180.1:7632-12095 GCA_964609665.1 uncultured Acidimicrobiaceae bacterium
GGTCTGCACCGACGCGTCGCTGGTGTATCTCGCCTTCAACACCATCACAAACCTTCGTTCACAGGCGGCACAGGTTGCCTGTTTCCGAAACGCAGCAGCGCACCTCGCCCCCGGCGGCCGATTCGTCATCGAGAACAACGTCCCCATCCTTCACCGCCTGTCACCAGCGGAGACGGTGTATCCGTTTGAGTTGACCCCACATCACATCGGCTTCGACGAATACGTCGACCTCGTCAACCAAATCTCGGTCTCACACCACTACTTCATCGATGGCGACAGCGTACGCAACGTCGCCGGCGCGTTTCGCTATGTCTGGCCGTCCGAGTTGGATTTGATGGCTGAATTGGCCGGACTGCAGTTCGAAGACCGCTGGGCGGACTGGCACCGCAACGAGTTCACCGGCACCTCGCGTGGTCACGTTTCGGTGTGGCGCAAGGGTTGAACGTTCGCCACACGCTGGCCGTCATTGTGGGGTGGAGCGCTACCGGCAGCTGTCGCTAGGCTGCCCAGCGTGAAAGGCCTTGTAGTTCCAGCACCGTCAGAAGATTTCACTGCCGACCCGGTCGAACTGTTCTTTGATTTGGCATTCGTCTTTGCCTTCTCGCAGTTGGTCGCTCACCTGGTCCACCACCCGACATGGCAGGGGGCGTCCGAGGCGGGCCTGCGGTTCCTGATTTTGTGGTTTGCGTGGTCCACCTTCACCTGGGCAGCGAACGCTGTTCAGGGCAACGCGAGGGCGGTCCGAGCCACCTTCCTGGTAGCGACCGCTGCATCGGTGCCGATGGGTGCCTCGGTAACGACG
This sequence comes from uncultured Acidimicrobiaceae bacterium, assembly GCA_964609665.1. Taxonomy (GTDB): domain Bacteria; phylum Actinomycetota; class Acidimicrobiia; order Acidimicrobiales; family SZUA-35; genus JAHELU01. The sequence continues at coordinate 8,435 of CAZSTV010000180.1, forward strand.
GCCTTCGCTGGCGGTGGCGCAACCTTTGCAATCTGCGCCTCGGTAATCGTTCTTATGGCCATTGCGCTGCAGATCTGGGGTCTCAGCAGCATCGAAACCGATAACGATGAACTTCGTTCAGTCCTGCGGTCGATGGCAACGCCCGCAAATGGTTGTGGGTGATTTTTGTGGTCATCCTCATCGGAGCCGTGGCAAACGCTCGTTCCGGAGACTGGATTGTTCGACCGGGGCACTTCGCAGAGCGACACGGCCTGATCATCATCATCGCTCTCGGCGAAATCGTCGTTGCCATCGGCATTTCCGTGGTCGATTCGTTGGCCGAGGGCGACGGCCTGCCGGCACGAACGCTTGTGGCGTTGAGCGCGGCAGGAGCGATGGCCGGGCTGTTGTGGTGGGGCTACTTCGACCGGGTGCTTCCGGCGATGGAGCACCACGCCGAGTCACTCGAAGGTCGGAAGCGAGCCCATTTCGTTGCCGACACCTACACCGGTCTCCACGCTTTCATGGTCGCCGGCATCGTCGCCGCAGCGGCAGCCGCCGAGGAAATCCTGTTGCACCCCAAAGATCCCGTGCACACCGAATTTCTAGTGATGTTCGTCGGCGGGCTGGCGCTCTTCTTCGGTGGGATCGTGGCCGGAGCGTTGCGGGCGTACCGCGTAGTGGCCAAGGAACGACTCATCGCCATCGTTGCCATTGCGCTGGTGGCCTTCATCGGCAAATCCTGGGATGGGGTACTGCTGCTGTTGGCAGTGGACGCGGTGCTACTGGTCAGCATCATCGCTGAGCAACTCCGCATCGAGTCACCATCAGCGGCCACGGCCACCGCCTAGAGCCCACGAGTCAGACCTCCCGCTGGCGGGTCCCGCCAAGGTCACATAGTTCACAGGAATTTTGGAACCGATTCCGCTCCTCGGGTGTGTCCCTATGCGAGATGACGTTTGAACGGCTGAACGCTGTGCCGTTCTTCATCAGCTCTTCGACCGGCCAAAGCCGGTTCGGCTAGGATCACTTTGGAGGAACGGTGGGAAGTCACTTCGAGTTTCGGCTGCGCAGGCAGCTATCGCTCAAAGCGCTGGAGTTGCCAGAAAAGCCAAATGAGCTCGGCAAGGTCCGCTCGACTGCTCGGCGTCGACTCGTGCTTTCCCGGGCAGCGCTGTCCGTCGCTGTCCTCGTTGGCGTCGTAGGACTCATCGGGTTGGCATCGGTCGCGCTCCGGGGGCCCGCAGATCCAACCTACGCAGTTGGACAACCGGGTGCCGCAGCGGATGCTGATGGCGCTGAAGTCGACGGGTCGAACACACTGCTGGTCGAGAACGCCGACGCGACATCTTCTACCGCCCAGACCACCGCCGGAGCTGCTGCGGCGACTGCGGCCGAACCCGCTCAGAACGCAGCGTCCGCCGCCTCGTTCGGAGGCGAGTGCCTGCCCGCTCCGCCGTTGGCCGATGTGTCGGTAACCGATCCCGGCAAACAGGTGGTGCGGGTCAGCAACGAAACAGAGTTGCAGGCAGCGATGCAGACCCTGTCTGCGAACACCGTCCTTCTTCTCGCTCCGGGCACCTACGAGCTGTCTCGCACACTCTGGGTCTCGGTGGACGACGTCACGATCCGGGGCGACAGCACCCGATGCGATGAGGTCATCGTGGCCGGCAAGGGAATGGAAAACCCAGCGGGCAAAGACGATGTGCCCCACGGTGTCTGGAGCGATCGCCGCAACCTGAAGGTGCAGAACCTGACAATTCAGGAGGTCTACTTCCACGCCATCACAGTCAACGGTGGCGGCTACGCGCCCGAGATCTACAACGTTCGTCTGCTCGATGCTGGAGAGCAGTTCATCAAGATCAACCCGATCGGCTACGGCGAGGGTGTCGACGATGGCGTGGTCGACTACGCCGTCATCAAGTACACCGATGCCGCACCCACCGCCGACCATGGCGGTGGCACCGGATACACCCAGGGCGTCGACATCCACGCCGGCAAGGGTTGGACCATCAGCAACTCTCGATTCGAGAACCTCCACACCCCTGACAGCGCAGACCACCTGTGGGGACCGGCCGTGCTGGCTTGGAACGGCGCTGCCAACACCACCGTCGATGGCAACGTCTTCGTTGACGTCAACCGGGCGATCGCTTTCGGCCTTGACGGTTCCCGGGCCAACGATCACAGCGGTGGCATCATTCGCAACAACATGATTGTGATGAGTCCGGGCTTGTTCAGCGACTCCCGTGTTGCACAGTCCGACGCTCCAATCATCGTCTGGGGGTCGCCGGGAACCAAGGTCCTACACAACACGGTTGTCGCACAGGGCAATATGGCCAAGTCGATCGAACTGCGCTTCAACAGCGACGGAGCGGAGATCCGCAACAACCTGGTGGACGCGCCGATTACCGACCGTGATAACAGCAACTACGTTGATGCGGGCAACGTCAGCGTCGAGGACACCTCGATGTTCCGCAATCCGGCCATCGGCGATCTGCACCTGACCGCCAGGGCCGAGGTGTTCTCTACGACCGCCCATGGCGACGCTGCATACGACTTCGACGGTCTGCAACGCAGCGAGGCAACGGATGCCGGGGCGGATGAGTTCACCGCCGAGCCGGCACCGGCCGCCGTTCCGACTTCCGATCCGACCACGACCCCTCATACCTGTGTCCCGACCGAGGAAGACCCAGCGGACGACCCGGGCACAACGACAGCGCCCACCACCGTGCCAGCGCCCAAGTCCAGCGTTGTGGAACCCCGTGTTGTGCAACCCAGTGTTGTGAAGCCCGGTGTTGTGAAGCCCGGCGTTCCCGACCGCCCTGGCACGACGACAACAACCGTGACCCGGCCAAAGCCGAGCCCGTTAACCCCACCGAACACCGCACCGTCGACTCCGGACCCCACGCCCGAGCAGCCAAGCACTCCGGCCGGTTCCGGTGACCTGGTGAACAAGGCAGACCTCACGTACGAGGGCTCGTTCCGAGTACCGGCGCCGTCCGGGAATGACGAGCGGGGCACGCTGGCCTATGGCGGTGCCGGGCTTGGCTACAACGAGGCGAACGATTCGCTGTTCATTACCGGCCACAGCTGGCACCAACTGACCGCCGAGATTTCGGTCCCTGAGCCGGGGCGCTCCGCGGATCCTGCGTCGCTGCCACGAGCATCGTTCCTGCAACCGTTGCAGGACGTTACCGACGGCAAGCTGCCATCGGTTTCTCAGCCACGGACCGAGAGCTACGGCCGCATCGGTGGATACCTGGTTGACGGCGATGACCTCATCGTCTCGGCCTACAACTACTACGATGCCTCCGACAGTCAGAAGAGTTCACACCTGCTCACAGACGTCGACATGGGCCGGAGCTCAAACATGGTGGCGCTGACCGACAGCGTGAAGCCTCGCTGGCTCGGGGGAGCGATGGCCGTCATTCCGTCCAACTGGCAGAACTCGTTTGGCGGGGATACCTACATCGGCGGGCTTGCAGGCATCTCGATCGTGAGCAATTCATCGGTTGGACCGGCTGCGGCCACGTTCTCCAAAGCGTCGCTGACCGGTGGGGACCCGGCAAAGCTGGTGCTGGGATATCCGCTGGCCGAACCGCTCGATGAGCCGACGGAGCAGAGCGACCTGGGGAATCAGAGCTCCGAAGTCAGAGGCATGGTGGTCCCCGAGGGCACGTCC
>CAZSTV010000181.1:0-8744 GCA_964609665.1 uncultured Acidimicrobiaceae bacterium
CATCGGACGGGCGCACCGCCGTATATTACTAACCGTCCGCAGCGGGGGCGAAGATCTCGTTGTACCGGATGCCCTCCCCAGCGTCCTTTTGTACCTCGATGATGCTGGAGACCACCCGTCGGCGATCCGGCAGGACGACGAGGTGCACGACGAGATCCACGGCGTTGCGATAGAACGAGTCGATGACGGTCATCGGGATGTTGGACAGACCCTCCGCGCAGTAGCCCCGAACTCGATCGGCGACGCTGCGGGCCGAGTCGGCGTGGACCGTGCACATCGAGCCGTCGTTGCCCTGGCTCATCGCCTTGAGCATGTACAGCGCTTCTGCGCCACGGACCTCGCCGACGACCACACGGTCCGGCGACATTCGCAGGCACTCTCGGGTGAGGTCCATCATGCTCAGCTCGCCAACGCCTTCGATGTTGGCTTGCCTGGTCTCCATCTCGACGACGTTCGGGTGCTCATCGCGAAAGTCCGAAAGACCGAGTTCCGCGGTGTCTTCGATGGTGATGATTCGCTCGTGGCTCGGAACTTCGAGCAGTAGCGTTCGCAACATGGTGGTCTTCCCCGTTCCGGTACCGCCCGCCACGATGATGTTGCACCGAGCGTTGATCGCCGCTGTCAGGAAGTCGACGATGTCTTCGTCAACGGTTCCGAGCGCCGCCAGATCAGCCAGGCGGACCCGCCTCCGATACGGGCAGCGGATGGTGATGGTCGGCCGTCGGGTGACCGCCATGATGGCGTGCATACGAAATCCGCCGGGGAGACGAAGATCGGCCCGCGGATTGGAGATGTCAAAGCGCCGTTCGGTCCGTCCCAGCCGGGAGGACCAACGGTTGATCAACTCGATCAACGCATCGTCGCTCTCGGCGATGGGTGCAACCTGCTCGGGGACCGGGACCCCGGCCCGGCTCACAAAGACCTCGTCGCACCCGTTGACGAAGATGTTCTCCACCGTCGGGTCGAACAGGTGGTCCTCGAAGCCACCCAGGCCGAACAGGTCGGCCTTGATGCGGCGAAACATCGCCTCTTCTTGTGCAACGTCGAGGATGGGAAGGTTCTCTACGGCTCGACGGCGGGCGAACGCGTCCAACCTCCGCCAGATGATTGCCTCGGCCCTGGCCGCTTCGTCGGCCGGGTCCAGTTCGCCGACGGTCGTACCGTCGGCCTGGCGCATGTCGGAGATGTCGGTTGCAACCTCCTCGCGGATGAGGGCGACCAGTTCCAGGTCCAGTGGCTGTTCGGCCTCGATCGGACCGGTCGCGCTGGCGTACCCGTCTGGTGATGTGGTGCGCTGACCGTCGTCGAACGCCAAGTCGAGTGCGTGTTCGCTCATGTCCTGTAGGCCTCCGGTTTGGCGTTTGGCCGGACGGGCGGGCTCGGCCAGGTGGACATTGCGGAGCCCATGCCAACCACCGGGGCCGCGCCCTGGTGGCCCGGCGTTGTGACTTCGGTCGGAGCCGTGAGCTGGTCTTCGGTCGGCGGGGGCCATCCTCGGGCCAGTAGGGCGGCCGCCGCGTTGATGGCGGGATCCGGCGTGACGGCGGCGGCCGGAACCGGGCCGTCAGGGGCCGCGGCGACGGGGTAGCGGTCGAGCAAGGTGGCGCTCAACGCCAACACCGAGCGCCACAGCGTCGAGCGGCGAAGTTTGCGTGTCACGTAGCGGCCGCCGCTGAAGGCAACAGCCATCGTCGGGTCATCGGGGAGGACCGCGATGAGTGGAACGCCAGCTAGATCCGCAACCTCCTGCGGATGGTGAGGCCGGTCACCGACCGCCACCAGCCCGACGCGACAGCCGCTGCTGCGAAGCAGCCGTATGGTGAACATCGCGGCCTGAACTTCGTCAGGGCGCGGCCGACAGACGACCAGCACAAGGTCGGCACCGGCGGCCAGCGGTAGCGATGGGCTACGACGGTCGACCCGGCCGAGATCGATGATGGTGGGCAGCGCCAACGCCTGGAGCTGGTTGGCAAGGGTGTCGGCGCTGCGGGTCAGCGCGCTGCGGGTCACGAACGGGTCCGACGGCGCCGGCACACAGCGAGCGCCCAGCAATTCGACCGAGTTGGCCAGGATGAGCGAACGGTTTCCGTGTCGGCGCATGTCCGCACTCAGCGTCGCCAACGACGGCTCTCCTGGCAGGTCGAAACGCAGTCCGAGGACCCCGCCCGCCGGGTCGGCTTCCACCAAAAGTGACAGCCCGCCCCGCTCGGTCGCCCACGCGGCTCCTAGCGCTACCGCGAGCGATGTTGCCCCCGGGCTGGACCGAACCGACGTGACGGCAACGGCGGTCATGAGTCCAGCTCGGTCGGCTCACCGGGGTCCGCCGGGTCACCCGGTTCAAGCGGTGCGACCTGGTCATCGAGAAGTCCACCGTCGATCAGGGCCAGCCGGAGTCGACCCTGTTGCGCCCGCTCAGAGAGCGGCGTGGCGATGGCCTCGTTCACCCGGATCGAGACCAGGAGGGCATCGGATCTGGCGAGGCGGACCACCTCGACGATCTCACCCTCGGTCAGTTCCCGTGGCCCGGAGCCGGAGTCATCGAAGACCGCATTCGGCCCGCTTACCTCGATGACCTTGACCTGATCGCCCGGCCGTAGACCGGCCAGCGGGTACTGCCCTGCTTCCAGGGCTGCACCGACGATGACGGTGGGTTGTTCGGCCTCGTTCCCGTCGATGAATTGACTCGGGTGAACGATTGCCCCTTCGCCGATCGGGCCGGTGGCCACCTTGCCGATCAGGGTGTCGAGCTCGGTTGGCGCAATGGCGCGGACCCCGCCGTCCACCGCCAACGAAGAACTGCGGAGGTCGCCGACGTCGATGACCTCGCCCTCGGCGATGGTGCGAGCGGCGACCAGCACCTCGACCCGGTTCGACATGGATTGTGCCACCGTGGCCGCCGCCAGTCCGGAAACGAGCACCAGAGCGATTCCGGCGATCATCCAGAGCGTGTTGCGTTCCCGGCCCGGACCGACCGGAACACCGACCGTGTTCGACCGCCGGTCCGCGTTGGCGGCGTTTGGAGCTGGGGGGACGGATGACTCCGCTACATCGGGGTTCGCAGTGATTGCCACATAGGTAGAAGCGCAGCGGGGCACCGGTTTCTTACGGAACGTTGCAAGAAATTTCTGCCCGACGAGATATATGAACGAAACCTGTTGTTGCCTCAATCGCCCAGTCGTTGTAGAAACAACTGCAACCAGCGGGAGTGAGCGACCAACTGGGGCGAAGGGCCAGCCGCAATGAAATCAATGAGGGATGTGCGCACTGCGACGCCTGCAGATGCGATCGAGGCGCTGCTGCGGACCGGAGAACCCCTGGACGATCGCGACGCCCTCGAGATTCACGGGCACTACTTCGCGAGGTTGTGCGGGTACGCAAAGAAGTCGGGCGGCGTCGACCCTGAAGGTGCGGCCAACCTGGCGTTGTTCGACACGTTTCGAGCTCACGGCCGGAATCCGATCGAGGACGAGGCAGCCTTTCGCAGTTACCTGTTTCGGGCCACCAAGAGCCACGTCCTCAACGAGGCTCGGCGTCAGATACCCACTCCGGCGATCCTCGACGATGATTTGCTCGAATCAGCGGATCGCTCCGACGGCCATTGCGGGGATGACGTCGTGGAACGCCAGTGGTTTTCGGGTGTTTTCGAGCAGTTGCCGGAGGACCATCAGGCGGTACTGAACCTTCGAGTGGTCGAAGGCTGGTCGGCCGAGGAGGTAGGGGATCGTCTCGGGCGAGGTCCAAACGCGGTCTATCAGTTGCAGCATCGAGCCCAGAGTCGGCTTCGACAGCTGGTCCTCGTAGCGCTGCTGGTCTTGGCAATTGTGGCCGGCGCCGCGGCGCTGTGGCAGCTCGGCGCCCCATCGTCTCAAGTGATCAACCCCGGCCCCGTCGATCAACCGACCGACACCTCGTTGCCAACAACCGAACCGACCCCCGACCAAGATCAGAGTCTTGAGCGACTGGCGCCCGTCGGCGTCGAGGTTCCGAGCGCCGACGCCCCCCAGGACCTGGACCGGGCCACCACCTCGGTTACTACCCCCGGCTTGTTCGAGCCGACGGCGACCGTTCCGGCTCCGGTTGACAGATCATCGTCGAACCAATCGGCGACGGACCAGGCCGAAGCCGACGGGCAACTACTCGATCCGAAGACCCCGAGCGAGCCCGAAGGGCTGGACGCACGTGATGAAACCGACGGCTCGGACAGGGCGGACGACAACCGCAGCACCGATGGCGCCGCGGGTAGTAAGCCGCTAGCCCCGGTGACAACCGCAGCCCTTGGCGCAGCCGACGACGAGCCCGGTGAACCGACGGCGTTCACCACAGTCGCAGCCCCCGCCGCCGAGACGACGTCGACGGTCGGCGCCGGACCGAAGCAGATCATCACCACGACGGTCGAGCCGGTCGGGCCCCCGTTCAACGTCTGCTACGGCGTGGTGCACGATGGCATGCTGCACCTCAAGCTCTACGACCCCGTGCAGGCCGCCCCAGACGCAACGTTTGATGCCCCAGAAGCGATCAAGCTCACGATTGTGGGAGATGACGGCTCGGAGGAAACCGTCGTGGTGAATGCGCAGGCCCAGGACACAAACCTGGGATGGATTGTCGCTGGCGGCGACATGTCGGTGAACAAGCCCGACGTCCGGACGATCTGGGGCGCCGAGATTGGTCCTGCCGGCACGGTCTTCACCCGGCTCCAGTACCGGTCGAAGGCCACCGGGTTCCAGTGGCGGACCGCCACCGGGTGCCCCCGCTGATCGTCACGGTCTCGGCCTGCTCCGCTGGAGCCGGCCATCGTCGCCCTATTCTCTGATGACGATCTCGACCCGTCGGTTCACGGCTCGCCCCCCGGGGTCGTCCTCGCCGTTTGGCCCTTCGTTCGGGGCCGCTGGCTGGGTCTCCCCGTATCCGGTCACGACGATTTCGGTGGTCAGTCCACGCTCGATGAGCGCCTCTTCAACCGCTTCGGCCCGGCGGCGGGACAACTCGAGGTTGTATGCCTCAGTGCCTCGGGAGTCGGTGTGCCCGTTGATCTCGATCGGCTTGTCCGCATCGATGAGCACCGCTGCAACCTCGTCGAGTGTCGCCGAAGCTTCGGGCCGGATCGCTGCTTCGTTGAACTCGAACAGCAGGCTGGCATCGAACCGCAGCACAGCGGCGCAGGGAGGGGCCAATGAACCGAGCTTGCCCAGTGGCGGAAAGCGACCGACGACGGAAAGAAGCGGCCGCTCCGGTACCAAGACCGTGGCCCCGGCTGCCCGACCGTCGGCGTCGAACTCGGCGGTCAACGGGTCCAGCCCGGTCCGAACGTAGCGGCCCGAACCGTCCGGGGCGACCGCCAACTCCAAGCGGAACGCGGAGGTCAGCGCAGCGAGGGTCCAGCCTCCGTCTTCGGCGAGATCGATGGTGGTGACGTCTTCGCCGATCTTGCGGTAGTACTGGCCGGTGCCGTCAGGCTTGGCATCAATGGTCAGCAGTTCCTCAACGCTTTCGGCGTAGTACTGGCCGGAGCCGTCGTCACCGATGTTGACGGTCACGGTGCCTTCCCGGTCGTCGTAGTAAGCCCCGGACCCGTCGGCGGCCCGTTCCACCGTTACCAACCCCTGAGCCTGCTCGTGATAGTAGACACCCGCACCGTCGGGGGAAACGTCGATGGTGATCAGCCCGGTCAGCCCCTTGGCGTAGTAGCTGCCGGAGCCGTCGGTCTCGACCGACAGCGTGACGAGTCCGTCATCGCTCTCCTCGTAGTACTGGCCCGCCCCGTCTCGCTCGATAGCGAACACGTCGTCGCCTGTCGAACCCTGATAGACCAGTTCGCCGCCCTCGCTGTCGCAATCGGCGGCCACCACGTCAACGCCGCTCACCGGGGTGATCAGATCTCCCAACTGTTCGGCGACAAGGTCTCCCGTGGCGCCGAGTACCGAGATATCAGGGAGTGCTATGGCGGGAATCGGCGGCATGGCGATGAAAACCGTCTCGCCGCCAACACCGTCCGCAGTGACGTCTCCGTTCCCAGCCAGGTCACCACCGGTTTCCTCTGCCAGCTGGTCGACCGTTTCGGTCTCGCCCGATGAACTGTCGGCCGCAGAGTTGAGCATCGCGTCATCGTCGCTTGAACCAGATGCCGCGCAGGCGGCGGTCAGGGCCGTCACCACCAGCGCCGCGATCGTCATTGTTTTTGTCATCGGTCTTCCGCCAGCCGCTTCACTCAGTCTCGATCGGGAGACAGGCTAGCCACAACTAGCGCAGGGGGTTCATCGCATCGCCGGGAAGCTCGCCCTCAGCGTACAGCCGGCTCTGGAACCGTCGCATACCACCGAGCCAGCGGTCGACATCGTCGGCTTTGCGTTTTGCGTACTCGGCGACTTCGGGGTGGGGGAGAACCCAGAATCGTTCCTCGGCGATTGCCTCAAGGCACATGCGGGCAACGTCGTCCGGTTCGAGGACACCATCGGCGGCGGCGGAACTATCGGATAGATCATCGCCGGTACGGTCCGGGCTGTTGGCCAAGATGTTGGTGTTTACCGCCTGGGGGCAGAGCATCGAGACCCGAATCCCCTGATGGTGATGGGTCACCGACAGCCACTCGCCGAGCGCGATCGCCGCATGCTTGGTGACCGCATAGGACATCGAACCGATTTGGGTGAGCAGCCCCGCCGCCGAAGCGGTGTTGAGCAGGTACCCCTCGCCCCTGGCGATCATCGATGGCACGACCGCACGAGCAGCGTAAATGTGGGACATGACGTGGACGTCCCACATGAGGTTTATGGCCTCGTTGGAATCCTCGAGTCCGCCGGCGGTGACGAACCCTGCGTTTGAGCAGAACAGGTCGATCGGACCATGGGCGTCCTCAGTCGCTGCGACCAGATCGACGATGGCTGCTTCGTCCGCCACGTTCACCTCGGCCGCAGTCCCACCGATGCCTGAGGCGACGCGGTCGGCTTCGGTGGCGTTGAGGTCTGCCACGACAACGTGGCGAGCCCCCGCAGCGGCCGCGGCGTTCGCGAGCGACTCACCGATTCCAGAACCGCCACCGGTTACGATAACAACTCGATTGTTCAGATCCATGGGCAGCGACCATAGAACCGTCGCCGACTTCGGGCCAGGTCATGAGGGGACAACCCTCCCGGTCCGGCTCCAACGCCCCGGATGTTGGCTGGCTCCGGGGTGGGTTCCGGTTGAGGTTCGGGGTCTAGACTCTGGCGATGACTAGCCCTTCGGCGCTGAGAATTGCTGTGATCGGTGGTGGGATTGCCGGGACTTCCGCAGCGAGCGCGCTTGCCGCACACCCGGAACAGCCGCATGTTGTGCTGCTCGAGGCAGAGGATCAGCTTGCCCATCACACCACGGGGCGCTCCGCCGCCCAACTGGTGGAGAATTATGGCGCCGAGCCCATTCGTCCGTTGACCAGAGCGAGCGTGCCGTTCCTTCGCCAGCACGAGTATGAGTTCTGGGATCAGCCCGTACTTTCGCCCCAGGCCCTGATGATGTTGGGCCGTGCCGACCAGGACCGGCTGATCAGCGCGATGCTGGCGGACGGTCAAGCCGCCAACCCGACGGTTACCGAGATCTCGGTGGCCGAGGCCGCCCAACTGTTCCCACCGCTGCGTACCGACGTGACCGCCAGGGTGATCTTGGAGCCCGAGTCCTCAAACATCGACGTCGCCGGGCTGCAGCAGGGCTACGTCAGACGGTTTCGCTCGCTGGGCGGTGAGATTGCGCTGTCGACCAGAGTTGACTCGGCCTTTCCGACGCCGGGAGCCAGCGGTTGGACAGTGGAGACCACCGAGGGAAACCGTGAGGTCGACCTCGTCGTCAACGCCGCCGGAGCGTGGGGCGATCAGGTCGCCTCTCGGGCCGGCGTCGCCCCGGTCGGGTTGACGCCGAAGCGGCGGACCGCCTTCATGATTGCCAGCGCCTGGGAAGACTCAACGTCATGGGCGATGCTCCACGACGCCGAATCGACGTTCTACATCAAGCCGGACGGCCCCCAGTTCCTGTGCTCGCCCGCCGATGAGACACCGTCGGAGCCGATGGACGCCAAGCCATTCGAAGAAGACATTGCCATTGCCATCGACCGGATCAACGCCGTGACCACCATGGACATACGGTCGGTGCGCTCCAGTTGGGCCGGGCTTCGCACCTTTACCGCCGACCGGTCGATGGTCATCGGCCCCGACCCCGAGCACCCGTCGTTCATCTGGTGCGTTGGCCAGGGCGGTACCGGCATCCAAACCTCGCCCGCCGCTTCCCAGCTCCTCGCCGACCTGACCCTGGGGGACGGGCCGAGCGCCATGTTCGACGGGGTCGGCCTTGACCTTGAGGGGTTGACCCCCGACCGGCTGCGCCACTGATCAGAACGGTTGAGGCCGCTGTCTAAGAAATCGCCGATATTGATCTGCGTCCTGGAATCCGGTGTGCCACACTTTGGCTACCAAGAGAGAGGAGGTGGTCCAAATTAACGACATACGATTTGGGACTTTGGAGGTGGCTGGCCGCTAGCGGCACAGCTGGACCGTTTGCGAAACGCAACCAGTCCACCCCCGGGAAGATCAATCGAGTAGGTCCCGCTTGACAGAGACCGCGATCTTCCGGGTCCAGCAGTTGAAATGCTGAGCTTCGGCTCAGAACTCAATAACCGACGTCCACTTCGGTGGGCGAGGTCTTACACGGCCCGGACTTCTCTGAAGGCCGCGCTGATGTCGGTGGGGAGGAGCAAAAGCTTCTCCCCACCGTCGCGTTCGGGC
>CAZSTV010000181.1:8754-11799 GCA_964609665.1 uncultured Acidimicrobiaceae bacterium
CCCCCCCCCCCCCCCCCCCCCCGCGTCCGGGCCGGAGTGGAAACGGGGTAGGTCGGCCTTGAGAATCGGCTACGGTGACCGTTGTGGAACGGCCAGGCAAGTTCGAAGATTTCCGGTGGGTAGGCGACAAGCGGACGCTTGTGGTCTACGACGTCGACAACATGACGGATACGTCCGCCATCGATGAACTCATGGAGGCCGGCACCTACGCCTCCTTCGGGCCTGACACCCTGTCCGAGGCTCGAAACCGGGGGTACCGACCGTTCAATGGCACCGGAACCGACTGACACCCTCGAACGGGTAACCATACGTTCGAGCGGCGGCGTCGAGCTGGAGGGAGACCTTCGGCGAGCATCCACTGCTGACCGTCGCAACACCCTGTCCGTGCTGTTCTTGCACGGGTTTCCCTCCGCTGACGTTTGGGCCGACAAAATCGGTACCGACATGACCGAGCTGTGCGACCGGGTCTCTGATGAGCATCTGTGGAACGCGCTGACCATCAGGTTCCGGGGCTGTGGTGGTTCCACCGGAGAGTTCAGCCTTGCCCGCTGGGTCGACGATGCCTCAGCGGCAATTCGTTTTCTGAAGTCCGAGACCAAACCGGATGGCCTCTGGGTCTGCGGGTTCGGGACCGGAGGTTCGGTGGGACTCGTGGCAGCTGCCGATGACCCCGACGTCACGGGTGTGGCCGTCGTCGGCTCACCCGCAGACTTCAATGACTGGGCAGACGCGCCCGACCGGCTACTGACCCACGCCAGAGAGGTCGGCGTGATCAACAACAGTTCGTTCCCGCCAAACGTCGATCGTTGGAAGGCCGAGCTGCGCGAGGTCCAGGCGGTCGAGGCAGCCGAAGCCCTGGCACCGCGAGGCCTGCTGGTTCTGCACGGCTCAGAAGATGAGGCTGTGCCGCACTTTGACGCCCGCCTCGTTGCGGACGCCCATGGTTCGGCCAACCTTCGCTTTGTCCACGGGGGCGGGCATCAGCTTCGCCATGATCCTCGGGCGATCGCCGTGCTGCTCGGTTGGCTGAATCGCCAAGCGGTCAACCTTCGGGCCGGCGGCCTCGAAGACCTCTAGCGAACTATCGGGTCCAGGGTGGCGTCTGATCGGCGTCGATGCCGTAGTGGGCGATGGCGTCCACTAGGACCTGTCGGCCGATCGTTCCCTCATGCGCCAGTTCGGTGAGGACCGAAATGACCACGTTCGGCGTGTCGGTCTCAAAGAATGAGCGCAGGGCATCTCGGTCATCGGATCGGCCGTAGCCGTCGGTGCCGAGCACACTGAACCGGGCGGGAACGAACCTGGCGATCTGTTCGGGGACGGCCCTGATGTAGTCGCTCACGGCAATGACCGGTCCCGGCGTGTCGCTAAGCAGCGAGGTGACAAGCGGGGTACGGGGCTCGGCGCCGGGGTGGAACCGGTTCCACCGTTCAATCTCAAGGGCCTGTTCACGCAACCGCTTGTAGCTGGTGGCGCTCCACAGTTCGACGCCGACTCCCCAGCGTTCTGCCAGTTCGGTCTGCGCCTCTTGAGCGGCGATGTGCGATGGGCCGGAGAACAGCACTGCGGCTTGGGCCGTCACCCCATCGGGGCTGCCGGAGTACCGGTAGAGACCATGGAGGATGCCCTGGTCAACCCCTTCGGGCTTCGGCGGCTGGGCGTAGTTCTCGTTGTAGAGCGTGAGGTAGTAGAAGATGTCCTCGTTGTCCACGTACATCCGGCGGAGCCCGTCCTGGATGATGGTTGCCAACTCATACGCAAACGCCGGGTCGTAGGCCTGGCAGGCCGGGACGGTGGAGGCCATGACAAGGCTGTGGCCGTCCTGATGCTGAAGGCCTTCGCCCGCCAGCGTTGTCCGGCCCGCGGTTGCAGCCATCAGGAAGCCCCGCACCCGGGAGTCGGCGGCGGACCAGATCAGGTCGCCGACTCGCTGGAAGCCGAACATCGAATAGAACGTGAAGAACGGCACCGTGGGCACGCCGTAGTTGGCGCAGCTCGTGGCCGACGCGATGAACGACGCCATCGCGCCCGCCTCGGTGATGCCCTCCTCGAGAATCTGACCGTCGGTGTCCTCGGAGTACGACAGCAGCAGCTCGTGATCGACCGGCTCATAGAGCTGGCCGTGCGGCGCATAGATCTCGAACTCGCGGAACATCGAATCCATGCCGAAGGTACGGGCCTCGTCGGGGATGATCGGCACGACGCGTCGGCCGAACGCCTGATCGCGCATCATGTTGCGCAGCGTGGCCGTGAACACCATCGTGGTCGAGACCTCGCGGCCGCCCGCCCCCTTGTCCAGATCGTCGAAGATCGACTCGGCCGGAAGATCCAGCGGACGGCGAGTGCGAACCACCCGCTTCGGGAGCGCACCGCCGAGCTCCTGGCGGCGGCGCAGCAGGTACTGCATCTCCTCGGAGTCCGGGTCCGGCTTGAAATAGGGCGGCACGCCATCCTCGAGCTCGGACTCGGGAATCTCGTTTTCGAGATGGAGGCGCTCGCGCATCTCGAGCATCTGCTCCTTGTTCATCTTCTTCAGCTGATGCGTGGAGTTGCGGGCCTCGAACCCCTGGCCGAGCGTCCACCCCTTGATGGTCTTCGCCAGGATCACGGTCGGCCGCTCGGTCTCCTCCACCGCAGCCTTGTACGCCGCGTGCAGCTTCAGATAGTCGTGGCCGCCACGCGGGAGGTTCCGAAGATCCTCATCGGTGAGATGCTCGACGAGCTTGCGCAGGCGCGGGTCGGGGCCGAAGAAATGCTCCCGGATGTAGCTGCCGTCCTCCACCGCATAGCGCTGGAACTCGCCGTCCACCACGGTGTTCATCTTGTTCAGCAGCACACCGTCGACGTCGCGAGCGAGCAGCTCATCCCAACGGGAGCCCCACACAACCTTGATGACGTTCCAACCGGCGCCCCGGAAGTTGCCCTCGAGCTCCTGGATGATCTTCGAGTTGCCCCGCACCGGCCCGTCGAGGCGCTGCAGGTTGCAGTTGATGACCCAGATGAGGTTGTCGAGGTGGTGGCGCCCGGCCAGCGAGATCGAGCCGA
>CAZSTV010000181.1:11809-12049 GCA_964609665.1 uncultured Acidimicrobiaceae bacterium
CGGTAGCGGGCGAATCGGGCATGGTAGATCGAGTTGAGCGGGCCGAGGCCCATCGACACGGTGGGAAACTCCCAGAACTCCGGCATCAGCCTCGGGTGCGGATAGCTGGACAGGCCCTTGCCGCCGATCTCCATGCGGAAATGGTCCAGGTTCTCCTCGGTGAGGCGACCCTCCAGGTACGCCCGGGCGTAGATGCCCGGCGCCGCGTGACCCTGCATGTAGATGTGATCGCCCGGTAGG
>CAZSTV010000182.1:0-3399 GCA_964609665.1 uncultured Acidimicrobiaceae bacterium
CCCCTCCGCGGCGAACTGCAACCTGGTGATGATGGGCGAGAGATCGAGCTTTGAGGGGTGGGTTTGGCCCAGCGAAGGCGAAGGCAAAGGCGGCGGCGGGGGGCGGGCACTGAAACGCTGACGGGAACCGAAAACGCTGACGGGCACTGAAACGCTGGCGGCAACCGAAACGGAGCGGCAGAAGAGGCTGTCACACCCCGGTCGTACCGTTGCCCTATGAGCGATGACCACGATCTTTCACTTGCGTCGGCAACACCGTTGAGTGGCCGCGGGCTGCGCTTTGTTGTCGTCAACGAGTTGATGCAGCACCCGGAGCTCTCAGTCGCTCAGCTGGTTCAGACGTTGTCGGACCGTGGGTACGTCATTGCCGGCCGTGCTTCCAAGGTCATCTCGGACTCGCTGCGTTGGGAGATTCGGCGAGGGCGGGTAGTTCGCCTCGGGCGTGGCCGCTACCGATACCGCCGGGCTCCAGCCACAACCGCTCGCCGCATTCGAATCTTCGCTGAACGCTGCCACGCCTGGGTGCTCGCCGTAAGCCTCGGACAGACACCGCCACCAACTCCGCCGGATCTCCGGGCCGACTACTGCTCACCCTTCCCGCTTCCGGGCTATCCGCCCTGGCATTACTACGGATGGCTCTGGACAACCTGAACCCGACGTCGGCCGCCTTTCGGACCTACCGGAGACACGAGCCACCTGGCAGGGTCACCTCTCGGAGCGGTACGGTCCAGCCATGGCCACACCGACAGCGGAACAGTTCCGATCCGAGGTCCAAACCTTCTTCGACGACGTACTACCCGGCGTGCTCGATGGGGTGACCGGCACACTCAACCGGGCAAAGGCGTGGCGGGCCGCCCTGTTCGATCACGGTTTGGCGGCCCTGGACTACCCGACTGAGGTCGGCGGGAGAGACCTCGACACCTCCCATATCCAGGCCTACCGAGACGTCAGCCGAGGACGAGTCCCACGCGAAGACGCCGCCTTCGGTATCGGCGTCGGTATGGCCATGCCGACCATCAGGGACTATGGCAGCGACGACATGAAGTCCCGCTTCATCGAACCCGGACTCCGGGGCGATGAACTCTGGTGTCAGATGTACTCCGAGCCCGGCTCCGGCTCCGACCTGGCCTCGCTGTCGACCCGGGCCATTCTCGACGGCGACGAATGGGTAGTGACAGGCCAAAAGGTATGGACATCGGGAGCTCAACAGAGCCAGTTCGCCATCCTGTTGGCCAGGACCGACATCGACGCGCCAAAGCACCGTGGCATCACCATGTTCGTGCTGCCGATGGAGCAGCCCGGCGTGACCGTGCGCCCACTGGTGCAGATGACCGGCGAGTCCGAGTTCAACGAAGTCTTCATGGACGAGGCCCGCATCCCTAGGGACTGGGTCATCGGTGAATTGAACGGGGGTTGGGCCACCGCCGTTGCGCTACTGGCTCACGAACGAGTCCAAACCGGCTCGGCGTCGATGAGCGGATCCGCCACCCAGCGCTCGAAAGCCGGTCGCTCCCCCATCCCGGTTGCCCAACTCATCGAGCTTGCCGAGGCCAAAGGCCGACTGTCGGATCACACCGTGCGTCAGGACCTGGCCCGGCTCCACTCCGGGGAGCGCATCGTCAGCTGGATCGGCGCTCGATCCGGCATGCACCCCTCGATCGGCAAACTGTGGCGAACCAAACAGGGCAGGGCCGCCGCAGACCTTGCTGCTCGCCTGGCCTTCCCCGCATCACCGGCCTGGCACCCCGACATGGACAATCCGGCCAACGTCGACGACGACTACTTCGCCTATCACATCCTCAACTGCCGGGGCATGAGCCTTGGCGGCGGGACCGACGAGATCCAGCGCAACACCCTCGGCGAGCGAGCACTTGGACTCCCCCGAGAACCTGGCCCCGACCGCAACACCCCCTTCCGCGACCTGCTGAACAACTAGGGTCCGCCACCATGGAATTCAGCACGTCGGCAAGAGCCGAAGACCACCGGGAGCGGCTCTCGGCCTTCATCGACGACCACGTGGTTCCCGCCGAAGATCGCTACCAGCAGGAGCGAGCCGCGGCGCCGGAACGCCAGCCGGACATCATGGAAACGCTCAAGGCCGAGGCCAGGTCGCAGGGACTGTGGAACCTCTGTGTTCGCCACCCCGATCATGGTCCGGGGCTCACCTTCGTCGACTACGCGCCGCTCGCGGAAATGATGGGTCCTCACCCCTTGGCCCAGGAAGCCACCAACTGCGATCCGCCCTCCAACATCAACGCCGACGCGATGATTCTCTACGCTGGCCCCACCCAAGCCCAGCGTTGGCTCGAACCGCAGTTGGATGGCCAGATCAAGTCCGCGTTCGCCATGACCGAGCCGGCCGTGGCCTCAAGCGATGCGGCAAACATCGCAACCACAGCGGTTCCCGTCTCAGCAAGCAGTACCGGCACCGGCACCGGCAACGCAAACGACACCTGGGTCCTGAACGGACGCAAGTGGTACATCAGCGGCGTGCTCCACCCCCTGTGTGCGTTCCTGATGGTGGTCGCCAACACCGATCCCGACGGTCCGGCCCACGGGCGCCACACCCAATTCATCGTCCCGATCGACTCGCCTGGCCTGAAGGTGGTCCGGAACCTTCCAAAGTTTGGCTACACCGATCCCGACGGCCACGTGGAATTGCTCCTGGAAGACGTCGAGGTCCCCGCCGAGCATGTGCTCGGACAGGTCGGCGGAGGTTTCGCGATCGGCCAGGCCAGACTCGGCCCCGCCAGAGTGCAGCACTGCATGCGCATGATCGGCATCGCCGAAGAAGCGCTGCGGCTCATGAGTGAGCGGGCCACCACCAGAACCACGTTCGGGCAGCCGGTCTCCAGCCGAGCCAACGTGATGGACTGGATTGCCGAAGCCAGGATCGACATCGAAGCCGCCCGCCTCATGACCCTTCGCACCGCCTGGTTGATGGACACCCAGGGAGACAAGGCTTCGGCGCCGCAGATGTCGCTCATCAAAGTCCAGGTCATGCGGACCGCCACAACCGTCATCGATCGGGCCATCCAGGTCTTCGGCGCGGCGGGCGTCTCCGACGACACCCCACTCGCCCGCTGGTACGCATCGCTGCGGTCCCTCCGCATCGCCGATGGACCGGACGAGGTCCACCTCATGGCCATCGCCAGGCGAGAGCTCAAAAGGCACACCCCCGAACCCCAGGAGCCGCCGCAATGACCAACGAAGAGCCTGGCAATCCGACAGGACTACCGAACGGCATTCTCGACGGCATCAAAGTCCTGGAGCTTGCGCAGAACGCGGCGATCCCCCACTGCGGCCGTCTGCTGGCCGGGCTCGGAGCCGACGTGGTCAAGGTGGAGCCCCCGGAGGGCGACGCCATGCGCAGCCTTGAACAGCTCGGGCCGAAAGAAG
>CAZSTV010000182.1:3409-8129 GCA_964609665.1 uncultured Acidimicrobiaceae bacterium
CCTATGCGGTCATCAACCCCGGCAAGCGCAGCATCATCGTTGACCTGAACGCAGATGACGCCGGCGAAGTGATCGACGCGCTGTTCGAGTGGGCCGACATCGCCCTGGTGGCGTTCAAAGGCAGCGACCTTGAGCGCTACAACATTCACTGGGACCACGCCCGCACCGTCAACCCCCGCCTCATCCATCTGACCCACACCCCGTTCGGGCCAGAGGGACCAGCCGCGGAACAGGGTGGCTACGACGTGCTTGTGCAGGGTCGAAGCGGTATCGGCTTCATCATGAATCGCTCCGAAGGCGGCGTGCCGATCTCGACCAGACCCGCCGTCAATGACTTTGGCACCGGCCTCGCCTCCGCGTTCGCGGTCATGGCCGCGCTGCGACATCGGGACATGACCGGCGAAGGCCAGAGGGTCGACACCTCGCTGCTCGGCACCGCCCTCAGCCTCGGAACGCCGATCATCGGCAAGTTCCCCGGCGACGAGGAACCGCTCGCCGAATTTGAAGCCGACCTGGCGGTGGCGAGAAGCGCCGGGGTGGACTTCGACGGACAACGAGAAATGTACGAGGACCGTCTGCTGGCAGGCGCCGGCGCGTTCAAGCTCTACTTTCGGCATTACGCAACCGCCGACGGGCTTGTGTCGGTCGCCGGGCTCAGCCCCGGCCTGATCCGCAAGTTCCACGAAGTGACCGGCCTGTCCGACGCCGACCGGTCCGACCACACCAGCGACGCCTTCCGGGCCGTAGTCGCCGAGGCCGAGGCGCTGTTCCGTACAAAGACCACCGCCGAATGGTTGGACACGCTGACCGAGGCCGGCTACCCGTGCAGTCCCTACAACCACCCGTTCGAGGCAATCGAGGACGAACAGGTCCGCGCCAACGACTTCGTCGTCGACCTTGAGCACCCCGCCTTCGGCACCTACACCGCCTCGGGGATGCCGGTCTCCTTCGAGAAGGCGCCATCTGGCGTACCCGGTCCGTCACCGATGTTCGGGGCCGACACCCTCGACGTTTTGGCCGAGGCCGGGATGGCCCCCGACCGGGTGTCCGAACTGCTGGACACCGCCGCCATCATCGCAAACAACTACAAGCCAAACGACTACTAGCCAAACGACAAGAACTCAGGAGCATGACGTGAAAGACCTTCAGGGCCGCGTGGCCGTCATCACCGGTGGAGCAAGCGGCATTGGTCTCGGTATGGCCAGGGCGTTCGCCGGAGCCGGAGCGAAGCTGGTCATCGGCGACCTCGACCAGGGTGCACTCGCCCGGGTCACCGAGGAACTGACCCAGGCCGGGGCCGAGGTTGTCGGCCGGTCGTGCGATGTGTCGGAGCTTGAACAGGTGGAGGCGCTTGCCGACCTTGCGGTCGACTCCTATGGCGGGGTGAACGTGCTGTGCAACAACGCTGGCATCGGCATCCCGACCGCCACCCACAAGATGAAGCTGGCCGACTGGAAGTGGATCATCGACGTCGACCTGTGGGGTCCGATCTACGGCGTCAACGTTTTCCTGCCCCTGATCGAGGAGCAGGGCGAAGGCCACATCAACTCGACGTCGTCGATGGCGGGACTGATCGCCGGGGAGATGATGGGGGCCTACAACGTTGCCAAGCACGGCGTTGTTGCGCTGATGGCCACCCTGGAGCGAGATCTCCGGGGCCGCAAAAGCCCGGTGACGGCATCGGTGCTGTGCCCCGGCCCGATCAACACCGACATCAGCCGCCACTCGGTAGAGTTCCGACCCGGTCAGGCAAAGCCGAAGGCAGACGGTCAAACCTCAGGGAAAGCAGCAAACAAGATCCAGTCGATCCTGGAGAACGGTATGGATCCCGATGAGGTCGGACGGATGGTGCTCGAAGCAATCACCTCCGGCGAGTTCTGGATCCTGACCCACCCCCGCTGGACGAAGGCAATGCAGAAACAGATCGACGAGATGAACGACACCCGCAACCTGACGAGCGCCCGCTAGGGACAGCCAACCTCACGGTCGCGGCCTCGCAGTCTCAGAACGGTCCGGGCTGTTTCCAGTACGTCTGCTTGCGGGCAATCAGCCCGTCCCGAACGGGATAGAGATCCACCGCTGCGTTGTTGAAGCGGCGACCGGTCGCATCGACGCCGCTGACCTCGAAGGTCTGCACCACTAGGTCCGGCGCGTACCGCTCCTCAACGTTGCTGTATGCCAGTTCTGACCAACTGTCGCGCCGCCGCTCGATCTCGGCCATCACTTCATCGAGACCTCGGAGCACCCTGCCCGTCGGTTGGTCCACATCGGACTCGTGCCAGTGCATGTGCCATTCGAAGTCATCGGTGATCGCGGCAGCCAAGGCATCGCGGTCCACCTTGGCGAAACCTCGTTTGAACGAACGCATCACCGCGACGTGTGCGTGATCGTCAGGCGCCTCTGCGCCTTGGGGCTGATCGTCACTCATGAGTCGGTGGCTGCTTTTGGTTTCATCGCTCGACCAGCCAGCGGGTCGGCGGCCAACGCCTTCGCAAACCACTCTTCGGCGGTCTCATCAACTCCGGTCCGACGCAGCGACGCCTTGATCCGCCGGGCCCCCATCGGGTCGTGAGCGGCAAGGCGCACCGCCAGCTCATCGCAGGCCGCAACGACCTGATCGTCCTCGACCGACCGATGGGCAATACCAAGCCGTTCCAGTTCCGGGCCGGCGATGCGGTCGCCTAACAACGCCACCCTCGCCGCCAGCGCCTCGGAGTACCTCAGCCGCAGCCAGGCCATGTTCATCGGTGCGGCCATGCCCTGCTGGATCTCACCGACCTGCAGAAACGACGAGTCACCGGCGATCAGAAAGTCACAGGCCAGCGCCAACGCCGCTCCCCCGTTCACCGCGGCACGCTCGAGCCCGCCGACAATGATGCGGTCCGAGTCGAAAATGGTCCGGTGGACCCGGCGCCACTTCTTCCCGAACTCCGGCACCCAGTCCGGCTGCGGATCCTCGTTGAACGCTTTGAGGTCAAGGCCGGAGCAGAAGGCACCGCCTGCGCCTCGAATGACGATGACGCTTACCGAGTCATCGGTGTTCAGCCGCTCGAGTTCCTCGGCGAGTTGGTCTGCCAACGGGCCGATCAGCGCATTGCGCCGCTCCGGTCGGTTGAGTACCACGTGGGCAACCCGATCGGTCGGCCGCTCGACCAACACGTACTCGCCGCTCATGACCCGACCGGCCTAACGGTCGACCCGAGATGACGGCACTTAGTCGCTTTTGACCTGACGCAGCGTGGTGAGTCCATGAGCCAACATGGTGCCATCGTTGAAGAACTTGGTCGAGACGAGGCTGGTCAGGCCGCGCTGGTGTATCAGCTCACCCCGGATCGTGAAGCTCGGTCCGACGATGGGCTCGAAGTAGTCGCAGCGCATGTTGATGGTGGTGAGCCAGTTCTTGGGAGCGTTGCGATCTCGGAAGATGGTCTCCGAATGCACGGTGTGTAGCGAGACGAAGTCGACATAGGTAGTGGTGAACCCGCCGAACAGCTGACCTTGCCGGTTCATCAGTTGCTCGGGCAAATGGGCCTCGACGACGACAAGGCCAGAGGCGTGCTCCAGGAGCTGCCACTTCCACGCCTCAAGAATGTCGCCCGGTGCGTGACCTTTGTTGACCAGGCGACCGGGCGCAACGTCTTCGGCCCAGGGCCCAGGCCCGGTGTCGATAGTGCTGTTGTCAACCACGGCCCCACGGTACGGACAAGCGACCGCCACACCAAATTTCGCCCCAGACCGCCGCCATCTACGCTCGCCTCATGGCTGACGATGCAGTGTCCCCGGACGAACAGCAGATCATCGACGACGCAGTCGCCTTCGCGGCCCAACACATCGCGCCGCTGGCAGAGACCTGGGAGCGGGAGCGCCGCTTCGCCTCCGAAGCGTTCCAGGCAATGTCTGGAGCGGGGCTGACAGCAATGCTGGTCCCACCGGCCCTCGGCGGCCGAGGGGCGGGCCAGGTGACGCTGGCCCGGGTTCTCGAAGAGCTGGCCGCGGTCGACCTGGCCGCGGCGTTCAGCGCGGTGGTGCACAACAACATGGCCCGGGCCGTGGCCAACAGCGGCAACGATCATCTGTTATCGACCGTCCTACCGAAGTTGATCAACGGCGAATTGCTGGGCGCGTTCCTGCTCACCGAGCCGGGCGTTGGCTCCGATGCCTCGGCCATCACCTGCCGAGCCAACAGAGACGGTGACGAGTGGATCATCAACGGGGACAAGGCCTGGGTGACCAACGCAAGCCACGCAGGTTCGCTGAACGTCTACGCCCAAACCGACCCCGCGGCCGGCCACCGAGGCATCGTCTCGATCGTGGTCGACCCGACGCTGGATGGCGTCACCCGGTCCGAGCCGTACGAGCTGATGGGCGCCCACGCCATGGGCACCGGCGGGTTCACCTTCACCGACGTTCGTGTGCCGGTGGCCAACACGCTGGCCCCGGTCGGCGACGCATTCGCCGGGGCGATGGTCGGCATTGATCTGGCCCGGGTCCTTGTCGGCGCCATGTGTTGTGGGCTGCTGCGCCGTTCGCTTGAGGTGGCGTTGGCCTACACCGCGGACCGGCAACTGTTCGGGTCTGCCGTGGCAGACAAACAGGGCATCCAGTGGCTGCTGGCAGACGTCGCCACCGACCTGGAAGCCATGCGGTTGCTGACCTTCCGGGCCGCCCGCCAACTGCAGGATGGCGAGGACGCAACGCTGATGGCCGCCCACGCCAAGAA
>CAZSTV010000182.1:8229-11927 GCA_964609665.1 uncultured Acidimicrobiaceae bacterium
AGAACGTGGTCATCGCTCGACGGCTCTGGGACCGGGTCAACGACTAGCGCCCGCTTGCCCTCATCTGAGGCCGCAGGCGGCTGGCCCCAGTGAGCCCGCTGCCGTCAGCCGCTTGGGAGCTACGAGGCAGCTACCCGCAACCGACTTTCTAGGTCTTCGTGGTTGAGGTAGCACCCGTGGAACTTGCGAGCCCCGGTGTAGGCCAGCCGGCCGTGCAGACAACGCCAGTTGTCGAACAGCAGCGTGTCTCCCGGTTCCAACCGGTGGGTCCACCACCGCCCCTCGTCGATGATCAAATCGTGCAGGGCTCCGTAGGCCGCGTACCAGTCTCGGAGTTGGTCCGGTGGCAACAGAAAAGCGGAGCGGTCGTAGTTGTTGAACGTGACCTGCTCCACCGCGCCGTTGGCGTCCAGCCTGATAGTCGGCCGCCGAGCTCGCAGTTCAACGCCGTGCTCCACGTAGTGGGCTGGCACCTCGACGGTGCTCAGCAACCCAAAAGCATCGGGGTTGTCGGCCCGCAGCGCCTCGGCCGCAGCGAACCCATCGACCAGGATTGAGTCACCGCCGGTGCCGGATCGCTCAACGCACGCGAAGAGTTGCAGGCCCGGCCCGTCGTGGGAGTAGGAGCCATCGGTGTGGGGCTCAAGATAGGTGGTGGAGTAGGCGGAGTCAGCGTGGTCGACCTCCTGCGAGGACAGCACCCACATGTCGCCGAAGATCGTGCGCCGCACGTAGCCCACCCGGTTGGCCAGCTCGGTGGCGCTCTCGATGTCGCTCGGTGTGCCGGTGACAAGACCAAACCCGAACTGGGCAATCGCGTTGACCCAGGCCGCGACACCCTCGTCGGACCCTATGACCTCGTCATAGCTGATCGGCTGTACCGCCACGTCGCTTGCGCTATGCCACGGCGTCGGCGTTGCCGCCGAGCCAGGAGCGCTGGCTGAGTCCGAGGAGATCGGTGCCACCGTCGCAAGCAGCGACGCTGGCAACACCGACGTCGGTTCCCCATCGGGCCACTGGACGTGCACCGCGTTGTCTGCCACTTCGCATCGAGCCGGGGCGACGGCCATGTCAATGGCAAACGAATCGACCGTTCGCTGCTTTGTCTCGACGTCGACTGACGCGGGGTCCTGGCTGTGATCGCGGACCCAAAACCACGGTAGTTCCAGGGGTTCTGCATCATTGCCCAGCCACACCCGCAGAAGGCTGTCCGATGTCTCTATCCGCCCGATCTGAAGCGATGTGCTGCTCATAGTGGGAGCGTAGCTGTCTCCGATCGAGCTATGACCGGCGGCGATTTAGACTCCCAAGCGCACCACCGCGGTAGTTGCATCAGGTTCGCAAAGCTAGGGTCAGGTCTTAGGGAGGAATACAACTATGAAATTCAAAGGACTACTCGTGGGCGCGCTGGCCCTTGGATTGGGTGCCGCAGCATGCGGTAGCGATGATGCTGACACCAGTGAGTTCGGCCTCGTCGAGGCGGGAACGCTGACCGTCTGCACCGACATCCCGTTCCCACCCATGGAATTCGAAGACCCCGATGCACCAACCGGGTACTCGGGTTTCGACATTGAGTTGATGGAAGCCATCTCGGCAGATCTCGGTCTTGAAACCAAGATTGACGTTCCGGGCTGGGAGGCAATCACCTCCGGTCTGGCGATGGAAGCGGGCAACTGCGACATCTCCGCATCGTCGATCACCATCACCGAAGAGCGGGAAGAGAATGTTGACTTCTCCGAGTCATACTTCACTGCCGATCAGTCGCTGCTGGTCAACGAAGGTGGCCCCGCATCGATTGATGCCGTAACCGCTTTGGCGGTCCAGACCGGCACCACCGGTGAGATCTGGGCAACCGAAAACGCTGGCGACGGTGTTGAGATCGTCTCGTTCGAGGCGGCCGGTGACCTGTACCTGGCGCTCGACGCTGGCGAGGTTGACGGGGTCATCACCGACCTGGTCGGCAACCAGGGTTACGTCGATGAAAACCCCGGCGTCGCATCCGTCGTGCAGACCTTCACCACCGATGAGCAGTACGGGCTTGCGGTACAGGAAGAAGGATCCGAGGCGCTGCTGGAAGCGGTCAACACCAGCCTGCAGAAGCTCCGTGACGATGGCACCTACGACACCATCTTCGACAAGTACTTCAGCGGCTGATCCCCGTTTGATGAACTGAGGCGGTCGGGCGGGCCCTCCGGGACCCGCCCGATGCTTACCATGCTGGATCTCACCCCGCGACAACGGTCGCGGCTCTATCAAACAGCGATGTATGTGGTGGCTGCGGCCATCGCCCTTGGCATCGCGTTTGCCGCCGATTGGGAAACCATCGGGCGGAACTTCTTCAATACCGACGTCATGGTGGAGATGTTCCCTGACGTCATTCTCACCGCCGTCCGCAACACCATCGTCTACACGACGCTGTCGTTCACCCTCGGCCTCATTCTGGCCCTCGGTCTTGCGTTGATGCGGCTGTCGAGCGTGCCGCCGTTCCGGGCGTTCGCTATCGGCTACATCGAACTGTTCCGCGGCCTACCGGCGCTCATCACCCTCATCTTCGTCGGCTTCGGCATTCCCATCGCGTTCCGGTGGTCGATCCCCGGTGGCACGCTTGGCAGCGGCTCGCTCGGCCTGGCCATCGTCGCCGGCGCCTACATGGCCGAAACCATCCGAGCTGGCATCGAGGCCGTCCCTCGAGGCCAAACCGAAGCCGCCCGCTCCATCGGCATGTCTCAGACCAGGACGATGTTCACCATCGTGCTGCCCCAGGCTTTTCGCATCATCATCCCGCCGCTGACAAACGAACTGGTGCTGCTGATCAAAGACACCTCGCTGTTTTTCATCCTGGGCAGCACCCCCGGCTCCAAAGAGTTGACCAAGTTTGCCAGGGACTTCATGACCAGCTCTCGTAACGCAACGCCGCTCACGGTTGCCGCCATCCTCTACCTACTCATCACACTGCCGTTGACCTTCCTGGTCCGGCGGCTTGAACGTTCGGCGGCCAAGTCACGATGAGTTCCAACAGCGAAACCACGTCCGTTCCGGCCATCGAAATCAAGCAGCTCCACAAGTACTTCGGCGAGCTCGAGGTGCTGAAGGGCATCGACTTCCGGGTCGAGCCGGGTGAGGTGGTCTGCGTCATTGGCCCCTCCGGGTCCGGTAAGTCGACGTTGCTCCGCTGCATCAACCGGCTGGAAGAGTCCACCTCGGGGCAGATCTTCATCGAGGGCGACGACATCACCCACCCCGACGCCAACGTCGATCAGCTGCGGACCAGAATTGGCATGGTCTTCCAGCAGTTCAACCTGTTTCCCCATCTCACCGTGCTGCGAAACCTGACCATCGGCCCAACCGGCGTGTTGAAAACCAAGAAGGCCGAAGCCAACCGCATTGCTGAAGAGATGCTCGACCGGGTGGGCCTGGCAGACAAGATTCACGAACACCCGATCCGGCTCTCCGGCGGTCAACAGCAACGGGTGGCCATCGCCCGCTCGCTGTGCATGCAGCCGGACATGATGCTGTTCGACGAACCGACCTCGGCGCTTGACCCCGAACTGGTCGGCGAAGTGTTGGACGTCATGCGTGGCCTCGCCGATGAGGGCATGACCATGATGGTCGTCACCCACGAGATCTCGTTTGCGTCCGAAGTTGCCGACCGGGTGGTGTTCATGGATCAGGGTGTGGTGGCCGAGGAAGGGGTGCCC
>CAZSTV010000183.1:0-11917 GCA_964609665.1 uncultured Acidimicrobiaceae bacterium
CGCGAGACCAGCGACGGAGAAGCCCATGACTGCGCCGCCGCGGAAGGCGATCGGCAGTGCTTTGCCCGGTCCGTCCTTCGCCGCTTCGGTGGTCCTGGCGTTGGCCATGGTGGCCACCGTCATACCGACGTACCCGGCGAGAGCAGAGAGCAGCGCGCCGATCACATAGGTGATGGCGGCTTCCCAACCGATCAAGATGGCGATGAGAACGGCAAGGACGACGACGAAGACGGAAACCCAGGTGTATTCCTGCTTCAGAAAGGCGCGGGCGCCAGACTGAATTTCGTTCATCAGGTAGACCATTCGGTCGTTACCAGGGCTCGCCTTCTTGACGTCCAAATAGAAAAACCCAGCCAAGCCAAGTGCGGCCAGGGCTGAGACAAAAGCTAAATACGGGACTACGCCCACGGGAACTCCTCCACGTTTCTTGCACGAACGACGTGCTCGCCAAGCACAGGACTCAACATCGATAACGATGCACAGGCGACCGTGGAACGGTAGTTGGCGGCCACGACAACAGCAACAACCGTTCAACTGTTGTGAACAATTAGCAGGAAATCATGCCCATTGAGCGCTCTGCGTGACCATGGATAGGGATGGTTCACCCATTATGAGCGCTCAGCCGACGTCGTGACGCCACGCCGCACCCAGCGTGTTCGACAGGTGTGCTACATCAGCGACGCCTGCGGTCTCGCGGATGCTGTGCATTGCGAGCTGCGGCGCACCGATGTCGACCGTTGGCACCCCGAGCCTGGCGGCGGTGATCGGACCGATCGTCGAGCCGCACGGCAAGTCGTTGCGGTGAATGTAGTACTGCAGCGGGACCCCGGCGGCGCTTGCCACATCAACGATGAACGCCTCGCTGGCGGCATCGGTGGCATACCGCTGATTGGCGTTGCGCTTCACGACAACACCGCTGTTCAGCGAGATCCGGTGCGACGGGTCATGCTTGTCGACGTAGTTCGGGTGGGTTGCGTGGGCGCCATCGGCGGAAATCACGATTGAACGGTTCAACGAGGCCAAATATTCGGCCCGGCCCGCCCCCTGAGCCAACGCGATGCGCTCCAGCAACGACGACAGGAACACGCTGGCCGCGCCCGTCGCGGACTCCGACCCGATCTCCTCGTGGTCATAGAGCGCAAGTACCGGCGTCCTCGGCAGGTTCGTGCCCGCTCCGGCACCGTTGACCAGGGCCGCCAAGGCCCGCACCCCACAGAAGGACGAGAGGAGGTTGTCGATCCTGGCCGAAGAGAACAGTTCCCGGTCCCGGCCGATGACGGCGGGAGCCTGGGTGTCGAACGCCATGAGGTCCCACGAAAGGATGTCATCGACGGTGACCTCAAGAAGGTCCGCCACATGGCGACGAAGCCCCGAACCATCGGCCGCAGCCGAGTCGGCTTCGTGACCGGCATCATCATCGGGACCGTCGGTGGGTGCCAAGGCCCACATCGGCACGACGTGGCGCTGCGGGTCAAGCTTGAGTCCGTTGCTCATGATCTCGCGATCGAGGTGGATCGCCAGCTGGGGGATGGTCATCAGCGGCCGATCGTCGAGGAAGAGCCGCTCCTCAACCCCGCCGCTTCCCGCGATGGACACCCGGCCTGCCAACCCCAGGCCACGGTCCAGCCATGAATTGAGCAGCACTCCGCCGTAGATCTCCATTCCCACCTGCTCTACCCCGGCGGAGACGACATCGGGGTTGGTCTTCACCCGCAGGTTTGGTGAGTCGGTGTGGGCGCCAACAACCGTGAACCCGCGGTTCGCCGATTGTTGCGCCCAGGCCACGAGTGATCCGGCACTGGTGGCAACGTAGGAGCCGGGAGCTTCCGGGAGCGGCTCTGTCAGCTCGACCGGCGAGAATCCGGCTTCCAACAGCAGCGACATTGCCCTGGCAACAGCGTGGTACGGCGTCGGGGACGCCGCCATGTCGGCGAGCACATCAGCCACGATTGGGTTGTCGGCGGCCGGGGCGTCGGCGGAGCGGGAAGTCATACAAATATGATGCCCGCAGCGCGACCGGATTGAACGCACCATCATCTTTACGAAAGATTCGGTTGGCCTGATGAGCTGTTGCCGAGATATGCTTGGACAGTGATATGTCGGACCCGGCAGTCTTCTGGCTAGATAAACGGGT
Organism: uncultured Acidimicrobiaceae bacterium; assembly: GCA_964609665.1. GTDB lineage: Bacteria > Actinomycetota > Acidimicrobiia > Acidimicrobiales > SZUA-35 > JAHELU01. The sequence goes on from CAZSTV010000183.1 coordinate 2,135, forward strand.
ACTGACGTAAGCTGCGGACAGCGTCGTCCAGCCCCCTTTGGTCCGCACACCACGCCGAGCCCCTACCGGAGCTGCGTGGGCTCCCGTTCAAGTGATCGGGCAGGTGGTCTCTAGAGGGCCGTCCCGACCTCGTGGGACCCCGAACGACATGGAGATTGAGTGAGCACAGCCCCAGGAATACAGGGACTTTACGACCCCTCGTTTGAACACGACGCATGTGGTGTGTCGTTCGTGGCCGATCTACACGGCCGCAAGAGCAACGACATCGTGTCCAAGAGTCTGTACGCATTGACCTGTTTGCAGCACCGAGGTGCCACCAACGCGGAGCCGAACACCGGCGACGGCGCCGGCATTCTCATCCAGGTGCCCGACAAGTTCTTCCGATCGGTCGTCGATGACCTACCAGAGGCTGGCTCCTACGCCACCGGTATTGCCTTTCTGCCTGCCGACGCCGAACGGCGGGCGAGCGACGTCGCCGCAATCGAAAGGATCGCCACCGAAGAGGGACTGCAGGTCCTCGCGTGGCGAGAGGTCCCCATCGACGCCCATGGCCTCGGTGAGCAGGCGCTCGCCGTCATGCCGGCGTTCCACCAACTGTTCGTCGCATCGGCGCCAACCGACGACAACCCGCCGCTGAGCGGCCTTGCACTGGACCGACAGGTCTACATGGCTCGCAAACGGATCGAGCACGAGCTGGACAACGTCTACTTCTCCAGCCTCAGCTCCCGCACCTTCGTGTACAAGGGCATGCTGACAACGCCACAGCTGTACTCTTTCTTCCCCGACCTCACCAGCCCGCTCATGGAGAGCGCGCTTGGACTGGTGCACTCTCGGTTCTCGACCAACACCTTCCCGTCCTGGCCGCTGGCCCATCCCTACCGCTTTGTTGCCCACAACGGCGAGATCAACACGGTGATGGGAAACCGCAACTGGATGAAGGCCCGCGAGGCGCTGCTGTCGGCTGAGCACTGGGATGACCCGACAAAGCTCTTCCCCATCTGCACTCCTGGCGGGTCGGATACGGCAAGCTTCGACGAGGCCCTTGAGCTGCTCCACCTCGGCGGGTACCCCCTGCACCATGCGGTGCTGATGATGATCCCCGAGGCTTGGGAGAAGAACCCGAATCTCCCGGCCGACCAGCGGGACTTCTACAACTTCTATGGCGCCGTCATGGAGCCATGGGACGGCCCGGCTTCGGTAACGTTCACCGACGGCACCATGGTTGGTGCCGTACTCGACCGCAACGGCCTCCGTCCGAGCCGCTACTGGGTCACCGATGATGACATCGTCGTCATGGCCTCGGAGGTCGGTGTCCTCGAGGTCGACTCGTCCAAGGTGGTCAAGAAGGGCCGTTTGGAACCGGGCAAGATGTTCCTCGTCGACACCAGCCAGGGTCGCATTGTCGATGACGACGAGATCATGTCGTCGCTGGCGGCCGAGCGCCCATACAGCGAGTGGCTGCAGCGACTCAAAGGCATCGAGGATCTCCCGGAAACCACCTCCCAGGTCCGAGCGGACATTCACCCTGACGAGTTGGCGGCCGAGCAGTCGACGAACGGCTACACCATCGAGGAGCTTGACCTCCTCGTCGACCCGATGGCCCGCACGGCAAAGGAAGCCATCGGCTCCATGGGAACCGATACACCGACGGCGGTGCTCTCGAACCAGCCCCGGATGCTGTTCGACTACTTCTCACAGCTCTTCGCCCAGGTGACGAACCCGCCGCTGGACGCCATCCGCGAAGAACTGGTCACCAGTCACCAGGTCGTGCTCGGACCGTCCGGCAACATTTTGGAGCCGGGACCGCAATGGTGCGACCAGTTGGTCCTGGACTACCCGGTCATGACCCCCGAAACACTGGCTCGCATCCGCAACGCGGGCGAGGTCGACGGCTTCGACGCCTTCAAATCGGTGGAGTTGAGCGGTCTGTATCCAGTGGCCGATGGAGCCGAAGGCTTAGAGGATGCGCTCGACGTGCTGGCCTCCCAGGCCCGGACCGCCATCAAGGCCGGCGCCAAGATTCTGGTGCTGTCCAACCGCGGCGCCACCGCCGACATGGCCCCGATCCCGTCGCTACTGCTGACCGGTGCCATCCATCACTTCCTTACCCGAGAGAAGATGCGTACCCAGGCCGGACTGGTGATCGACGCCGCCGACGCCAGAGAGATCCACCACTTTGCGCTGCTGCTCGGTTGTGGTGCCAGCGCCGTCTGCCCGTCGCTGCTGTTTGAAACCATCACCTCTCGCCGACCTCTCGGCGACAGTGCCGAGGATGCCGCGACCGCTGATCAGAACTACGTGAAGGCCGCATCGACCGGCGTCATCAAGGTGATGTCGAAGATGGGCATCTCAACGGTTGCCTCCTACACCGGGGCGCAGATCTTCGAAGCGATCGGCCTGAGCCAGCAGTTCGTCGACAGGTTCTTCACCGGCATCACATCCAAGCTTGGCGGCATCGACCTTCCGGAGTTGGCCGCCGAGTGCGAGATGCGGCATCTGCGGGCCTTTCCCGACCGCCCCGAGGCCCTGGCCCACCGTCGCCTCGACCCTGGTGGCGAGTACAAGTGGCGTCGTGAGGGCGAATACCACCTGTTCAACCCGGAGACCGTCTTCAAGTTGCAGCACTCGACCAGGTCGCAGCGCTACGACGTGTTCAAGGAGTACACCCACTCCGTCGACAGCCAGGCGGAGCGTCTGGCGACGCTGCGCGGCCTGTTCAAGTTGGCCTCGAACCGCGAATCGATCCCGCTGTCTGAGGTCGAGCCGATCTCCGAGATCGTCAAGCGGTTCGCCACTGGAGCAATGAGCTACGGCTCCATTTCCGCTGAGGCTCACGAGACGCTCGCAATTGCCATGAACCGCCTCGGCGGCAAGTCGAACACCGGCGAGGGCGGCGAGGACCCTGAGCGGTTCATCACCCTCGACAACGGCGATTCCAAGCGCTCCTCCATCAAGCAGGTGGCATCCGGCCGCTTCGGCGTCACCTCCGAATACCTGACGGCCGCCGACGACATTCAGATCAAGATGGCCCAGGGCGCCAAGCCCGGTGAAGGTGGTCAGCTGCCAGGCAAGAAGGTGTACCCCTGGATTGCCAAGACCCGCCACTCGACTACCGGTGTCGGGCTGATCTCCCCGCCCCCGCACCACGACATCTACTCCATCGAGGATCTGGCGCAGCTGATCCATGACCTCAAGAACGCCAACCCGCAAGCAAGGGTGCATGTGAAGTTGGTGGCCGAGGTTGGGGTTGGCACCGTTGCTGCTGGCGTATCAAAAGCCAAGGCGGACGTCGTGCTGATTTCCGGCCATGACGGTGGCACTGGCGCATCGCCGCTGACGTCGCTCAAGCACGCTGGCGGGCCATGGGAGCTAGGTGTTGCCGAGACCCAGCAGACGCTGCTCCTCAATGACCTTCGGGACCGCATCGTGTTGCAGGTCGACGGGCAGATCAAAACCGGTCGTGACGTGATCATCGCCGCCCTGCTCGGCGGTGAGGAGTTTGGTTTCGCCACGGCGCCGCTGGTGGTGTCGGGCTGTGTGATGATGCGGGTCTGCCACCTGGACACCTGTCCTGTCGGCGTTGCAACGCAGAACCCGGAGCTTCGGGAGAAGTTCACCGGCAAGCCGGAGTTCGTCGAAACGTTCTTCGAGTACATCGCCGAAGAGGTTAGGGAGTACCTGGCAGAGCTTGGGTTCCGGACCCTCGAGGAGGCCATCGGCCACGTCGAGTGCCTGGACACCGAAGCCGCAATCGACCACTGGAAGGCGTCCGGTCTTGACCTCACGCCAATCCTGTACCTGCCAGCGCTCGATGATTCCAGCAGCAGACACTGCACGTCATCTCAGGACCACGGGCTGAACAATGCCCTCGACGTCCGATTGATCGCGGACGCGGCCGATGCGTTGGAGTCAAAGCAGGCGGTGTCGTTGAACTACGGCATCTCCAACACCAACCGCACCGTCGGCACGATGCTCGGCCACGAGCTCACCAAACGGTTCGGCGGCGGCGGCCTGCCCGACGACACCATCACCATCGACTTCAAGGGTTCTGCGGGTCAGTCCTTCGGCGCCTTCGTTCCCCGTGGCATCACGCTCAAACTGGAGGGCGACACCAATGATTACTTCGGCAAGGGACTGTCGGGCGGCAGGCTGACGTTGCGCCCACCGGCCGACGCAACCTTTGTCGCCGAGGAGAACGTGATTGCAGGCAACGTCATTCTGTACGGCGCCACCAGCGGTCAGGTCTTCATCCGGGGCCGTGTCGGTGAGCGGTTCTGCGTGCGTAACTCTGGGGCACAGGCCGTGGTGGAAGGCGTTGGCGACCACGGCTGTGAGTACATGACCGGCGGCATCGCCGTGATTCTCGGCGAGACCGGCCGCAACTTCGGCGCCGGCATGTCCGGCGGCGTTGCGTTCGTCTTGGACCCCGACGACACGCTGCGCACCAAGCTCAATACCGAAATGGTGGCGATCGAGCAGATGACCGACGAGGACGCTGAACAGCTCAGGAGCCTCGTCGCTGCTCACAAGGAAGAGACCGGTTCGCCGGTTGCACAACGGTTACTCGATGATTGGGAGAACTCAATTGGATGGTTCACGAAGGTGATGCCGACCGACTACCGCAGGGTCCTGGACGCCCAACGCAAGGCTGATGAGCTCGGGCTCGACCCGGTCGAGGCAATCATGGCGGCCGCTCATGGGTGATCCACGCGGGTTTATCGTCCACGACCGGCTCACACCGACCATGCGCCCCGTACCGGTGCGGCTCAAGGACTGGGACGAGGTCTACGAGGACTTCGATGATGCCAATGTCATCGTTCAGGCTTCACGCTGCATGGACTGCGGAATTCCGTTCTGCAACAACGGTTGTCCGCTCGGGAACCTGATTCCTGACTGGAACGACCTGGTCTACAAAGATGACTGGCAGGCCGCCATAGAGGCGCTGCACGCCACCAACAACTTTCCGGAGTTCACCGGGCGGCTGTGTCCAGCCCCGTGCGAGGCGGCCTGTGTTGCGGGCATCGGTACCGATGCGGTCACCATCAAGAACATCGAACTTTCGATCATCGAACGAGCATGGGAAGAGGGCTGGGTTCAGCCCATCATCGCCTCGAAGAAGACCGGCAAGACGGTGGCGGTTGTCGGCTCCGGGCCGGGCGGCCTCGCCGTGGCCCAGCAGCTGACCAGGGCCGGGCATGACGTCACCGTGTACGAGCGGGCTGACCGCATCGGTGGGCTTCTGCGCTACGGCATCCCCGAGTTCAAAATGGAAAAGAAGATCCTCGACCGCCGGCTGGAGCAGATGGAGGCCGAGGGGACTCGTTTCGTTGTCAACGCGTACGTCGGTGGCCCCGCAGACCACGAGCATCGCGTTTCGGCCGAGAAGCTGGCCGAGGACTTTGACGCCGTCGTGCTCGCCGGTGGTGCCACGAACTGGCGAGACATGATGCCTGCGCCGTTCCCCGGTCGGGAACTGACCGGGATCTACCAGGCGATGGAGTACCTCCCGCCTGCCAACAAAGTGCAGCTCGGTGACATCGACGAGCCGCCCGTGTCAGCGGAAGGCAAGGCCGTCATCATCATCGGCGGCGGCGACACCGGCGCCGACTGTCTTGGCACGGCAAACCGTCAAGGTGCCAAGTCCGTCCATCAGTTTGAGATCATGGAGCGCCCGCCGGACCATCGGCCGGACGCCAACCCGTGGCCGACATGGCCCATGATGTTCCGCACCGCCTCGGCTCATGAAGAGGGCGTTGAACGGGTCTTCTCCGTGCAAACGACCGAGTTCGTCGGCGAGGACGGCCACATCACCCACCTGGAGGGCCACGAGGTCCGCTTCGACCCGTCGGCCAACCCGCCGTTCGTCAAGGTCGAGGGCAGCGAGTTCACGATGGAAGCCGATCTTGTGCTGCTGGCCATGGGCTTCACCGGCCCCGAGACCGATACCGCCGTTGGCGAACTCGGGCTTGAGCTGGGGGACCGAGGGGTCGTCGCCCGGGATGGCGACTGGCGCTCGTCGCGCGAAAACGTCTACGTCTGTGGTGACATGGGCCGCGGGCAGAGCCTCATCGTGTGGGCAATCGCCGAGGGTCGTTCCTGCGCGGCGTCGGTCGACAAGGCGCTCATGGGTTCCACCCTGTTGCCGGACCCGGTCAAACCGACAGACAAGCCGTTGACCTAGTTGCAACTCACCTCGTTGGCTGCTGACCTAGGGGTCAGTAGCCAACGGACTCCGGGTGATCAGGCTTCTTCGATCAGGCCTTCGAGCAACAACCGATAGAGCGTTGAGCACACCCGGAAGGCGCTGTCGCCGGTTGTCGTGATGACATCGGCGACCGTCCGACGACCGTTGAGGCACGCCAGGTACTGCCATTCATCCGCGCTCACGAGGCGCTCGAAGTTGCTGCCGGGAAGAGCCGGTGTCAGCTGGAACGCTGCGTCGGTCGAAGTGATCCGACCGGCGATGCGTCGCCAAATGTCCACTCGGTGCTCTGCCTGAGCCAGCAGCGTGCTGGTCTCGCTGGCGAGACGGTAGCCGAGCCGATGATGTCGATCGCCCTCGAAGGTGAAGGCGGCATCGGACGGTACCAACAACTCGAACAGTGAGTTGAGGTTGTACTCATGAAGCAGTCGCCGAACCAGCGGCTCGCTATCGGCGCGAGCCGACAGCAGCTGGTCGATGACCGACGGCGCGTCCTCCGGTTGGGCGAACAGCGTCTCGATCTCGTTGAGCGACCCAAGGTCGGCGCCGAACAGCACGGCGCTCAGCGGGGCCCCACCGGCGGTGGACGCCAGGTAGACGCGGCCTTCGAAGAACCACACCTTGCTACCACCGGCGACGGTCAGCACGCCTGTTCTCTTGCGGCCTTCCAACGACCGCATGAGGGCGGCAAGAGGGAAGTCCTCAAGGTTTCCTTGTAAAGCTTCCTCGGTTACAGCAGCAGTCACCCATATCCATCGCCTGTCGCCGTCAGGAGTTAAGTCATTACCCGACACCTCCAACGAGAACGGAAAAAACAACGATGGTTCCTCAATAATCCGTTCTGGCCGTCCGATTGAAGTTGTGCCGAACGAACAGGCGAGAGGACTATGTTTCGTCAACTCAATTTCCGCAACCAATTGGTCGCACTGGCCGCCGTGCCTATTCTCGTCGTCGCTGTCGTGGCGACCGGGCTGCTGCTGTTTATCGATGGGCCAGGTACGAAGCCGTACGGGATCTTCGCCCTGGTCTGTCTAGGACTGTCCGGAGCTGTGGCGTTTGCCATCAGCCGGTCAATCCTCGACTCGATGAGCGAGCTCACCCGGTCTGCAAACGAACTGGCTGACGCTCACAGAAGGCTGGCCGAAGGTGAGATCAGCGCCGAGGAGCTCCACACCGTTCCTGTGGTGAGCAACGATGAGCTTGGCGAGATCGCCACTGCCATCAATGCCATCAACAGTGCGACGGCCACTGCCACCGAGTCACAGCGTGACGCGGTGAAAGAGGGCCTCTCCACCATCGTGGTCAACCTGGCTCGCCGAAGCCAAACGCTGCTCGACCGCCAGGTCGAGTACCTCGACCGGCTGGAAAGCTCCGAAGAGGATCCGGAGCGTCTCGGCGAACTCTTCAAGGTCGACCACCTCGCAACCCGGATGCGGCGAAACGCCGAGTCGCTCATGGTGTTGGCCGAGGCAGACCCCGGCCGTCGTCGTGGCGGTCCGGTTGAAGTGGCCGACGTGCTGCGTGTCGCCATGGGCGAGGTCGAGAACTACGAGCACATCGATCTCGCCGAGGTCGCAGACGGACAGGTTGGGGCGACCGTTGCGGTCGATCTCGCCCACCTCGTCTCCGAACTCATGGAGAACGCAACCCAGTTCTCACCGCCGAACACAGCGGTTGAGGTCAGCGGGGTGCTCTCCAGCCCTGAGATCTTCTCCATTACCGTTGCCGACAGCGGCATGGGAATGACCGCAGACAAGCTGGCCGAAGCCAATAGCGTTCTGGCGGATCCGCCAGAACTCGGGCTCGGCATGGGTCGGTCCCTCGGCTTCATGGTGATCGGTCGTCTGGCCAAGCGCCTCGGCGCCGAGGTGACACTGCAGGCGAACGGTAAGGCCGGCCTGCGAGCTGTCGTCAACGTTCCCGCCGATCTGATCACCACCTCCGGCGCTGCCGCACCAGCAGCTGCGCCTCCCGCCGAGGCCCCACAGGCCCAGGCTCCCGCTCCGGCGCCAGCACCTGCCCCCGCTCCGGCTCCGGCTCCGGCTCCCGAGGCCAGCGCACCAGCACCAGCACCGGCGCCAGCGGCTCCCGAGAGTGAGCAGACACCAACCAGTCCGACAAGCTCGGCTGCCTTGGAGCGTCTCCTCGGAATCAACACCGACAACTTCGGGATCACCGAGCGCCGTGGTGAAGCACCGGAGAACTGGACCGAGACGTCACCGTTTGACAACGCCGGTGCTCCGGCAGCCGAAACCCCAGCGGCTCAGGCTGACGCAGTTTCCGATAGCTGGACGCCCCCAGAGGTGTCCGCCGGCTCGCCCCGCAAGCTCGAAGAGGCCGTTCCCTCCGGGGACGCCTTTGAAGACGGCGTCGCATCGCTGCTTGAAGACAGCGATGAAGGGGCACCCGGCCGTGCGCTTCGCAGCGATGCCGCTACCTCGGCAGGTCTGACGAAGCGTCAGCGAGGCGCAAGCTCGGTGCCGATCGGCCAGGGCCGACCGGTTGCGGCTAGCAGCCGAGATCCAGAAGAAGTTCGCTCGATGCTCTCCCGTTACCGGGAAGGGCTGAAGGGCAAGAAGGTAGACCCAAGTGACAGCTCGAGCGGCAATGGCGACTCCGAGCCTTCAACCAAGAACAAAGACAGGTAGGCCAAGCATGAGTGGACTGAGCAACGAAGCCAACAACGTCAACTGGCTCGTCAACAACTTCGTCGATCAGGTGCCGGGCGTTTCCGAAGCCGTGGTCGTTTCCTCCGACGGCTTGCCGATCGCAACGTCATCGGGCCTGGACCGGGACTCGGTCGACCGCTTCTCAGCGGTTGCATCGGGACTCATCGGTCTGAGCTATGGGGCTGCGGGTCGTTTCGGCGGCGGCGCGGTCACCGAGGTCATCGTCGAGATGGAGCATGCGTTCCTCTTCGTTACCGGCATCAGCGACGGGTCGCTCCTTGCGGTCGTTGCGAACGGTACAGCGGACATCGGTCTCGTCGGGTACGAGATGGCCGTGCTGGTCGAGAAAGCCGGCGAGTCGCTGACTCCCGAGCTGCGAGCAGAACTTCAGGCGGCCCTGCCTCAATGACCGACCATCCCGAAGAGCCACTCTCGCGAATGCGGGTCCGGCCATACACGGTTACCCGTGGCCGGACCGACGCGGAGATAGAGCTCGGGGTCGAGACCATGATTCAACTCGTGGCTGGCAAATCCCCTGACGGCAAGATCGTAAGCGAGGCCCGGGCCATCATTTCGCTCTGCAAAGAGCCCTTGTCAATCGCCGAAATTTCGGCCCACCTGAAGCTCCCGCTGCAGGTGGTCAAAGTCCTAGTAGGTGACCTCGTAGTCGCCGGGCATGTAGCAACCCATGGCGGGAGTAACCAGTCCGACGGTAGGCCGGACTTGGCGCTATTGGAACGGGTCCTCGACGGACTGCAAAGCTTGTGAGGTCGATGTGAGCAATCCAATCCCAGTAAAGATCGTGGTAGCCGGAGGCTTTGCCGTCGGAAAGACCACATTCGTGTCAACGATTTCTGACATCGACCCTCTGACGACGGAGGCCAACATGACCGCCGTCAGTGCCGATGTGGA
>CAZSTV010000184.1:0-11914 GCA_964609665.1 uncultured Acidimicrobiaceae bacterium
TGTGATGGCTGACCGTCTGGATCGCAGCTTCGGCCCGAATCGCCTGCGTCAAATCGTGATCGCACCACTCAGGCGATGATGTTTACCAATCTGCCCGGCACCACGATGACCTTGCGCACTTCGGCCCCGTCCAGGAATTCTTGGATGCGTTCGTCAGCCAATGCCGCGGCTTCCAGTGTTGCCTCATCGGCGTCGGCCGAGACCATCACCTTTGACCGCAGCTTGCCTTTGACCTGCACCGGAATCTCCACCTCGTCATCTACCAGCAGGGTCTCGTCGGCTTCGGGGAACTGGGCGTACACCACCGACCCGTCCTCCCCCATCCGGCTCCATAGCTCTTCGGCAACGTGTGGCACCAGCGGCGACAACATCCGCACCAGCGGCTCAGCAACCTCGCGAGGCGTTGAGCCGTCAAGCTTGGTCAGCTCGTTGTTGAGCTCGGTGATGCGGGCAATCGCGGTGTTGAAACTCAACGCGTCCATGTCGGACCGGACAGCGTCGATGGTGCGGTGCAGCAGCCGACGAAGATCGTCCGATGCCGCCTCGTCGTCGATGGTCAGCTCGCCGGTTTCCTCGTCAACCAGGTTACGCCACACCCGCTGCAGCAACCGATGGGAGCCGATAACGGACTTGGTTTCCCACGGGCGGTCCTGATCGATCGGGCCCATGAACATCTCGTACAGCCGAAGGGTGTCCGCCCCGTAGCTCTCGTACATGTCATCGGGGGTGACCGAGTTCTTCAGCGACTTGCCCATTTTGCCGTACTGCCGCTGGACCGGTGTGCCGTCATGTTGCCAGCCACCGTCGACCTCGGAGACCTCGTCTGCCTCGACGTACATGCCGCGGTCGTCGACAAAGGCGTAGGCCTGGATGTAGCCCTGGTTGATCAACCGTTTGAACGGCTCGGGCGTGCTCACGTGCCCAAGGTCAAACAGCACCTTGTGCCAGAACCGGCTGTAGAGCAGGTGGAGCACTGCATGCTCGACCCCACCGACGTAGAGATCGACGCCGCCTTCGGACGGCGACCCCTCGCCCTGCATCCAGTACTTCTCCGACGCCGAGTTGGCGATGATGTCGTCGCTGACCGGATCGATGTAGCGCAGGTAGTACCAGCACGAACCAGCCCACTGCGGCATGGTGTTCAGGTCTCGACGGTACGACTTCGGCCCGTCGCCAAGGTCCAGCTCGACGGTTGACCATTCGGTAGCCCGGCCGAGCGGTGGCTCAGGGTCTGAGTTCTCTTCAAGTTCACGCGGCGCCCAGTCGATCAGCTCCGGCAGGTTCACCGGCAACTGGTCCTCGGGGACCGACCTGGCGTGCCCGGTCTCGTCGAACACGATGGGAATCGGCTCACCCCAGTAACGCTGACGGGCGAACAGCCAGTCACGGAGCTTCGTAGTCACCGTGCCTTGACCGGTGCCGTCACGTTCCAGGCTGGCGATCATTGCGGTCTTCGCCTCGTCGACGCCCATGCCGTTCAGGAAGTCGGAGTTGATGGCCGGCCCATCACCGGTGAACGCGTCACCGTCGAAATCGTCGGGCGGCTGCACGGTTCGGATGATCTCCAGGTCGAACGCGGCCGCGAACTCCCAGTCCCGTTCGTCCTGGCCCGGCACCGCCATGATGGCTCCGGTGCCGTAGCCCATGAGCACATAGTCGGCGATGAAGACCGGGATCTCCTTGCCGTTCACCGGGTTGACCGCGTAGGCACCGGTGAAGACGCCGGTCTTCTCCTTGTTCTCCTGGCGGGTCAGGTCGCTCTGCTGGGCGGTTTTGGCCCGGTAGTCTGCCACCGCCGCTTCGGGGGTGACCGCTCCACCGGTCCACACCACAGGAATGCCTTGCGGCCAAGCAGCGGTGACCAGCTGATCGACCAGCGGATGCTCGGGAGCCAGCACCATATATGTGGCACCGAACAACGTGTCGGGCCTGGTGGTAAACACCTGAATCGGCTCATCGACCGGCGCATCGGTGCCAGCGACGACAAAGTCGACGTGGGAGCCCTCTGACCGGCCGATCCAGTTCCGCTGCATCGTCTTGATGCTGTCGGTCCAGTCCAACAGGTCCAGGTCATCCAACAGTCGATCGGCGTAGGCGGTGATGCGCATCATCCACTGCTTAAGCGGGCGGCGATACACCGGATGATTCCCACGATCACTCAGCCCCTCGGCGGTGACCTCTTCGTTGGCGAGCACCGTGCCAAGGGCCGGGCACCAGTTGACCGGCGCCTCGGAGACATATGCCAGGCGGTGGCCGTCGAGGATGTCGAGCTGCGCCGCCTGGTCAAGGTTCTGCCATGACTGGCCATCGGGAGTTGGTCGCTGGCCGGACTCAAACTGGGCAACGAGTTCTGCGATTGGCCGGGCCTTACCCTGCTCCGGGTCGAACCAGCTGTTGAAGATTTGCAAGAAGATCCACTGCGTCCAGCGGTAGTAGGCCTCGTCGGTGGTGGCGATGGCTCGACGATCATCGTGGCCGAGACCAAGCCGAGCGAGCTGTCGGCTCATGTTCGCAATGTTCGACTCGGTGTTGACCCGAGGGTGCTGGCCGGTCTGGCGGGCATGTTCCTCTGCCGGGAGACCGAACGCGTCGTAACCCATGGTGTGCAGCACGTTGTAGCCAGTCATGCGCTTGAACCGGGCGTACACGTCGGTGCTGATGTAGCCGAGAGGATGGCCGACATGAAGCCCGGACCCGGACGGGTACGGGAACATGTCCATGATGAAGAGCTTCGGCCGCGAAGCAAGATCCGCCGGACCGTTTGTGGGCCCCTCGGTCAGCGAACCGGCGGGATTCGGCGTGTGGTAGGTGCCGGATGTCTTCCATTCGGCCTGCCACCCGGTCTCGATGCGGTCGGCCAAGGCGGCGTTGTACCGGTGGGCGGGGATGTCTTCGTGCGAGTCACTCACCGGGCGATTCTACGCTGCCCACACCAACTGCCGATGCGACCAGCGCCATCTTCATCGACCGGCCACACACCGAAAAGGCCAGAATCGAACGCTGCCAGTTGCGTAATCTGGACCAATGGACGAGAACGCCACCACCGATGAGCCTTCTCATGACGCGCCCACGCACGAGCATCTGCGGTACCGGCCTGCCGATATTGAGCCCCGCTGGCAGCACCGCTGGGCCGATGATGGCACCTATCAGGTCGACAACGGGAGCGACGGCAACAGCAGGACCAACAGCACGAGCAACAGCAACGACGAGCCGGAAACTCGCTACGTCCTGTCGATGTATCCGTACCCCTCAGGTCCGGCCCACATCGGCCACGTTCGCAACTACACCTTTGGCGATCTCCTCGTCCGCTACCACACGATGCAGGGCAAGACGGTCCTGTCCCCCATCGGTTTCGACAGCTTTGGCCTCCCGGCGGAGAACGCCGCCATCAGCAGTGGCGTTCACCCTCGCATCTTCACCGATGAACGCATCGAGGAGCTGACCGCGTCGCTGCGGCGCATCGGGGCGGTGTATGACCACCGCAGAACCATCAAGAGCCACGACCCGTCCTATATGAAGTGGAACCAGTGGTTCTTCATCAAGTTCTACGAGGCGGGCCTGGCCTACAAACAGATGGCGCCGGTGAACTGGTGCCCCGGCTGCCACACGGTGTTGGCAAACGAACAGGTCGTCAACGGCCTCTGCGATCGGTCGGGAGACACCGTCGAGCGGCGAGAGATGTCGCAGTGGTTCTACAAGATCACCGACTACGCCCAGGAACTCCTCGATGACCTCGACGACTTGGAGTGGCCGCACCGCGTCAAGGTGATGCAGCGAAACTGGATCGGCCGGTCAGAGGGTGTTGAGTTCGGCCTGCCCATCGCCGCCACAGCCCCAAACAACGATGCCATCGCCAGACCGTCGAACGACACCGAGCCGCTGGCGGTCTACACCACCAGGCCGGACACCGGTTTTGGGATGACCTTCGCGGTGATGTCCCCCGAACACCCTCGGGTCGATGAGTTGACCACCGACGAGCAACGCGACGCGGTTGACCAGTTCCGCACCACCGTCGCTGGCCAGTCAGAGATTGACCGGTTGAGTACCGATCCGGCAGGCAAGAAGCGCGGCGTCTTCACCGGTACGTCGGTCATCAACCCGTTCACCGGGGCCGCCCTGCCGCTGTACATCGCCGACTACGTCCTCATGACCTACGGCACCGGAGCGATCATGGCGGTCCCCGGTCAAGATCAGCGAGACTGGGACTTCGCAACCGCCCACGGTTTGGAGATCATCCGGACGGTCCAACCCTCCCCCAACCCGGACGGCTCCGATTTCGACGGGGAGGCCTTCACCGGTGAGGGTCCGGCCATCAACTCGCAGTGGCTGAACGGACTGGGGGTCAGCGACGCCACCGCAAAGGCGACCGGCTGGCTCGAAGACCGGGGTCTCGGGACTCGCAAAGTCAACTATCGGTTGCGGGATTGGCTGCTCGGACGGCAGCGCTTCTGGGGCTGCCCAATCCCGATGATTCACTGTGACCAGTGCGGGATGTTGCCCGCTCCAGAATCAGACCTCCCAATCGTCGCTCCGGACGACGTGGAGTTTCGACCCACCGGCGAGTCACCGCTGAGCCACCACGAAGGGTTCCTGAACACCACCTGCCCAAGCTGTGGTGGCCCGGCCACGCGTGACACCGACACGATGGACACCTTCGTCGATTCATCCTGGTACTTCCTGCGATTCACCGACCCGTGGAACGACGACGCGCCCTTCGACAAAGCGATGGTCGAGAAGTTCCTACCCGTCGACCAGTACATCGGCGGCATCGAGCACGCCATCCTCCACCTGCTGTACGCCCGGTTCTTCACCAAGGCGCTGGCCGACCTAGGTATCGCCCCGAAGGGTCTCCGAGAACCCATGAAGCGTCTGTTCACCCAGGGCATGGTGCGCAAGGGTGGCACGAAGATGAGCAAGTCAAAGGGCAACGTGGTGGCGCCGGAAGAGTTTGTCGCCGCTCACGGAGCCGACTCGCTGCGGCTGGCAATCCTGCAGGCAAAGCCACCGGCCGAGGACGTCGATTGGGAGTCGTTTCAGCTCGAGGGCTGCGAGCGGTTCTTGCACCGCGTCTGGCGATTGGCCGCGACCGACCCCGACGACATTGCCAACATCAGAAACGACGCTGCGACCGCAGCTGACGCCGAGATTGAGACTGCAACCCACCAGCTGATCGACCGGATCACCAGCGACTACGAACGCTGGGCATACAACACCGCCGTCGCCGCGTTCATGCAGTTCACAAACACTCTCTACAAATACGTGCAATCCGACGACGGCCCTCACCGCCAGACGTTGTCAAACGCAGTGGACACGATGCTGCAGTTGATGGCCCCGGCGGTACCCCACATCACCGCCGAACTGTGGGCCATGCGCCACAACGGCCAGCACATTCACGAACGGCGTTGGCCTGTCGCAGACCCCGCCCGACTGCAGGTCGAATCGGTGACGATGGTCGTGCAGGTGAACGGCAAGGTCCGCGATCGCATCGAGGTGCCGGCCGAAATTGACGATGCCACTGCGGAGCATCTGGCCCTGACGTCAGAAAGAGTGGTCGGGATACTGGACGGCACGAGCCCGAAGAGGGTGATCGTCCGGGCCCCCAAACTGGTGAACGTGGTCATGTAACGCACCCGAATTGTTCACAACGATTTGATCCACATGCTTCGTCATGGTTCATCGTGCTGTGTTAGCTTCTGCGCTACGTGGTGCGGGCCTGAAAGGGCCAAAGATGAAGGAACGGATCGCCGACGAGTTTTATCTGTCGATGTTCGACACAGCCAGCAGCCACTTGGAGACTGCCGGCGCAACACTGCAAGAAAGCGCGGACGCGGCTGCGCTTGTCGAGCAAATATTACGCAACCGAACTGCAGAGGGTGGACTCAGCCTTGAACAGTCCGCGCTGCTCCTGCATCTCGTCCGCAACGCCCCAGATCCCGAGATCGAGCGCCAGGTCATCGACGCCGCCCGGACGCTACGGGGGCAGGTGTTTGGCGACAAGGTGGCAACGATGGTCCCCGTCGAAGCGACCTCCTACTGCGCTAGCAGCTGCAAGTTCTGCGGCTGGCGGTCAGACAACCGCGAGATGGTTCGTTCCAGGATCACCGTGAACGCCATTCGCACCCAGGCCAGGACCCTGGCGGCAAAGGGCATCAGCCACTTTGAGATTGTCGGCGGCGATGACCTTCGCTTCTTCAAGACGGACCTTGAACCAATGATTCAGGCCCTCAAGGAGGAGACCACGGCGGTTCTCCCGGAGGCCCGGGTCTCGATGTGTTTCACCGCAATGCACGAGGAGCATTACGAGCAATTCAAGGCATCCGGTTTGGATTGCGTGTTGACCTGGCAGGAGACCTACAGCGAAGACCTGTACAACTTCCACATTTCATCGGGGCCCAAGGCAACGGGCATCAACCGAGACTTTCAGGTGGAGCAGAAGGGCAACGGTTTCCTCGATCGCCTCAAGTCAAACGAGTCCGCTGTTCGGGTCGGCCTTCAGGTCGGTATCGGATCCATTATTGGTTTGGCTGACAACACCGAGGCAGACATTCTCTCGGTCATCATGCACGGCCGGAAACTGGCCGAGCACTACCCGGAGGAGATCCAGCCAATCATCATCGGCATGCCCGCTTGGAACGCCATCACCACCACCAATACCGACAATCGCATGGCACTCGGCTTCAAGTTCGATGACTTCGAGAGTCGGTTCGAGCTGATCTCTTCCATCTACCTCCTCGGCTTCCCCGATCATCTGGCCTGGGTCTTCGCCAACGGCAGGGTCAGCCCCGAGATTCAGATGGACTGCATCGAGACCGCAGCGTGCTTCACGTCAACCCTGGTACAAATCGCCCCCGGCGGCTACCTGGAGTTTGACGATGATGGCAACCTCATCGGCGATCACGAGCAGATGTTCTTGAAGAGCACCGTGCCGCTCGATGAGCTGAAGAAGGACATCGTGCTGTCCGGTGAACAGTTCTCCCACTACTTCGCAACCCATGAGGAATACCTGGCAATGTTCGCCGACCGCCAACTCACGGCGGTGCCGGACAACGACTTCATCGTTAACGCAGTCGAGGCGAACCGGGTCTCCAAGGAGGTGTTGGCTACCGCTTGAGACTTGGCAGGCTCACCCCTCCCGCCGCCAAAACCGCAACGACTCCGGGCAAGACCTACCGCAACGCCGAGTGGGTCTTGCTCCGCGCGGCACGAACCCTGCCGGCCGAAGAGCGACCGTCCGGCTACGTGCTCGACCTGGTCTCGGGGGCGAAAGAGCCGACGGTCGGCCTGGTGAAGAATCACGGCCACGCCTGGATCCGGCTGATAGAACCCGATGGACGCCTGTACAGCGTTGGGTTCTACCCGGACGAAAGCACCGGCCTTGCACCCGAGCGATGGCCGGGGCTGACCTTTCCCGGCATGCTGTTGAACCCCGACAAGTGGGACCGGGCCGGCTGGCATGAGACGGTCACCCGCTACGACATCTCACGGGAGCAGTTTGAGATGGTCGGCGCGCACCTGGAGCGGTTGCAGCGCGACCGGACGAAAGGATCGCTGCCGTTTCGGATGCTCGACCTGAACTGCGTTTGGCTCGTGGTCGAGGTTGCCGCACTGATCGGCGTCGAGGTTGATGTGGAGTACTCGCTCGCCCACCACCTGCTGCGCAACCTTGCCAAACGGCTGCAGTTCCTCGGGGCATGGCGCGGCCAGCGTCGCCCGACCCGGCTGATTGCGAACGTGGTTGCAGCGGTGGCCGGAGGGCGGCACACGTTTTCCGCCCAGTGGGTGCGGTCGGACAACGATGAGGTGAGCCGCCGAGATGCGCACTTCGAGCCGATGCAAGCGTCAGTTCGCGACGCGTTTACCCATCCGGTCCCGTTCAACCACGTCATTGCGTTTCAACGGTGGCAGCTGACCCAACCGAACTCTCACCCAGCCTCCCACTCTCGCCCGGCGTCAAACTCGAACCCGAACCCAAACCCGGCCCGAAGCACCGCCGGCCCTGACCGGGCGCCTCGGAAACTACGAACGGCGACGGCGACCGATGGCAACGCTGAGACCGGCCCACCAGATCGGGCCGAGCACAATGCCCCCGAGTCCGACGGCGACGTTGACCAGCGGCGAGCTGTCGATCAGTAGGCCAAGCCACGCCAGCACACTCATGCCGGCAATCACCAGCCCGAGCGCTGACAGCCACCGCGGCCAGGCTCGGCGGGCAAGCGCGGTCCCATTGACGATGGCCAAGAAAACACCGGTCGCCCCGAACATCAGCCAGCCATCGGGATCGAGCCCAATCGAAAAGGAGGCAATGGCCTCTCGGGTTGCGTCATCCCCGGCCGCGAACGCCTGGGCCCGGCCCGCTTCGCCGCTGAGAATCCGAAAGTAGGAGACCGCTGTCACCCCATACCCGAGGTACCCAAGCACAAACCCCCACTGCAGTACGCCCGCCCGGCCCGAAGCGAGGACCGCTCGAACCGACCCGATGGCGCCGAGCGCCAGCACCCCGACCATCGCAAAAGCGAAGAGAAATGCCCGTCGCCCAAACCCGGCCTCGGCAAGAACCTCCCAGTACGCATCCGATCCGGTGGTCTCCGCTTGGGAGGGGTCCAAGAAGAACGCGACGCCTACGGTCAGATACGCCAACGCCACCAGAGCGGGAAACACCGCAGCAGATCGAGGCAACAGCTCGGTGCTCGGTTCTTTGTCGAGGCGGTCGCTGCCGCCGGTCGCCTGCACATCGTCCGCCGTTGCCATTAGAAGCCCCTCACGTTGGTAGCCAGGAGAACCAGTCCTAATACTATGAGCGACCCGCCGACCACCGCCCGCAGAAGTCGCTGCGTTCGCTCGCTCGTCACCACCCCGCCGAGTCGTCGGAGCCCGAGTCCGATGGCCAACGTCCCGACAAGCGAGATGACGAAGATGTACAGGACCCACCCGGCCTTCACCCCGTTGGACGTTTCCGCGTCCACCAACTGGCTGAACACAGCGATGAAGTAGATGACCGCCCTGATGTTCGACAGGTTGGCGATCACCGCCTGTGTAAACGACCATGCGGTGCGTACCGATCGAGTCCCCGCCGCTCGGCTCCCGGTGGCGCTGTAGTCAAAGCTGTCGGTCTGTTTGAGGAAGAGCACGCCGACGAGGATTGAGAACCCGGCGCCGAAGAAGACCAGGTAGTTGGCGAGCGCGTCGTTGTTGACGACAACGAGCCACAGCCCGCTGGTGACCAGGATGACGTGGATCGCGCTTGCCGTCGCGTACCCGATGGCGACGGCCACGATGTTGCGCAACCGACCCGAAAGGGCGTTGGACATCACAATTGCCAGGTCCGGGCCCGGCGACACCATTGCGCCGATGTGAAGCGCTCCGACGATGGCCAGTTCGGTCAGCATCGGAGCCCGAGGTTCAGGCGATCATGTCGAGCCGCGGGACATCTCGCCACAGCCGTTCAAGATCGTAGTGGTCTCGCGCTTCTTCGGTGAAGACGTGGATGATGAGGAAGCCGTAGTCCATGAGGACCCAGCTGAAGGTGTCCCGACCCTCGATGCGATTCGGCCGTGGGCCGCCCGCCTTTGCCAGCGCCTCTTCGACCCCGTCAACAATTGCTCGGACCTGGCGATTGTTGCGGCCCGAGGTCACAACAAACCAATCGGTGATGCCAAGAACACCACCTACATAGAAGGCGTCGGTCCGCTGACCGAGCTTGTCCTCCGCTGCTGCGCTTGCGGTCCGAACCCACGAAACCAGTTCTTCGTCTTCGACGGGTACGTGCTCTGGCGACTCATTGGATGACTGTGCGGTCAGGATTGCTCCTCAATCGGCGGACGATTCAACGTGGCTACCAGTATGGCCCCAAAGGCACCAACCCGGTAGTCGCTGCTACCACACCATCAAAGTGGCTCAGTACAGGTTTGCCAAGTCAAAATTTGTCCCGATCACGACGGTGACGACCAAATCTTCCGCCGGATCCTCGTCGATCCTGATCGTGGCGGCGCCGACAGCGCGCGCAAGCTCATTCAGTTCCGGCGGCATGTTCAACTCCGGCGAGACGCCAAGTTCGGCGGTGGATGCGTCGGCCCCGAGGCCCACCGGCGCAATAACCTCGGTCTCTCCTCCGTCGAACTCGTTGGCGTTGCCGATCTCCACCACTTCCATCCCGTTGGCGGCGACGGCGGCGGCGACGCCCTCCAGGTCCGCAGCTCCAGTGCGGTCAAGAATTCGCACCTGCAGGCGGTCGCCGGGGACCGAGCCGGACGGGAAGGCAACCAGGTCACGAATCATGGACTCGATTGCGGGGCCGTCGGGCAGCGCCACCGGCTCGAGTTGGGTGACCGGGAGGTCGACCACCCGTGAGAGTTCTGCGTCCAAGCCCTGCAGGGCGCCACCGAGCACACTGTCTGTTGTCGGCGGGTCGGCCAACAGCGCGTTCCAGAACAGGTGCCGGCGAGGCTGGACCGAGACGGGCGCAACGCCAACCGCCGGACGGCCGACGAACGGAGCTGCGAGCGCCGCGTCGACATCGACCGGGCCAACGCCGAACAGTGTCTGGCCGCTGGGGGCAATGACCGGGTCGGGGCTGTCCAACCGGTAGACCTCACCGTCGAGCGTCGCCTGCCAGCCGGTCTCGTCCAATACCTCTATTGGGGAGACGGCGAGACGGATCGATCGGGCGAGCACCTCGACGGCTTCGACCGGTGGATAGGCGTTGAGCGCAACGCCCTCTACTTCCATGGTGCCGGGGACCAGAACCACCGAACCCGCTGACTCGGGATTGCTCACCACAAGCGTGATGCCGGTGACGATGCCGTTGTCCACCTCTGCGAGGCCAAGAACGGGCGTGGTGTCGACCAGGGCCCGCCAGCCGGGGTCTTCAGTGGTCGGTTCTTCGACGAACTTGCCTGCCCTAGAGGCGAGGAGCGTGTGGTATCCCTCGATGGCAACGAATGGGATCGCCATCACCAATAGAAGCTCTCCAGCAACAAAGACCATGAAGAATCGGCGTGGTTGCGTGAGAAGGGCGGCGAACCATCTCAATACTCGTCACGATAGAGGTTCCACTCCTCGATGTGGTCGATCACCGCACCGGGTGTCAAAAACCGCACTGAATTGCCCTGGGAAACCCGGCGCCGAAGGCCCGTGCCGGAGATGGCGACCGACGGGATCTCGACCAGATCCCAGCTCCATCCGGTTGGCGGCTGGAAGTCTGCGCCGGGCCGGTTGACCACCACGATGGTTGCCTGCTCGCGTAGGCGGTCGGTGTTGTGCCAAGTGTCGAGTCCCGCTGCAGCATCAGCGCCAACGATCACCAACCACTCATCTGCAGATCGCTGCTCTGCTAGTGCATCAAGCGTGACCGATGTGTAGCTCGGACCGCCTATTTCAAGCTCAATCCCGGAGACCGACAACCCTGTCGCATCACCGACAGCAGCGCGCGTCATGGCCAGCCTTTTGTCCGCTGGGGTGATTTTCCTCATTCCCACTTTTTGCCAAGGTTCGTTTGCTGGAACAAGGATGACTTCGGTGAGCGAAAGAGCGTGAAGCACCTGGTCTGCAACGATCAAGTGCCCTAAATGTGGGGGATCAAAGGTCCCTCCGAGGATTCCGATCCGAGTTTTACTCTCGTCGCTGAAGTTACCCGTGGGTGTGGTTCGTGTATCGGACATAGTCTCAAATCGCACCCAGTGTGACCAATGTCACTTCCACTGAGGGCATGTTCGTACTAAAACAGGTGTTTGGGCATATAGAGCTCCCCAACAGAGCCGGACGCAAGTCAAGATCGGAAAATTCCAAACCGAATATTCGCCGGACGTACGAGCCTAGCAAGTCCCAGCGACAGGCACCCGCCTGATACGCACACCCATTCCCCCGCAAATCAAACGATAAAGAAGCACGCGCCATGAGTGACTCAGTAGGACAATAT
>CAZSTV010000185.1:0-3051 GCA_964609665.1 uncultured Acidimicrobiaceae bacterium
AGCTACAGGTCGGCGACGCTCTGGAGCTGATGCCCGGAAACGCCGACGCGGTGATCTGCATCGGCGTCAGCCACATCTGGGGCCCGCACACCGAAGAACTCCACCCGATCGACTACGGCACCGCGCTACGAGCCATCCGGGGTCTGCTGGAAGTTGGCGCTCCCGCTGTCTACGGCGAGGCGATCTGGTCACAGAACCCGTCACCAAGCGCCGTTGCAGCACTCGGTGGCATGGCCGATGAGTTTGTGCGTCTACCGGAACTGCTGGAGATCGTTGCCGATGCCGGGTTTGTCCCAGTTCGGACCCACGAGGCGTCCCTTGACGAGTGGGACCGTTTCGAATCGGGCTTCATGGCCGGCTACGCCCGCTGGCTGGCGGAGCACCCAAGCGACCACCCGGATGCGCAAGAGGTGAACGACAAGCTCACCGGGCATCGCGATCGCTACTTCAACGGGTACCGAGCGACGATGGGCATGGCGTACCTTCAACTCCTGGCGGTCTGAACTGGCCTGGGCCCGCTGCGAAGCGTCAGCCCAACACTTCGTCGACGATCAACGAGATGTACTGCTCTTCGGTCCGACCGAGTATTTCGCGGACCACGTATTCATTGTGCTCCCCCATCATCGGTGACCGGACCAGCCGGTGGTCGTGGCCGACCCACTGCGCTGCCTCCCGGTCGATCGGGATGTCGATGTCGGGGGCGACGGGCTGGCGCACCATCTGGTAGTGGTGGCGCATCTGAGGGTCACGCTCAAGTGTGTCCGCAAGGTGCTCGACGGGCGCCGCGGCAATGTCAACATCCTGGCAGCGTTGGGCACAGTCCCATTTGTCCTGGGCTGCGGTCCACTGTCGCACCTCGGCATCCAGCTCGTCCTCGTTGTCCTTTCGGGCGCCGTGGGTGCCGAACCGTTCGTCGGCCGCTAGATCGGGGCGACCCATCAGGGCGCACAGCGCCTGCCACTGAGCATCGTCGGCGACGGCCAGCGCCACCCATTCGTCATCGCTGTGCTCGGACGCCGTTGCCGGGTAGACCCCGTGGGGGCTGTAGTTCGGGTCGCGGTTTGCCCCTCGCTGCGGCTGAGTGTCGGTCGCGGTGTACTGCATCCACTCCACACCGAGCAGCGAGACCAGGCCAGACAGCTGGGCCAGGTTGAGCTCCTGACCGCCCCCGGTCCGGTCCCGCTGGTGCAGCGCTGCAAGGATGGTGGCGACCAGCAGGTGGGGCGAGGTGAAGTCCGGGTATGGCACGCCAACGCCTCTCGGACGCTCGTCGGGGAACCCAGTGAGCATGTTGAACCCCGAGGCCGCCATCAAAATGTTGCCCATGCTTGAGCGGACCGCCCAGGGCCCCTTGCGGTGAGCGCCCGGCAAGTTCAGCAGCACTATGTTGGGGTTGAGGGCTCGCAACACGTCGTAGCCAAGACCCATGCGGTCCATGGCACCGGGCCGAAAGTTGTTGACCACCACGTCCGCCGTGGCGATCAGTTCTTTGATCAACGCAAGGCCACCGTCGGTGCTGAGATCCACGTTCAGCGACTTCTTCCCGGCGTTGACGCTGTTGAAGAGCCCACCGAGGTCGGGGTCAGGTTTGCCGGCCGGACCGATTTGGCTCCGCATCGAATCCGGCTTCTTGCCCGACTCGACCCGGATCACCTCAGCGCCGAAGCTGGCGAGAATGCGGGTGCCAATGGGGGCAGCCAAGACCCAACCAAAGTCAACAACCCGCAGCCCCTCAAGGGCCTTCGCTGGGTCAGCCGTGGCAGCGGTGTCAGCATCAGCGGTTTCGGCGGCGTCGGTTTCGACCCCGGTGGCGTTGGCGGTTTCCGCGGCGTCGGCCCGGTGTGGAACCGTTTCCACGATCTCCTGGTGCTCCCCGAGTGTTGGCGCACGAGAAATCTCGATGCCGTCGGCCATCGCGTCGACCGGTGATCGGACAAACCCAAGTTCACGACCGAGCGGCTCGTGGCGAACCGAGAGGAACTGATCGTTGACCACATACTGTTCATGTCCGGCGAGGTCATCGAAGTCCAAGACCGGCAGACACACCAGGTCGGCCTCAAGGGCACCGGCGGCAAACTCGTCTCGGGTGAGAGCGGCGGCAAGAGCGAGCGTTGCCGCGGCGACCGGATTGTTCGCTCTCGGTGCGCTCAACAGCGACCATTCCCAATCCTGCGAGGTCATGCCATGGTCAATGCCGACCCGGTCACACCACGCCAGGAAGTGGTCAAATCGGTCCGGCCGCACCAGCAGTCCGACGTAGCCACCATCTGCGCATTTCAGCGCGTTGGACAATCCGGGACGCCGAGGAACTCGGCCGTGCCAGAGGCGCTGCCCGGCTGACGCGGTCTGCATCACCGTCATCGCCGTGGCTTCCTGCAGCGATATGTCGATGTGGGTCCCGGGCCACTGTCCCGCCGACGCGTCGGTCGCCTGAGAACGACGGCGAGCGGTCAGGGCAATCGTCGTAGCGGACGCGGCGGTCAGTCCGGCCATGGTGTACGACGGATTGGCGCCACCGTGCACCGGGGTCGAGCGGGGCTCGCCGGACACCCAAATCAGGCCGCCGGAGGCGCCGGCGGTGATGTCGGTTGCCACCCGGTCTCGCCACTCGCCGTGCAGGCCGTACGGCGTGACGGAAACCTGAACTAGGCCCGGACGAACCTGCTGCAGTCGGTCATGGCCAAGGCCACGTTCTTCGAGGAGACCAGGTTGTTCGGTGTCGATGACAACATCGGCGGTCGCCACCAGGTCCAGGAAACGATCCCGTCCGGCCTCTGCTGTGAGGTCCAGTACCAGCGAGCGCTTGTTGGCATTCAGGTACAAATGGGCGAATGATCGCTCGGGTCCGGACTCATCGTCGAGGAACGGGGCCTGGTGACGGATGGTGTTCCCGGTTGGCGGTTCAACGAGGATGACCTCGGCGCCAAGGTCCGCCAGGATTCGACCTGCCAGAGCGGCGGATCGATCTGCCAGGTCAAGGACACGAACCCCGGCCAGTGCTGCGCTCATGCTGTGCTCCGTTCAGCGGAACCGGCGTTGGGTTCGGTCGGC
>CAZSTV010000185.1:3151-5075 GCA_964609665.1 uncultured Acidimicrobiaceae bacterium
GCCGCATGAAGGTGGCCCGATTCCAGCGCCTCGATCAGGTCCGCTTCAACGACATGAGTGCCCCGGCCAACGTTGCAGAAGATCGCGCCGGGCTTCATGGCTGCGAAGCGCTCCGCGTTGAAGAGGTCGTGCGTTGCAGGGTTCGCTGGCAGCGCTGCGACCACCGCATCGGCCTGAGCCAACGCCTCGTCCATCTCTGCCGCCGGGAGCAGCTGGTCAACGTCGGGGTCGGTTGCGCCGGGCGTGGCGCTGGCGCGGGTGGCGACGGTTCGCATTCCGAAGGCCGCTGCTCGCTTGGCGACGTCACGACCGATTGCTCCAAGGCCGATGATGGCGATGGTGCGGCCGGTCAACTCGGTCCCGAACATCGCCTTCCACTCTCGCTCTGCCTGCTGTTCGTCGAAGGTCCGAAGGTTCTTCCAGACTTGGAGCAGCCGACCCATGACAAATTCGGCGATGCTGGCCGACCCAACCCCGCTCGCTGTCGACAGCTGCACCCCTTGACGGCTGATCGCCGCCAGGTCGTACTTGTCGAACCCCGCAGTGGCGCTTTGCACCCATCGGAGGTTTGGCGCAAGCACTTCCAGATTGTCCGGCAGATCGACCACGATCATGGCAACCGCGTCACGCCAGACCGTCTTCATTTCGTCGGTGATCTCGGGGGCCGGTATGCCTTCCAAATTCTGGCCGCCATTGCGCCCACGGCTGGTTCGCAGCTCTGTGGATTCGACGTAGGGTGTTGCGACAACCCGCCAGCCAGGAGCCACACGGTCTACGGCATCGTGCAGCGTCTGCGGTATCGGAGCGTCAACCAAAAAGGCGACGATGGGTGATGTTGAGGTTGTCATGGTCGCAGTGGGTGCCGCTATCCGACCAGGGACTGCTGTTGCTCGTTGAGCTCGGGAACCGGTGGCAGGACGTAGCCCGGGTCGGCGGCGGCGAGGACCTGGGGGAACTCGTCGGCGTTGATGAACCGGTCGCTCCAGTTGGTGGTGGAGGTTCTGGCAGCCACAGCGGCTCGCCGTTGGTCGATGACTTCCGGGTTCGAGCGGGCCTTTGGCATCATGCAGACCAAGCTGACGGCGCGCAGCAGGTCTGCGCTGGGCTCATCCGGGTCGGCCTCGGCGATGCCGGGGCTGGAACAGTGGATGGTGCGTGAATCCCACAGCAGGAGGTCCCCCGCTTCCAGGTGCACCATCGCCGGTGGTGTCTCGGCCAGGAGCGGATCATCGGACGGGAACCGGAAGTGATCAATGGAGCGGTGAATCCGGGCCAGGCGATCCGGGTACAGCTCGGGGATGGAAGCGAACCGGTGGTGTGACCCCGGGATCAGCACGTTGCCTCCGGTGACCGGGGACGTCTCGATCAGTGACACCAGGCCCTGGACGCAGTGGAATCCTGGGCGACCGATCGGGTGCTGGTCTATGTGCAGCCAGGATCCACCACGATTCGTCCGCCATTCAGGGTCAACCGAGGTGGGCCGCCACAGTGCCATGCCGTCAAAGCTGACGAGAAGATCATCGTCGTCCCACACCGCGGCAAAGGCTTGTTTCACCGCTGGCACCGAGCGGATGAACCACTGTGCCTCGCTGTGGCCTATCCCCTGGCTCGGGATGATGCCTCCATGGACGGCCACCGGCCACCGGTCATCGCCCCAGGTGGTCGGATCTGAACGGTCAATGCCAGTTCCGAGCTCTGCGAGGTACTGCCAGGTCAGGTCGATGGCGTGATCGGTCTGCTCGTCAGAGAGCGCGTCGGCAACGATGACGAATCCCTCTTGCTCGAGGTGCGCAACGCTCTCCGGAGAACCTGCGGCAAAGCGAGGAAACCGGGTGTAGACGGGTTCGAGTGTTTGGTTCCGCTGATCGTCGGCCACGTTCACTGTTTTAGCAGTCTCCCCGCCACGGCTCATACTTCGCTGAGC
>CAZSTV010000185.1:5085-11907 GCA_964609665.1 uncultured Acidimicrobiaceae bacterium
GAGCCTCAGACGCCAAACAATGAGCGTGACACCCGAAGTGCCGCGTGGAAGGCTGGGGTATGGCCGACATAACGACGCTCGACGACCTGCTGGCCCTCTACGGAACCCCGATGGAGGGAGCCGTGGCAAAGGAGCAGCCGAAGATTGGCCAGCACTACCGGGCGCTGATCGAGGCGTCGCCGTTCTGCGCGTTGGCGACCGTAGGCCCGGAAGGCCTCGACTGCACCCCGAGGGGCGATGGCCCGGGGTTCGTCCGCGTCATCGATGAGTACACGTTGGAGATGCCAGACCGAAAGGGCAACAACCGCCTGGACAGTCTCCGCAACATTGTGGCCGACCCACGGGTGGCCCTGCTGTTCCTCGTTCCCGGGCGCAAGGAGACCATGCGGGTCAACGGTCGGGCCACGATTACCACCGACGCTGCGACGCTCGCCGCCCACGCGGTAGATGGAAAGGCACCGGCGACGGTGATCAGAATTCGGGTCGATTCGGCGTTCTACCAGTGTGGTAAGGCATTGCTTCGCTCCAACCTCTGGGCCGCCGATCGGTGGGCCGACATCAGCCACCTCCCGAGTACCGGCACCATCTCCAGCTCCTTCCGAGACGGTGTCGACGTTGCCGACTATGACCAACACCTGGAGCAACGGCTCCGAGACTCGATGTACTAGGCACTAAATACTTAACACTAAGTCCGATGACCGTCCCTTTGAGACAGGAAGCGTGCCGATGGCCGTAGCAGTCCCCTTCCCCGCAACCTCGCCGCCGGGATACAGCTTCTTCCCCGATGAGGTGCCGTTCGACCCCGAGCGACATCTGCAACTTGAGGAACCCAAGTCCATCATCACCCTGGCCGAGCTCGGCTACAGCGCGGCCGACATCGAAGGGAAAGCCACGCCTGTCGCCGCATCGGCCCCGTTTCGCATGTTGAGCGACGAGGGTGCCACGGTCATGCTGGAAACGGCTCGACGGCTCCGCAACCACGTCAAGCCCGCCGGAACCCGCATTGAGAACGCGGTTCGTGGCGGCTGTTACCGTTCGGCGTGGCTGCGTGACCTCTGCATCAGTCCGCAGGTGACCGAGCACATGGCGAGGATCTATGGCATCCCGACAGCGCCGCACCCGATGGGACTGCACCTTGGACACCTGAACTTCGAGCCAGACCGGCCGCAGGTCGCCATCGACAAATGGCACCATGACACTCTCCCCCTCGACTACGTACTGATGGTGACCGATCCGCGCACAGTCGCCGGCGGGCGTTTCGAGTACTTCGTCGGCACCAAGCAGGAAGCGGCGGAGCTCGCAGCGTCCGGGCAGACCCCGCCGCCGGAGCGTGTCGTGGCCCCTGCATTTGACGGTCCGGGCTATGCCATCGCCCTCCACGGGGACATGGTGGTGCACCGGGCTGGACCGGTCTCGGACCGCTCGGAACGTATCTCCATGGTCAATGGCTACGTTGCGCTGGACACATCGCTTGACCAGCAGAGCAGGTCCGCTGACTTGATCGGCGTCGACGACCCGTCGGTGCTGTGGACCGAGTGGGCGAAGATGGCGGCGTGGCGTTCAAGCGGCCGGCTTTCCGCCCTCGTCGAGGGTTTGCCGTTCACCGATGACCGGGATTTCGTTGTCGAACAGCTACAGGCGGCAATTCAGGATGCCCAGCAAGCCATCGAAGAGATCCAGGGTGATGCTGTGCCGGCGGAACACTACGGCGGTTGATCGCCGCCCCGCAGCGGGCAACTCGGTGCTGCGGACCGAGCTAGCCGTTCACCACCGTGTCGACAAGAACCTGATTGGCACAGACCCAGCTGCCGTCGGCAACCGGGTCGCAGTCTTTCCGCTTGCCCTCGCAGTTGGACCGGAAGTCATCGATGGCATCGTCTTTGCTGTCGCCCCGGCCCTGGCAAAGCACCGGTTCGGCGTCGTCGTCCAGCGGGGTGGTTGAGGTGTTGACAACCTCGTCGCCCGGCTGACCGTCGTCGTCGGGTTGATCGCCTTGGTCTTGGGTGCCCGCCGGCGCATCGTCACCGCCATCATCGTCATCACCGCTTTCGGGACTCGACGCCGGCGACTCCGACTCATTCGGGTTCACCGGGGACGGCACCGTTGTGGTGGCGTTCGCGCTGACCAAGTCCTGTCCGGCCTCGGTAATGGGTTCTGGCGACGGTTGAAGCGACACGAACGGGATGTCCTCGGCCGACTGGGGTGCGGCGGACCAGCGATCTGCCGAGCTGGTCTGGTCTGTCTCATCACCGTCGGTTGACGCTGCGGCGTCAGCATCGGCCGGGCTGGGCGAGCTACTGCGATTCGCCGCAGCTTCGGCTTGGATTTCCTGGTCGGATTGCTGGGCGTTGGCGGACCCCTGCACAAAGAACCCGATGGCTACGGCGACGATCGCTGTGCCAAGTACCGCCGCCCATGTCCTGGCCGGCCCGTAGAGCAAACTGAAATCCCTCATTTGCTCGTCTTTCGTCCGCGGCAACGCAACAGTTGCGCTCCGGTCCAAAAAACTTGTTAACTCCGCTGTTCAGGCGGTCAGCCCTCGCTGTCTTGTGACTCCTCCGCCATGACGTTCAGCAGTTGCAACATCGCTCTGCGGTTCTGCTCACGGCCTGCCTCAGTGGCGTTGTCGCCGACCGGGTCCGCTTCGCCATAGCCGAACGAGAGCAGCTGCGAGTCGTCGATGTCGAGGTCTCGATAGAAGTCGTAGATCGCCTGGGCTCGCTGCTGAGAAAGTTCGAGGTTCAGCTCATCAGGTCCGGTCGAATCGGTGAAGGCAGCAATGGACATGGTGATCTGCGGGTTTAGTCGTAGAACGTCACCACAGGCCTCAAGGAACGCGTGGTAGCTGGGGTCGATGGTCGCGGTGCCGGTTTCGAACAGCACAGGCTTGTCGAGCGCAACGTCAGACACGCTCGGCAGCGGGGCCGCAGCGTTGATCACGTAGGCCTCGACGATGTTCTCGTCACCAAAGACCTTGCCGACTCCGGCGATGTAGCGGTCCGCCTCTTCTTGACTGGGGAACGCACCCTCAAGATGCAACAAGCCATCTGCTTTGACGGTTGCCGTCGCGGCGGGAACGGAGCCGTCGGCGGCGGTCCCATCGCCGTCCAACGGCTCGGGCTCAACCCGGATGGACATCATGTCCGCCGGGTCCGCATCATCCAACGGTGGCGGTGCCAGACCATCCGGCAACGACGAGTCGGTCCCCTGCGGGTCTGTGGAGGTCGAGCCGTCGCTGCCCGCGTCTGTGCTTCCGGATTCAACGCTTGCGCTCGCAAGTGTCTCGTCGGTCGTCGGATCTGCGACATCGCCATCGGGCGAACGAAGCGCGGCAAAGGCGAGAAACCCGGCGGTGGTCAGACCTAGAGCGCCGAGCACCATCGCCGTCCGCCTGCTCCGCTCCCGCTCTGCAGCGACGGAATCATGGTCGTCGTCTTCGTAGTTGTCCTCATCGAACCGGCCCTGACCGGCCTGGTGCTCATCTCGCGGCGTCCACCCAGCGCCAGAACCGAAGTCTCGATCGAAACGTCCGGTGTGGTCACGGTTGGCGGCCAGATTACCGCTGACTCCGACGGGGGCCGGTGCCCGCAGCGCCGGTGTTGACGCGCTTGCCCGCGGAGCAAGTGGCGCCGACGACGGCGCCGGTCCGCTGCGAACCGACTCGACGACGCCAGCGATGCGATCTACCGCAGCCGCGTCCCACGATCCGCCGCCAGGTACCTCAAAGCCGCCGTCGTCCATGGCCGCGGCCACCTGACCGGGCGAGAGACCCTGGCTCTTCAAATCCTCAAGCCGCATGAGCAACCCTACGACGGAGGAAATCTCGCCGTTGTCGGCCGACCCTCCATCAAAAAGAGCACCGGTACCAGAACCATCCGCCATAACTGTGTCCGCTCTCCCGTCGCAAGACCTCGTAGGACACTAGTCAAGCACGACCCTGCAAGCTAGGTCGGACTTAGCCGCCCGCTCGACCTGAGTTGAGCCCGATGACCCGACCGACCTGGGGCGGGACTGGCATCGCCCCGTGAACCTCACTGATGGCAGCGAGCCGGTCCTGGATCTCTTGCGCCATGGGAGCGCTCCGTCGGGTTTCTTGCGAGATATGCATCGACATCAACTCGTTCGTCGCCGCAACCCACCCCTCGGTCCCGTGGTGCATCACGTTGAGGTAGTGGAACTTCTTCGCATCCCAGCCGAGGAGTTGGGTGCGAATCTCGATTGGCTCGCCAAGGCCGATCTCTCGCTCGAAGGTGATGTGCCCTTCCACAGAGAACGTCGTCACCTTGTGGGTGTCCCGGAACGCCTTCGTCAGCCCGACGAACTCCATGAAGTCGGAGACCGATTCGTCGAAGATCACAAAGTAGTAGCCGGCGTTGAGGTGGCCGTTGAAGTCGATCCATTCCTGTTTGACCGTTGTCTTGAGGCCGACGAATGGTGCGGGGATCGGTTCCATGAAGCCTCCACGATGACGTTTGTCCGAGGGCCGTGCAAGCCGAGCCCAATGCTCGCTTGGCCTCCGGCTGACTCGGGCGAGCAGGAGGGCGTTTCCCCGGCGCTCGCGTGTCTATTCGGCTTGCATCGGTCCAACGAGCCGACAATCGTGGCCACAAGAACCTCACGGTGACGACAAGGACGGACAGCAACTCATGGACGATCAGGAACCGGTTGACCCCTTCAGCGCTGAGTCACCGCCGGAGACCGCTGAGGTCCGAGCGGGCGAAGACCTCGATTGGGTGGCAATTGAGGCGTATCTCCGGACGCACCTTCCGGCCGAGATCGTTGGCGACGAGAGCCAGTCCTTGACCGTCAGCCAGTTTCCCAACGGAGCGGCCAACCTCACGTACCTCATCGCATTCGGTGAACATGAGTTGGTGCTCCGACGGCCACCGTTCGGCACGCTGGCGCCGGGCGCGCACGACATGAAGCGCGAGCACAAGGTGCTGTCGAACCTGTGGCCCCACTTCGACAAGGCGCCGCGGGCCTACGTGTTCTGTGACGACCACGAGATCGCCGGGGCCGACTTCTTTGTCATGGAACGGCGGCGCGGCGAAGTGGTGCGCGGGGTCATCCCAACCTCGATGCGCCACCACGATCGCGTCGGCCACCGGATGGGTTTGGCCCTCGTCGACGCCATGGCCGAGTTTCACCTCCTGGACCCGGCGGCATGTGGCCTTGAAGATCTAGGACGCCCGGACGGGTTTATGGCTCGGCAGGTTCGCGGCTGGCGTAAACGGTGGGACCTGGTGGCCGATGAGTCGTGGAATGACGCCATGGTCGACATTCACGGGCGGCTGGAGCGTTCAACGCCTGACGCTCAACGGGTCTCGTTCGTCCACAACGACCTCAAGCTCGACAACGTCATGTTCGACCCGGCTAACCCGGACCAGGTCATTGCGTTCTTCGACTGGGACATGACGACGCTCGGCGACCCGTTGGCCGACCTCGGCACGCTGCTCAACTACTGGCCCGACGAGACCGATTCCGATGAAGTTCGCCGGGCCAGCCACGACGGGATGGGTTTGATGGCGCTTCCCGGACGAGCAGAGATGGCTGCACGCTACGGCGAACGCACTGGCTTGGATGTCTCACAGATCGGCTGGTACGAGGCCTTCGCCCAGTGGAAGACCGGGGTGGTCATCCAGCAGCTGCATCATCGATGGGTGACCGGCGACAGTACCGATGAGCGTATGGAGACCATCGCGGACACCTTGCCCCTGCTCGTCCACACCGCGGACGATCTGCTGAAGACGTTGGATCTGTAACCGGCAGCGTGTGGCTAGCCGTGAGTGCTGATCCCGCCATCGACGGGGATGACCGCTCCGGTCAGGTACGACCCGGCCCGGCTGGCGAGGAACAGGGCGGTTCCGGCGACGTCTTCAGGTCGGCCGATGCGACGCAGCGGCACCGAAGATTCGATGCCGGCCCGGATCTTCGGGTCATCCAACATGTAGGACATCATCTTCGACTCGAAGGGTCCGGGGGCGATGCAGTTAACGGTGATGTTGTCGGTGTTCATGAAGTGCGCCATGTGTCGGGCCAACATGTGGATGCCCGCCTTCGATGCCGAGTAGGAGAAGTTGTCGCCAACCGGGACTCGAAGGCCGTCGATCGAACCGGTCATGATGACCCGAGCCGGGTCATCATGGGTTGCGGCCGCTCGCAGTTGCGGGAGCAGTTTTTGGGTGAGCATGAAGGGGGCCTTGACGTTGATGTCCATGACCTTGTCGAACCCGGCCTCCGGGAACTCGCCGAGCGGGGCACCCCAGGCCGCGCCGGCATTGTTGACCAGAATGTGGAGCTTGTCGTCACGTTCGGCCACCTTGGCCGCAAGCGTTTCGACTCCTTCTTCGGTGGACAGGTCCGCCGGGACCGAGATGCACTCCCCCAGCTCGGAGAGTCGAGCGGCGGTGGCGTCACAGGCGGCGGCCTTGCGAGCGGTGATGTAGACCCGCACGCCGTTGACGACCAGGCCTTCGGCGATCATCTCACCGATTCCTCGGGAGCCTCCGGTGACGATGGCCACCTTGCCACTGACATCGAACAGGTCGTTGATCTGCATGTGCTCCACAAGCCCTTCTCCGCCGAGTGCCGACGGACCGTTTTACTGAAGGTCGGACCCTAGCCCGATCCCGCCCGTAGGCCGTAGTGCCCGGTCGTCGGCTAGCCCACACTCCCCCGTCCAGGCCCGCCCCAAATGCCCAAATCCTCGCCGGATGGCAACGGGGTGCGCTACCCTGTTGCAAGCAATCGCCACCACCGGCGAACGCCCTGCGGGCGTAGTTCAATGGCTAGAACCTCAGCCTTCCAAGCTGATGATGTGGG
>CAZSTV010000186.1:0-11688 GCA_964609665.1 uncultured Acidimicrobiaceae bacterium
AAGGTGACCTCGATAGCGAGGTCATTACATCCAAAGTTGCCCTCGATAACGCCGGAACCCTCACTAGCTCGGATCGTGATCTCAGGCACCTCTACTGTTGTCCGACCGGCCACGACTGGGTGACCGGTGTCGGCGGTGGTCATGCGCCAAACCCCATTCAGCCCGAGAGGTGGGGGCGCCCCGGTTCCGAGAAGTTTGAAGGTCTCTCCTGAGGCTCGGTCGATGATGTCGACGGTCGGGTGGGTCGGGTCGATTTCGATGGTGATCGTATCGTTGCAATCTTCCCCGTTGTTCGGCGCCTGAGTTCGAACCAAGACTTCGTATTCGCCGGGAGCTGTTTGTTCTAGCTCAGCGACGAATGGTCCCTGGTTGCAGGAGGCCACGGACAGGCCAACCGTTGCGGGGGCTGTTCGAACCGCCTCGAAAACGTCCGCACGGCCCCCCGAACCTGTGACAGCTGTACCACAGCTGACAACCACCACCGGGACCAATAACAGAGCGAGGCGGCCGATGGAGCGGTAGGGCATGGCCACACGGTAGTACTGTCGTAGGTCGGCTGATCTCAGACAGTGCAACTCAACCAGGCCACTTGTAGGAAAGAGACTCTCAGCCCGAAATCCCAGCCGCTGCTGCCGCTACTGAGCTCGTTCATCAGATCGAAAATGACAAAAGGTGTACCCGTGGCAAGTGGACAGGATCCAACGCCAGGAACACCAGCCCTAGCCGGGACTGTCACGACCCGGTTGGGTGGGATCCCAACTTTCGGCAACTCGAATGCGCCTGCTTTCGGCGGTCGCACCATAAGCAGTTGATTCCGGGCCCGGATTGGCCGATGTGTTTGGGGTGGATCCTGCACTTGTTGCTGCTTTTGAGCCTGTCTCACCGGGCTGGTTGATCCGTCGAGCCAGCTTTCTGCCAGGCATAGCCCGTACCGCGGATCAGATGGCGAGTTTCGCCGATGTCTGGCGGGCGGCTGGCTTGGAGGCGTTGTCTTGCGATGGGCACGTCGTGGTCGCTCTTGGCGATTCGCTCGCTCAGGGCATCGGAGCGTCGGAAGCCTCGGCCGGTTATGTCGGCCGTATCCGCCAAGAACTGGCGACCGCTGGCATCTTGCCGCCGGTACTAAACCTATCTCGTTCTGGGGCCAAGATTGGCGACGTGATCGAGACTCAGTTGCCGGCGCTCGCTGCTGCTGATGTTTCGACGATGTTGGTGATGTGTACCGTCGGGAGTAACGATTTGGTTCGATCTGCTCGGATGTTTCGGACGCGGCGCGAGTTGTCGAGGTTGCTTGAGCTACTTCCTCAGGGCGCGATTTTCGCGACGGTCCCGGCCCGAGGCAGCGCGGCCGCGAAAAGCCTCAACCGTCACCTCAGACGTGAGGCTGAACGGTTGTCCGTGCCGATCGCCGATGTGGACGAGCGACTGGTGACTTGGCGAGGGAACCGTGCCGGCGACCGCTTCCATCCAAACGATAACGGCTACCAGATCTGGGTCGAGGCCTTCTGGCCTCACATTTTTCCAGGTCCTTACGTTTGTTCGGCGACGTCAAGCTTATAGACATCACCGAAACCCGGTCTTGGAACAACGAGCGGGTTTAGGTTTTGAGTTCGGCGTAGACGACGTAGTTGTCGCGGTAGTGGCCAGACGTGGGGTTGAAGGTGCCTCCGCAAGTGATGAGGCGGAGTTCGGGGAGTGGTTTGTCGAACCCGAAGACTTCGGTTGGTAGGTCGGTTTTTGGGTATTGGCCAGTGTGGGTTACGACGAAGGTGCGTGTTTCGCCATCTCGGTTTGACACGGCGATTTGGTCGCCGGGCACGAGTTTGTCGAGGTTGACGAATACTGCTGGACCGTTGACGGAATCGATATGGCCTGCGATGACTGAGGGCCCGATTTCGCCGGGGAGACGGGTTTGTTGGTACCAGCCGGTGTCGTCGAAGTTGGCCGGTACCTGCGGTTCATCGCCTCGTAGATCGAGTTCCAGGATCGTGGCATCGACTCCTATGGACGGGATTTCCAGTCGGGTTGGGACGATGCCCGCCGGGTATTCGATCTGGTCAGGGCCTTGTGTTGGCGGCGCTTCGGTCGTGGTGCTGTCGGGTGCTGGGGGTGGAGGTGTGGTCGTCTCAGCCCGCGGAGCTGGCTTAATAGCTGTGGTTGGTTGGTCCGGTGCGGCGCTCGAGCAACCGGCGGTCACCAACGCCACCGCTAGGAGAACGGCAATGATTCTGGACGGTTGATTCAAGGCGATCCGGTTGATTGGTGGTTTCACGACAGGCCTCTCTGCAGAGTTTGCGACCCGGCCACCGGCGCCGGTGGGCGGGGCGGCGGTTGATCTGCTCCGGTGTCTAGACGGTCCGGTGACGGTTCCGGCCTGCCAGGACAGCGGTTCCGACCAGGCCGAGTCCAGCGATAGCTGCGATCGGTGCGGTGGAATTGTCGGTGTTTGGTGCGAGTCCGCCGCCGCCGGTTTGGATGGGCCCGGTTGCGGTGATGGCCAGGGTTCCGCAGAGGGCGGGAGCGGTGCCTTCGCGGGGGAGGTCGTCGGTCAGCGATGAGCGTTCGTCTTGGTCGAGGTCGAGCATGCCGTTTCCGTTTTCGTCGATGCCGTGGACCACAACGTGCAACTTGCCGAGGTTCGGTTTCAACGCATCGGGGATTGGGATCTCGGCTCGGAGGTAGTCAATCGAGGTTCCGGTAGGGAACCGGTCGATGGCCAACGCTGAGTCGGGGCTGGTGTCGCCTTCGGTGGTGAGGCTGACCTGGACTCCTCCGTACTTTGGGGCGCCTTCGAGCACGGTGAGTACGCCATCACTGTCGCTGTCGTCGGCTGCGGTTGGGCAGGTCGAAGCCGAGACTTCGTCACCGTCGACGATGCCGTGGATATGCATGGCGTGTGGGCCGTCGAGGTTCAGGCCGTCTGCTGCGACCATGACGGTCATGGTTTCACCGTCGTCAGAAACAGTGACGGTAGTTGAGCCGCTGGCCCCTGAATTGTTGAGTGGCCAGAGCTGCCCTTCATAGACCGAGCCCTCGTGAGCTGCGGCGGCCGGGGCGACAAGGGCCAGGGTGGTCACGCCGCCAACGGCGAGGCTTGCAAGTAGTTTCTTCATGGAAGGGGTACCCGTAGTAAATGGACAGGATCCAACGCTTCAGGTGCGTAGGGGTCGGAGCTGGCCCTCCGTGGGTTGGGTGGTGTGATTGAAGTCGTATCGGCCGTAGGGGTTGATGTGATCGCGCACGGCGGGTGAGAGCCGGCGCCGCTGCTGGTCGGTGATGGTGTGGCCGTTGGCGGCGAGGTGATCGATGGCTGCGCTCGTGTAGACGGTGTTCCAGCAGACGATGGCGTTGGTGAGCAGGGTGAGGCACTCGCCTTGGAGGTCTTGATCGCCGGTGTTACGTCGTCTGATCTGGCCGAGGTTGGCGAACAGCAGCCCACGTCGGAGGGCGTGGAGTGATTCGCCTTTGTTGAGCTGGTCGTGGATCCTCCGGCGGTGTTCGCTGTTGTGCAGGTAGCGGAGAATGGAGATGGTCTTGGCGATCCTGCCGTATTCCTGGATGGCCTGGGTGAGCTGGTTCTGTCGGGCTGATCCTTGAAGGCGGGATACGAGGGTGGATGCCGGGAGGTAGCCGTGGCGGATCGTGGCGGCCACTCGGAGCATGTCGTCCCATCGGTCGACGAAGCGTTGCGGCCGGATCCGGTGTTGGAGGAGCCCAGCGGCGGGGCCGTCGGTCGGGGTGGTGGGGAGTCGCCAGAGTCGTTGGTCGGCGAGGTCACGGATGCGGGGTGAGAACCGGAGGCCGGTGAGGTCGAACAGGCCGTAGACGAGGTCGGTGTAGCCGGCGGTGTCGGTGGTGTGCTCGTCGATCTCGAGGTCGGTTTCGTTGTCGAAGATGGCGTCGAGCACGTAGGTGGCTTCGCGGACGGTGGTCGGGATGACTCGGGTGCCGTATTGGGCGTGCCGATCTGAGGTCCAGGTGTAGATGGTGGCTCCGGTGCCGGTGAAGTAGCGGCGCATGTGCCGGGCCCGGGGTGAGCGAACGGATACCGGGAACCGTTGGCCATCGGAGGATGAGAGCGTGCCGGTGCCCCAATGCTCGGCGAGGGGCTGATGGATCTGGTGGTTGACGATCTGGTCGTTGGCCGCTCGAACGGTTTCGGTTCGGAGGTGCCAGGTGTTGGTCCAGGCCAGCTGGTCGGCGCTGAACCCGGCGAGGCGGGCCATGGTATCGATACCGAAGTTGCAGCCATGGGCCATCACCGCGGCGAGCAGCCGTTGCCGTTGGTCGGCGGTGCGGGTGGTGGCGTTGTCGGCGTGGGTGAGCTGATCGAGGAACCCGCACCAGCGGTCGACCTCGACCAGAAGGTCGATCAAGTCGATCTCGGGGAGCATCGACGCGATCGTGGTGCGCAGCTGATCGAGGGCCTCGTCGCCGGGCTCTGCTGGCAGAGCAGGTACGACCAGGCGGCCCTCGTCGATCCGAACGGACTCTGGGCTATCGAGAACCTCGTCGAGACCGGCGAGGTGGGCGTTGAGATCCTCGCTGAGTTCGTCGAGGCGGCGTTGTGGGTCGAGCGGGATACCAGTCAGGTCGGGAAACTCGGGCCGGAGACGGTCCCACCGATCGAGCGGGATGAGGTAGTCGGTCGGGTTGCGGTATCGGCGGCTGTGGTCGACCCAGACGTTGGCCCCTCGAAGCGCCAAACCCAGCGTAGAAGCCGTAGCTGCCCTCACCGCGGAGCACGACCGAGGCCGCCGCTACCGCCAATGAGCGGCCATCACTATGTAGCGTTGCGGTCTGGCCCATCCGATCTGGGCAGGTGATCAACCCGGCACCTTGAGCTAACCGGCTGCGGCCGCAGTGACTATCCCATCGCTGTCCAGTGAAAGGGTTACCCGTTCCCAAGGGACGAAGACAGCGGGTACCTCCTCATCTGCGGTCACAACGTCGACGAACCCGGACGCTTCAGCCCACTCCCTCGCTTCTGCCTCGGTCAGCCCCACGAGCTGCGGAAGTTTGACGTGAGATTGAGCGTCGCGTAAGTCTTCAGCGTCGATCGTTGGAGGCATGGATACTTCTGACGTCGTAGTGGTTAGATCACCTAAGTTCGATTCGGCCGCCGCCGACGCCGTTTCGTCTTGACTACCGCAGGCTGCGGCCAGAAGAGCAAGTGCGAGTACAAGGCTGACTGGTCTGTTCATGAGACATTGGACGGCTTTCCTGAGGCGGCTGGTTCCTGACGCCACAGGAACTCGCTGAATCGTAAAGTCCGAGTCGTCGGTCTGCGGTGGGCCTACCACATCTGAGCGGGCGCAGTAAGGCCGAAGAAGTCCCTCGCTGCCCGGAGGTGGGTGTAGTTGAGGAAGCTCGAACTGCCGCCGTGGAAGATCCCGACATACCACTGCGTGGTACCCGACTCACGCCACACGGTGCCCCCCGAGTCTCCGCTGATGCCGCCGGCACCGACCACGCGGCGGATGTTGTCGAAGTCTATTGGCACCCCGTGTTTGGACTGCGTGGCGTTGTAGCTGATGGTGTGCGTTTTGCTGATCAGCTCGCCGCAGTTGTTGGGGTCGTTGGTGCTGTCACCCGACTGGCAAATTGTGTGGCCGACGATGCCTGGTCCACCGGTTACCTCGTTCCACGGGTCCCATTGCCACCAGTCCATTGCCTGAGTCTGGTCGCCCCACCAGTGTTCGTCGGTGATCGTCAACGCGACGCCGCTGCGGTCCATCTGGACGACGGCGATGTCGTACTGGCCTCCGTAGACATGGTATGTGGTCGACGGGCCTGGATTGATGTCGAAATCAATCGTTGTGCCTATGGTCCAGTTAAGGCTGTCGGTGCCGAATGTACCGCTCACGTACCCTGGTTGATCCGGGAGACAGTGCGCTGCTGTAACCGCCCACCAGCTGACTCCGCCGCCCGGTTCGTTCTTGTACATCGGGATCGAGGAAGTGCAGCGGCCCCCACCAGCGCGGATTTCCTGCCCACCACGGTGCGGGTTGTATGCGGTATCTCGGGCGAGCGGTCTAGTCTGCTCGCCCTCTTCGAGAACGTTGATGGCGAACTTGACCTCTGCGAGTGCTGGATCTTGTCCTTCTAGCCACCTCTGGAGTTCATTCCGGCCAACTTGGTGGCCGGGATCGACCTCGAAGAGATAGTGTCCGCAGGAGACATCGACCGAGAACTCACTTATAGATAGTTATTCACGAAGAACGGCCTGCAATTTGACTAGCCGTTCGTACTGATCCTCCCAGATCTTCTGAGGCACGGCGTCATCGATGACCTCAACGCCTGCAATGCGGACGTCGAAGGATCTCTCCAGATCTGCCGAGACTTGGTCACGACCTTCCGCCGAGTCTGCAACCGAGACGACGTAGCCACCGGCCACCTGGTCCCAGCGAATACCAACGTAGCTGTCCCCGAATCGTTTGATGGCGGCCGCTTCGAATGCTGCCTCGTCGCGTACATCCACCTCCAGCTTGGCGAGCTCGTCGATTTGGCGGGCCTCGGCGACGGTGACAGGTTCTCCGTACCGGATCTCGGTTGAGTCGCCTCTGGGCTCGGAGGAGAGTCCAAGCCGCTCTCGCCTGTCTGGACCCTCATTGACCATGAGAGGGATCAGCTCACAACTATCCGACGTTGGTGAGTAACTGACGGCAGCAGAGCTGGATGCAGCGGCTGCAACGGTTGCGATTATGGTGGCAAACGCAACGGCAATCAGGCGTGATCGCTTCATGTCTGGCCTCTTAACTTGGACGGCCTTTTGGGAATGGAACAGCGTGTTGGGGGGCGACGAGGGCAGCCGACACCACGGTCCGCCCCGGCGCCGACTGAGGAATGCAGAATGATCCGGCGCGAAAAATCGAACACAATCGCTCCTTCGGCTTGCGGCGGGATCGC
Source organism: uncultured Acidimicrobiaceae bacterium (assembly GCA_964609665.1). GTDB lineage: Bacteria > Actinomycetota > Acidimicrobiia > Acidimicrobiales > SZUA-35 > JAHELU01. The sequence goes on from CAZSTV010000186.1 coordinate 6,910, forward strand.
AGCCAGGCCCGAACGCCAAGGCTGGATGTGGTCAGACCGTAGCGCAGAAGACTGATCGAGTCGATTGTTTAGTCTTGGACAAGGAGTATCGATCCCGGTCTTCAGGCCTCTTCATCACTCACCGCACTCAGCGTCCTTGCGTCCCCGTCAGTGTTTCGATCTACTGCTGAGGTGACGACGCTCCGCCGAAGCGTTGGATCCTGTCCATTTGCTACCGATACCCCTGGAACAGTTCCTCCGTACGCATGTGGATGTTTGTTTCTCCACTAACGGTTCGGAAGCACGGGGTCTGTGTATTGGGCCGTTAACAAATGTTGCGTGTTTGGTCGGCCTTGGACGGTCAGATCTAACAGTCCTTGTGATCAGATCGTGCCGCTGTAGAGGACTTCGGAAGTCGGCTGGCGTGACCCCGCGCTTGGTTCGACGGTCACGCCCCAGCCTTGGGGGTCGAAGTCGTCGACATCGAGGAGTGCGGTCGTGTCGCCGTTCTGGTTGATGGTGAACGTCCGGAGCTGGCGCGACCTGATCGTCGTGTGTCACTTCTTGGGCGCAGATATCACAGGTCGGATTACGGCAAGCGTCAAAGGGAAGAGCCGAGCCCATTGAGGCTCGGCTCTTCGCCGTTCTGTGTAGTTGTGGTGGCTTACGGTTTGGTCAGCTGCTCGGCAGGAGCACCGTGTCGATGATGTGCACCGTGGCGTTGGCGGTTGGGACGTCAACGCAGAGGCTGGTGGCGCCGTTGATTGTCAGCACGTCGCTGTCGGCGGCGAAGGTGAGTTCGGCTCCGTTGACGGTTGTGGCAGTGCCAGCGGCGATCAGATCCGTAGAGCTGAGTTTCTCACCGGCGATGACGTGGTAGGTGAGAACGCTGGTGAGGAGGTCTTTGTCCGCAAGAACGGCGTTGAGGTCTTCCTCGGGGAGTGCGCCAAAGGCGTCGTTGGTCGGAGCGAAGATAGTGAACGGTCCGTCGCTATTCAGCGTGTCGACAAGATCGGCTTCCACCACTGCGGTTACCAGCGTGCTGAGCAGCGGGTTGTTGGATGCAGCGGTAGCGGCAGTGTCATCGGCCATGCCAGCAAAGGACCCTTCACCTTCAGTGGGCACCGCTGAGCAAGCAGCACCGGTCGGAGCGAGTTCACCGTCAGTCATGGTGTCTTCTTCCATGGCGTCATCCTCCATAGTGCCGTCGTCGTTCATTGCCGCGATGGCGTCGAGGGCGACCTGGGGGAGCAGGACGTTGTCGATGATATGCACGGTGCCGTTGGCGACCGGGACGTTTGAGCAGATCACGTTTGAGTCGTTCACCGCTGTGCCGTCGGCTCCGAACGTGACTTCGCCGCCTTCGACGGTAGCAACGGTTGTTCCGGCGAGACCGTCCGCTTCCAGCGAATCGCCGGGGAGGACGTGGTAGGTGAGCACGCTGGTCAGGAGGTCTTTGTCGGCTAGGACAGCGCTCAACACATCTTCTGGGATTGCGGCAAAGGCGTCGTTGGTCGGGGCAAAGATCGTGAACGGGCCGTCGCTGTTTAGCGTGTCGACAAGATCGGCCTCAACAACCGCAGTCACCAGGGTGCTGAGCAGCGGGTTGTTGGATGCAGCGGTGGCCGCAGTGTCATCGGCCATACCGGCAAACGATCCCTCACCATCAGCGGGCACCGCATCACAGGCGGGTCCGAATGCGCCAAGCATGTCGACCGTTTCGGTCGTTTCCTCCATTGCCTCTTCGGCAGGGGCTGCGTCTTCGACGGTGGCGTCATCACCGCACGCTGCCAGGAAAAGGCCTCCGGCGGCAAGGAGTGCACCAAGGCGGCGACCACTGCGGGTCTTAGGTTTTGGTGCGCGGGGAATCTGAGTAGTCATTGTTGTTGCTTGCCTTTCATTGGGCTTGCTAGGGGGGGTTCTTGTGGAGTTTGGACTTCTAGGCCTCGTTGACCAGGACCACGATTTTGTGATGTCCTGTCGCTCCGTTTGGAAGTGGTTCGGACCTGTCTGGAGTCTGGATTGCTCCATTTCGATCTTTTGCTCGAACTTTGATTGAGTGGCGGCCCGGGGTGGCGGTCCAGGGAAAGGACCATTGGCGCCAGGTCATGTCGTTCAGTTCGTCAGCGAGGTCGGCGGGTTCCCAGTCGCCATCATCAACGGAGATCTCGACGGCTTCGATGCCGACGGTCTGGGCCCATGCGACGCCACCAACGACAAACGGTCCCGGGTCGATACGGTCCAGGCCCCTCGGGGTGTCGATGCGGCTCTGGAGTTTGATTGGCGCTTCGGCGGCATAACCCCGTGGGACCCAGTAGTGATCGAACGCATCAAAGGTGGTGAGCTCGATTTCGCTGAGCCATTTGGTGGCCGATACATAACCATAGAGGCCGGGGACGATCAGACGAGCCGGGAAGCCGTGTTCCAGCGGGAGAGCTTCGCCATTCATGGCCACCGCAACAAGCGCGTCGCGCCCATCGAGGGTGGCCGTTGGAAACCCGCAGGTGTACCCGTCAACCGAGCGTCCGACGATCTGATCGGCAGTCGATTGAATGCCGGCCTCGTCAAGAAGGTCATCAAGCCGGGCTCCAACCCAGCGAGCGGTGCCCATCAACTCGCCGCCGACGGTGTTGGAAACACAGGTGAGGGTGATGTCCCGCTCGATCAGGTCACGCTCGAGGAGGCCCTGGTAATCCAGCGTTAGTTCTTGGTCAACCAGGCCCGTGACCCGTAGCGTCCAGGTTTCGATCGGGACCTGGGGCACAACCAGGGCTGTGTCGATGCGGTAGAAATCGGCATTGGGGGTGAAGAACGGTGCAGCGTTCGTGGCCTGGATACCGTCTGGAGCAATCGGCAGCGCTTCCACTGGCGAAGGGAGGGTTACGGCAGCCCGCGAATCAGCTGCACTGAACCGCTCCGAAAGGCGACGCCCGCTAAACGCCGTAAGTCCGGCGCCAGCAGCCATTACGCCGGTGGCGGCCAGAAAACGACGCCGGGGCGTTGGGTGCAGCATCTCCGAAGCGGGTTCCCGGTCCGGGTTGAATATGCGGCGTGCGTAGAAGAGCAGTGCGGCCCCGGCCACAACTGCGCCGACCACGGTTGGGAGAGGGGTGTACCAGGCGGCGCCAGTTCGCTCACCAAGCGCCGCAAGAGATCCGATCAGGGCGAACAGGGCAACACCGGCGCCCGTAAGCCGCAACCGATTCCGTGATGCCAGGACACCGAGGAGGGCCGAATACAGCGCTATCGCTATCGCGATACCAACGAGCAGTGCGATCTTGTCCTTTGTCCCAAACAGCGAAATAGCCAGATCCTTCAGTGCTGTTGGGACAAGATCGACCACACGATCACCAACCGCGATAACCGGTGAGGTGAAGGTGCGAGATACCGCAGCGACAAGTTCTGCCACGCCAAGGCCAAGAGCGGCACTGACCAGGCCGGCCGAGGCGCCCGTCAGGATTGAACGACGAGGTCTATCGGATTGCGTTGACGAGTTCATGGTAGTGGTTCGGATCTGTTCGCTCTGGGTATTGGCCTGTTACCCGGCGCCACTACGGGACGAGTATTTGTAGTCGATCGAGCAATCCGGACCGCCGGACGGCACCGAACCAACCATGTGACACCGGACGGAGCAGAGCTGACACCATGGGCGATGTGAAACCCCTTCGAAGACTCCGTTCGGTCCCTAAAACCGACCAAGAGACAAGCGCTGCAGACAACACGGAAGAACGGGATCGAGCGATCACGTCCAGCCTTCGTGCCGCTGGTCGGGGCGACGAGTCGGCTTTCCAGACGTTCTACGAACTGATGTCACCGCTCGTCTACGGCATCGGGTTAAAGGTTCTCCGCGATCCGGCAATCGCTGAAGAGGTAGCGCAAGAGGTGTTCGTCGAGCTCTGGCGCCTCGCCCCGCGTTTCGACGCAGAACGAGGCTCGGCCAAGAGCTGGAGCGCCACGATCGCCCACCGCCGGGCAGTCGACCGGGTCCGCTCAGAACAAGCACACCGTCGACGAACAGAACGCGAGGGGCACAAGGCATCCATCGCTCATGACGACACCGTTGAATCGGTCGTTGAGCGCTTTGAAGTCACACAGGTACGTCAAGCGCTCGACCTACTCAACGACGCCCAACGGGAAGCGGTCACATTGGCCTACTACGGCGGTCACACCTACCGTGAAGTTGCCGTGCTCCTCGACACACCAGAAGGAACCGTCAAAACCCGCATACGCGACGGTCTTATCAAACTACGAGATCACCTGGAGGTGACACCATGACCGACCACCTGCACCACCTCGCCGCCGCATACGCATTCAACGCACTTGACGAACAAGAACGACGATCGTTCGAAGCCCACTACCCGTCCTGTGATATCTGTGCTCGTGAAGTACTCGAATTTCAAGAAACCACAACCCACCTTGCCGACGCCGAAGCAACAACGCCTCCAGCCTCACTGAACCGTTCGGTCACCGCCGCTGTCCAAACCACCCGCCAGGTCTCGCCGCTGCTCCCCGACTCGGTCGTCGACCTCGATCAGCGAAGACGGCGCAACACCCCACGGCCGATACTGCTGGCAGCAGCCGCAGCCGCCGTAGTTTTTGTGGTCGGGATTGTCGGCACCACCATCAGATCTCGACCAAACCAAACCGACCTGCTCATCGCCGCCCCTGACGCCATAACCACCGAATTGACCGGCAGCGCAGGAACCGTCGAGGTGGTGTGGTCAGCACAGCGAGACCAGGTTCTTATCACCGCAGAAGGGCTCGAATCACTGGAACCCGGCCTTGCGTACCAGCTTTGGT
>CAZSTV010000187.1:0-11556 GCA_964609665.1 uncultured Acidimicrobiaceae bacterium
GTTCATCTGCGGTGGCGCCTTCGCAGGCATCGAAGACATCATCGAAAGTCGCCTCGGTACCCGCTCCATCGGCTTCACCGCCGAAGCCCGTACCGAGGAAGCACGGACCTTCGACGACGTCTATGCCGAGGTCAAGCCCGAGGATCTGCTCAAGTTCGGCCTCATCCCAGAATTTGTCGGCCGCTTGCCGGTCATCGGCACCGTTACCAAGCTCACCAAGGAAGCCCTTATCCGCATCCTGGTTGAGCCGAAGAACGCCCTCACTAAGCAGTATCAGAAGTTCTTTGAGATGGAAGAGGTCGAACTCGAGTTCGCCGAAGACGCACTCGACGCCATCGCCGATCAGGCGCTGCTGCGTGGCACCGGCGCCCGCGGCCTGCGGGCCATCCTCGAAGAGGTCCTGCTCGACGTGATGTACGACATCCCCAGTCGTGAAGACGTCGGCAAATGCGTCCTCGACAAAGCGGTCGTGCTCGACCGGGTCAACCCGACGCTGGTGCCCAAGAGCGAAACCCGCCGTCAACGCCGCGCCGCATCCTGACCCAGCGGTAGGCAACCAAACAGACGCAACGCACCGGCGGGAGGAATCCGACCGGATAGCTTCCAGATAGCCTGAACATTCGGCGATCGTCGCCTCGTGTCCGCAACAGCAAGGCTGGTCGTCAGTTGGATTATCAGAGCGCGCTGGCCTTCCTGGACAGCCACACCAACCTCGAAGGAAACCGCTCCGGCCGGTTCACACCTTCCATGCCAACAGCGGGACAGGTCGACGGTCTCAGCTTGGAGCCGATGCTCGCAGTGCTCGCCGCCTTGGGCGACCCCCAGCACGCCTTCAAATCCATCCACATCACCGGCACAAACGGCAAAGGATCCACCGGCAAGATGGCGGCCGCCATCCTCCGAGCCATGGACCTGTCCGTCGGGCTCTACAGCAGCCCGAACATGGACAAGGTGAACGAACGCATCAACTGGGATGGCAACGACATCCCCGACGACGAGTTCGGCCGAATCATGGGTCTGCTGGCCGCGGTTGAACCGCTCATCGAGCGAACGCCGAGCCGTTTCGAGCTGCTGACCGCCGCAGCGTTCGTCTGGTTCGCTGAGCAAGGCGTTGACGTGGCCGTCATCGAAGTCGGCCTGCTCGGCCGCTACGACGCAACCAACGTTGTCGACTCAGAGGTCGCAGTCATCACCAACGTCGGCAAGGATCACACCGACGGCGCAGATGGCTGGCAGCGAGCCGTCGCCACCGAAAAGGCCGGCATCATCAAGCCCAGCAGCCACGTGGTGCTCGGATCGCCGATGACCGAACATCAGGAGGTCTTCGAAGCCGAAGAGTCAGCCGGCATGTGGATCGCCGGTCGAGACTTCGAGGTGGAGAGCAACAGCCTGGCCGTCGGCGGTCGGGTCATCGACCTGCGCACCCCAGGCGAGAGCTACGACACTCTGTTCGTACCCGCCCACGGCGCCCACCAAGGAGACAACGCCGCCACCGCCATCGCCGCTGTCGAGGCATTCTTCGACAAACCGACGCCCGAAGAGCTGATCAACGCTGCCCTGAGCACGGTCCATTTCCCCGGCCGGTTTGAAGTGGTGGCGCACGACCCCACCATCATCTTGGACGGCGCCCACAATCCTGACGGCGCCGCCGCGGCCTACGGCACCCTCACCGAAGAGTTCGCCCGTCTCGGGTCCTGGGTGCTGGTGGTCGGCCTGTTGTCCGGCAAAGACCCCGCAGAGATGCTGCTTGCACTCGGCGCCCAGGACTTCGACGCCGTGATCTGCACCGAGCCGAACTGGTCACGAGCCATCGCCGCCGAAGACATTGCCCTGGCGGCCACCGCCCTTGGGATCTCGGCCGAAGTGGTCCGCAAACCCGTCGAAGCGCTACATCGGGCTAGGGCCGTCACCGCGGATGATGACCTCATCCTGGTGGCGGGCAGCCTCTATGTGGTTGGCGACATCCGTTCGGCCATCACCGCCGAATAGCTGGCCGCGCAGTACCGCCGCTACTCGACCAGGCGGACGGGGTCACCTTCAAGGAAGATTGACCAGGTGGAGCGGTCGGTCGGGTTTGATCCGGTGACGTAGCGGATGGTCCACCAACAGTCGGCGCCACAGGTGTAGCTGTCCGGAATATCAATTTCGATGCGAACGAAGTGATCGTTCCAGTCAGGCCGGTACGTCGTTACCAGGCACGGGTTGCCGCCCCCGCCGAGCCAATTGCAGGTGTCGGTGGATGGCGCAAGCGGGGTCTCAAGGAAGCCGCCGCCGCTCAAACCACCATCGCTTTGATCGGTGTAGGCCCAGTTGAACGGCATTGCGGTGCCATTCGAATCGACGAACTGCAGGTTTTCGATACCCTCCGCAGCGTCGAAGAACGTGACGATCATGCGCTCACCGGCGTGACTGTCATCAACCTCGGCAAGGTAGAACGCAGACTCGTTATTCGGCGCCTCACGGAACAGCGGCAGCCAGTCGAGGGCGTAGATCTGCGGACAGGTTGGGTCTGCAGCGGAGAAAGCGCACAGCGTCGTGTTGCCCGTTCGCACGGTCCGAAGCGAGAAGTTGTTGATGAAGTACTCGGCCAGGTAATTGTCGCTGGGGTACGAGTTAGCCGACGTCGGGTTTCGGGACCCGGCCTTGACGTAGTAGTAGCCACCGTCGCTCGAAGGGGTGGCACCACCGGTAAGCAGCGGCCACCAGCCGTCGCCGTTCGGAGCGTTGTTGATGCAGGCGTTGCGGGGGTAGCTGATCGTGGCGATCGGCGCGTTTGAGTTGATGAAACCCATGTGGTCGGTCGTGGCGCTCGGTCCGTAGACCTCGAAGTTCAGGATCGGCCCGACGTTGTAGTCGCCGGTATTGCCGCCGTGGCTCCAGCACTGGGTGCCCGGCTCGTACACGCCAATGTCAATCGGGGGTGAGCCCGGCTGATACTCGGCGATGAATACGTAGCCGTCGGGGTCATAGGTGGGGTTTGGCTGGCTGCCGGCGTTGAGGCTGCCGTCGGAACGGCAGGTCCGAATCTGGCCCCCTGGCCCGTCGTAGTAGCCAACGGCGAACGGGTCACCCTGCTCGTGGTCGCTGCAGTAGGCGTTGATGGCAAGCCACATTTGATCGTTCGGGAGACCGAGAGCGGCAGGCGAAATGTCACCGGTGCCGAGGCCCGACGTTGGGTTGCCAAGGTGGACCGGCTGGATGTACTCGGCGACGCCATAACGCTCCACCTCGATCGAGTCCAGAACGACTCGTCCGAGGAACGCCGAGGCCTCGGTCTTGATCTCCACCTCAAGGCCCTCGCCGCCGTAGGACGTCACACGGATCTGGGGGAGTGGGCCGGTGTCGAAGTCGGAGTTGTTGCCAGGCGTGGCATCGGTGTAGCCGTTGCGGGCGGCCGCTTCACGGGCTGCCTGCTCTGCTGCTGCGGTGTCCGGTAGAAACGTCACGCCGGCCAGCGCTGCCGCGTCTGCGCCGCGCTGCACCTTCTGGCCTTCGAGATACCACGAGCCGATGTCGGTGGCGAACGCAGCAAAGATCATTAGCGGGATGAGGAGCAACGCCGCCTGGGCCAGGATGAAGCCCTTCTCACCTGCGTTTGCTGCAGTGTCTTGGTCTTTGAGCTGAAGAGTCATGTCAGTCACCTGCGTCCGGTTCGATGCGCATCACGGTGGTGTCGATGATGGTGAACGTCGAGCCACTGAAAAACCCGGTCACGTATGGTCGGGCAACCTCGACCTGGACGCCGATGTAGTCAGCGGTGTCGGAGTCGTTGTCTCTGCTGGACGGAAGCCACGCGCCGTCAACCCAGGCGCCGTAGGTGCCGAAGTCCGACGCGTCGTACACGCTGCACAGACCGGCGATGCCGGGCGGTAGGGCGCTCTCGCACGACGGAGGCATGGACCCGTCAACAGCGTTTGCGTCATAGATGACAATCCGAGTCAGGTCGTTCCTCAGATCGCCGAGGCCGGCTTCGATCGCTTCGACCGCGAATGAATCAGCCGCGGCGTTCACGCCGAGCTGGGTGCCGGAACGGGCGCCCGTCCTGGCGGCCTGGGTGACCAACTGACTGTCGCTCCAGGCCAGACCCATCTCGAACGTTCCGAAAGCCATGGTGAAGAAGAGGGTGGCGATAAGCGAGAATTCAACGAGAGCGGCGCCCCGCTCGGAGCGTGCAGGGTGCTTGGAACATTTGCGATGCTCGGTGCATTCAGGATGCTCGGTGCATTCGCTGTCCGCAGAGCGGCGTGGGCGGCGCAACGGCCGCAGTCGTCCCAGAGTCATCGTCAGTCCTCGTCCGGTTCGAGTCGAAGAATCGTTGTTTCGCCAAGGTCGTTTCCGCCGGAAAAGAAACCGGTGATGAAGTCATGTCGCGTCTCGACATGCACACCAATGAAGTCGGTTCCCGCCGCCAGGCTGGTTTCCCTGGTCGTTGGACACCACGCGGAGTCCCTGGTCCCGCACCGGAAATTTCCAGTGTCGGCGCCGCCAGCGGTATCGAGTTCGGCAAAAAAGTCGGCAGCGGTATAGCGGTTGCAGAGTCCAGGCTGGGAAGCGGTGAGGCAAGATGCAGGCACGGTGTCATCTGGCCCGGTCGCTTCGAAGACCACAACAACCTGCAGGCGCTCAAGGCCCATGGCTTCAAGACCGTGCTCGATGGTCCGCAGGATGTAGTAGTCGGCGTCATCACGGTTGCCTCTGGTGCTGGCAGCCCGTGCCCCTTCGCGACTGGCATTGTCGGTGGTCAGCGAATCTCGAAAGAGCAGACCCATCTCGAAAATCGAGAAAATGACAAGCAGAAATACCGGCGTGATCATCGCCGCTTCAATAAGGGCGGCACCGCGCTCGGACCGCCCGTCGCGCCATGAGCGCCTTCTCGCCAAGAAACTGGTCACAAGACTCGTATCGACAGATTTGAGCAGCGGTTGAGATTCTGACTTCCGTGACCTTGCCCCGGGACGGCTAGTTCACCCATGCGGGTGGATCCGGAAGGTCGGGGTCCATGTCGGCGATGCGCTCACGCGGTTCGCCGATGTCATCGCCGGTCGTGCTGAGGTAGGAACCGGAGGTATCGGTAAGGCCCTCAATCGCAAACAGCGTGGCCCCGATTATCAGTGACGCCAGGAGTGCGTACTCCACAAGGGTTGCTCCCCGTTGCGCGTCGTCGGCAGCAGCACTCTCGTCCATTGAGACTACTTCGGCGCCTACTGCGATTTCCTTGAGCGGAAACCGATAGCCTCCGCTGAGTGAGCCGAACTTTCATCATTTGTAAGCCGGATGCGGTCGAGCGTGGATACGTCGGTCAGATCCTTGACCGCTTCGAACGCAAAGGCCTGAGCCTGGTTGCCGGAGAACTCCGCAAGCTCGACGAGGCCGTGCTTTCCCAGCACTACGCCGAGCATGTCGAGAAGGGTTTCTACCCCGACCTGGTCGCGTTCATGAGCCGCAGCCCGGCGTTCCTCGCCGTGCTCGAAGGCCCGGATGACACCTACGCGATCGTCCGCACCATGATGGGCCCCACCAACCCGGCCGATGCCCCTCCCGGAACCATCCGTGGAGACTTCGGAACTGAAATGACCGAGAACCTGGTGCACGGCTCGGACTCCAACGAGTCCGCCGAGCGCGAGATCGGCATCTTCTTCCCCGGCCTGGCCTAACCGGCCGCAGCCAGCTGTCAGCAGCCGGACCGATGTCCGAGCTTGCAGCTCCTTGTAAGAAATTCAAAGGGTCCTTGTAGCACCCCTGCCATTCTCTTACGATCCGTCCAGGCGGACGATTCGTAGGCGGAGATTGGTTTGGGTAGTGGTAATGGCAAGTTTGTCGTCCATGTTGGGGGCCGTTGGTGGCCGAGACATGGCCGTGGACTTGGGCACTGCCAACACCCTGATCTACGTCCGCGGTGCGGGCGTCGTGCTCGACGAACCGTCGGTCGTTGCCATCAACGTCAACACCCGACGACCGCTCGCGGTCGGGGTAGAGGCAAAGCGGATGATCGGCCGTACGCCGAATCACATCCAGGCCATCCGCCCGTTGAAGGACGGCGTCATCGCAGACTTCGATGTCTGCGAGGAGATGCTCCGCTACTTCATCCATAAGGTCTCCACCGGTCGTTGGGGGCCAAAGCCCCGCATGGTCATCTGCGTGCCTTCGGGCATCACCGGCGTTGAGCAGCGAGCGGTCCGCGACGCAGCGGAGTTCGCCGGGGCACGAGAAGCGGTGGTAATCGAAGAGCCGATGGCAGCGGCTCTCGGCGCCGGGCTTCCCATCAACGAAGCGGTCGGCTCGATGATTGTCGACATCGGCGGTGGCACCACCGAGGTTGCCATCATTTCCCTCGGCGGCATTGTGGTGTCACGCTCGCTGCGGATCGGCGGCGACGAGTTGGACAACGCCATCATCGACTACGCCAAGAAGGAATACAGCTTGGCGCTCGGCGAACGGACCGCCGAGACCATCAAGATCAAAATGGGGTCCGCCCACGACCTGGTCGAAGAGTTCGAGGCGGAGATCCGCGGTCGGGACCTGGTCACCGGTCTCCCGAAGACCATCGTGACCAGCACCCAGGAAATTCGGGAGGGACTTAGCGAACCGGTGACCGCCATCATCGACGCCATCAAGTTCACCCTCGATGGGGCACCGGCAGAACTGGCCGCAGACATCATGGAGCACGGCATCACCGTGGCAGGCGGCGGCGCACTCCTCAACGGGTTCCGGCAGCGCCTAGAGATTGAAACCGGCATGCCGATTCGGGTGGCGGACCACCCGCTGCAGACCGTGGTCATCGGCTCCGGCATGTACCTGGAAGCCCACCGGCATCAGATCGCCGGTGGGGTCCGAGCCGGCTAGCACCCCGCCCCATCGATGTTGCCGACCACCCGCAGCAGGCGGTTGCTGCCGCTGATTGTCGCCTCGGCGGCCGCATTCCTGGCGCGCGACGCGGCCGGTTTCGGGCCGATCGTAGCCACCCGCCAGACCGTGCTCTCCGTTGGACAACCGATTCGGGTGGTGCTGTCCGCCGCCGTTGCTCCCGTCGGCGGGGCATGGAACGGAACCGTCCACTACGACGAGGTGGCCGAGGAAAACGGGGAGTTGCGCCGACGGGTGGCAGAGCTGGAGGGACGCCTGGCAGGCCAGGACGACCTCGAATCCGATCTCCAGGCTCTGCTCCAGGCAACCGAGATCGACTATTTGGGCGACACCGAACGGGTCACCGCCAGGGTGGTGGCCGACCGGCGGAGCGCGATTGAACGCATTGTTGAGCTGGACAAGGGGACCGACGACGGCATCGCCAGAGGAATGCCGGTGGTGACCGGCAGCGGGCTTGTCGGCACCGTCGAAGTGGTCACCGGCGACCGCGCCGTTGTCCGGCTCATGACCGACGGCGACGTGTCCGTCGGCGTCCGCAGCGACAACGGTCTTGGCCTGGCGGTCGGCCGCCGTGGCGCCACCATGGGCCTGCTGGCAACGCCGGAGTTGGCCGAAGCAATCCGACTGGGAGCTGTGGTCGACGGGGAACGCTTTGTGACCAGTGGGATCGACCGAAGCCTCTATCCGGCGGGCATCCCCGTCGGCGTTTTGAAAATCGAGTCCCCACCCGGTGATGAAAGCCCAGGTGCGAATGACGCCGACGGCCCTAACACCGACGGCCTTGATACCGGTGCGAACAGCGATGACAGCAACGACAGCGATGCGACCTCACCACCCAACCCAGCCGGACCAAGCCGATCGCTTGATCAACTCAGCTACGAGACGCTGGACACCCTCGAGGTGACCCTGCAGCCGCTGGCCGAGATCGACCAGCTCTCGTACCTGACCGTGCTACTGATCGACCCGGCCGCATGAGGGTGCTCACCGGCCTCTGGTCCATCGTCGAGATGGCAATGACGGTTGTGACCGGTGCTGCCTCTTCGGGGGGAGCGCGGTTGCCGATCACTGCGTTCTCGGTGGACGCCGTTAAATAGCTGATGATAAACGATATCGACGGTTCGCTGTTTCGTTACCTCGATCTGCCGCTGGCGGTGGTCATCGCTCTCTCGCTCACGCGGCCGACAACGTCGGTGGTCACCGGCTTCGTATTCGGCTTGGCGGTTGACTCGTTCAACATGAAGCTGTTCGGTCTCCACGGTTTGGCCTACTGCGTCTTGGGGCCCGTTGCCTCAGCGGTACCCGTTGGCAGCCTCAGGAGTCGAACCGAAATTGTGGCGTCGCTGGCCACGGTGCAATGCCTGCTCGCTTCGGCCATTGTCCTCGGGGCGTCCTGGATTGCCGACGGAGTTCGACCGCCCAGCCTCTTCGCAAACGTCGTCCAGGTCACCCTCTGGTCCGTCATCATCGTCCTGCCGCTATCGGCCGCCCTCGGCGGACGGATGGGCCTTGCAACACCGGAACCGTCGGACCGCCCAACCCCGGCGACGTCAGCGGAGTGGCGATGATGAGCATCCCGATGCGAGACCAGGGCATGGATGGCGACCGTCCCACCGACGACCCCCCCGGGTACTACGTGATCGCCCTGGTGGTCGGCGTTGCCTTTCTGCTGCTGTTTGGGCGGTTGGCCTACGTGCAGGTCCTGTCGGCGCCCGGCTACCGGGACATCGCCACGGGGAACCGGGTGAGGGTTATCGAGAGCCCCGCCCCCAGGGGTCGGATACTCGATGTTCAGGGCCGGGTGCTGGCCGGCAACCGCTCGTCCTACACCGTGACAATGGACTGGGAGGCGTTGGTGGATCTTGACCAGGCCGCCCGCCAAGCGCTGTTCGTCACCGTCGCCGATGAACTCCGACAGGCCGGGAGAGACGTGAATCGCGTCACTATTGAGGAGACCTTCGAGCGGGCCCGCCGCCAGGCCCTCGAACCGGTGGTGCTGGCCGAGGACGTCACCGCGGAGCTCTGGATCTTGCTGACCGAGCGAAACCTGCCCGGCATAGCGGTGACCGCACGGCCGGTCAGGACCTACCCGTATGGGGCGGCCGCCGGCCACACCATTGGCTACCTGGGCACCGTTGGCGATGGCGACGAAGCCGACGTGCTCAACCGAGTCGACGACAACAAGCGGTACCGGGCGGGCAGCGACATCGGTCGGGCCGGGCTGGAGCGGATCTTTGAACGTCGGCTGCGGGGAATTCCGGAGATCCGCCACGTCGAGGTTGACTCAAAGAACCGGGTGATCCGAACCATCGAGGTCATCCAGGAGGCCGAGCCGGGGAACGACCTACACCTGACGATCGACATCGATTTGCAGCGAGCCGCCGAGACAGCGCTACAACGACAACTCGAAGAGACCTCGAAAGACCCGGACACCCCAGCCCCAGCCGGCAGCTTTGTTGCGCTCGACCCACAAAGCGGTGCAGTGGTTGCGCTGGCGTCCTTCCCGTCGTTTGATCCGTCGGAGTTTGTCTTCGGGCTTGGCGATGATGCGGCCGCAGAGCTCTTCGGCAACCCGGATGATCCGTTCCTCAACCGGGCCATCAACGGTCTGTACCCGGCGGGCTCCACGTTCAAGCCCATCCCGGCCTATGCAGCGCTCACCAGTGGCGCCCGCAGCTCGAGCGAGATCTGGAATGACCGCGGCACCTACCGCCTGAGCGGCTGTCGACCCTCGGCAGCCACGAAGGGCTGCGTGTTCCGCAACGCCAAGGGCGTGGTCATGGGACCGTTGGCGCTACGAGAGGCACTCACCCGCTCCAGCGATACATACTTCTACTCGCTGGGCGAGAAGTTCTGGCTCGAACGTGATCGTTACGGCGACGAGGTCATGCAGGACGTCGCCCACCGGTTCGGGCTTGGACGACCGACCGGCATCGAGCTGCCGGGCGAGGCAGCCGGACGGGTGCCAGGTCCCGCCCAGCGTCAGGCCGACCACGACAACTACCCCGAGGCCTTTCCCGAACCCCGCTGGTTCACCGGAGACAACGTGAACCTGTCCATCGGTCAGGGCGACCTTCTGGTCACGCCGCTGCAGCTCGCCAACGCGTACGCAACGCTGGCGGTCGACGGGCTGCAGTACCAACCCCGCCTGGTCAACCGGTTGGTGGAGGGAAACACTGGAGCGAACGTCTTGGCGTTTGAGCCGCGAATCGTGAGCGAGCCGGAGCTCGACAGTGCCGCGGTCTCATCAATCATCGACGGGCTGCTCGCCGTGCCGACCACGGGCACCGGTGCCACCGCCTTCTCGGGGTTTCCACACGACCGGTTCCGCCTTGCCGCCAAAACCGGAACCGCGGAAATGAACGGCAAGGCCGACATCGCGCTATTCGCAGGATTCGGCCCCTGGCCCGAGCCACGGTATGCCTTTGCCGTGGTGCTTGAGGAAGCCGGATTCGGTGGTGTGGCGGCGGCCCCGGTGGCCAGACAGTTCCTCGACTGGGTGTTGAGCGAATCCGCCTCGACCCCGGTCCCCGAGATCCAACGAGCGGTCCTGACCGTGGACCAAGACCAGTGACGGATCAAGACCAGTGACAGGCCAAGACCAGTGACAGGCCAAGACCAGTGACAGGCCAAGACCAGTGATCCAACGAATGGGGGCCGAGGTCGGTGGACCCTGGTCGGCCGCGCCGGTGGGTTTGGTGCAGCCGATCAAGTACCGGCTGCTCCACTGGCCACTTGTCATCGCCACCCTGGCCATTTCCGCCTTCGGGGCGGTCATGGTCTTCAGCGCCGGCCGAGGGCCGACCGGTGACTTGGGCTTCGGGTATCGACAGGTGGCGTTCCTCGGTTTCGGGTTCACGCTCATGCTGGTGGTCTCCGGCATCGACTACCGCCGGATACACCGCTGGTGTGGACCTTTGCTCGGCATGGCAACGTTGTCACTGGTACTTGTCCTCACGCCGCTCGGCACAGAGGTTCGTGGCACGAAGGGATGGTTCCGCTTCGGCGGCTTCGCTCTGCAACCTTCCGAGTTCACCAAGCTGGCCCTGATCGTCGGTCTGGCCGTCGTCCTGCAGGGCTCACCACGGGCACGAGCAGGGTCGGGTGGGGGACAGATGCCGGGCAGCGCGCTTGCGCCGTCGCTCGTCGAGCGGTTCTCCGGCCGGCCCGGCGCATCGCATTTCGGGCTCAGCGTTGCGGTGCTGGCCGTCCCGAGCCTTCTGGTGTTGGCCGAGGGGGAGTCCGGGACGGTCCTGGTCTACTGCGCCATCACCCTCGCAATGTTGACCGCCGGCGGCATTCAGGCCCGATATCTGCTGTTGTTGGCGCTCTCGGGCATCGCGGTGATCGGTCTGGCATTGAGCGCAGGCGTGCTGGCGCCCTATCAGGTCGACCGATTTGAGGCCTTCCTCGACGCAGACCTCGACCCGCAGGGCGTCGGCTACAACCAGCAACAGGCCATCACCGCCATCGGCTCCGGAGGGCTCGTTGGCGCGGGGCTGTTCGACGGACCTCAGACCCAGCTTGGCTACCTACCAGACCAACACACCGACTTCATCTTTGCCGCCGTTTCCGAGGAGCTTGGGTTTGCCGGTGCGGCCGTCATCTTGCTGCTCGAAGCGGCGATCTTGGCCTTTGTGTTCATGATTGGCCACGAAAGCCGGGATCGGTTCGGCAGGTTGCTCTGTGCAGGTG
>CAZSTV010000188.1:0-7949 GCA_964609665.1 uncultured Acidimicrobiaceae bacterium
AGTGCAAGACGCTCTACGAAGAGGGCAAGGTTGCCATGTGGTACGACGCCACCGTTGCCGCCAGCCTCTTCCCAGATGACGTTGTTGAAAACACCGCATTCGCCCTGGCTCCGGTCAAGGAAACCGAAGCTTCGGGTTGGCTGTGGGCCTGGACCCTCGCCATGCCAGTGAGCACCAGCGACCGTGACGCCGCATGGCAGTTCATCGACTGGGCAACCAACGCTGACTACCACGAGCTCATCGCTTCGGAAGATGGCTGGCGTGCAGTGCCCCCGGGCACCCGTCAGTCGCTCTACGAGCGTCCCGAGTACCTCGAGGCTGCTGACGCATTCGCTCAGCGCACCCTCGATGCCATGCTCGCCGCTCCGATCGACAACCCGGGCACCGAGCCCCGGCCCGGTCTCCCCGGCGTGCAGTACGTGGGCGTTCCTGAGTTCCAGGACGTCGGCACCCGCTGCACCGAGCTGTTCTCGGCCGCCATCGCTGGTTCGATGAGCGTCGAAGATGCTCTGGCTGACTGCCACATCATCGCATCTGAAGTAAGCAGCTAGTCCCAACACTTTTAGTGAAGGGCCCGGTCGTAGCACTAACGCTATGGCCGGGCCCTTCTGCTATGAATGTTGGGCGAGCCTCGATTTCAACCGCGCGGGAGTACGCATGGCCACTGCTGTGACCAGTCACGAAGAAGAAGTACGCCGACTTCAACGGCGAGAAGGATGGAGGCGTCGGCTCCCGATTCTTCCCGCGTTGCTGTTCACGATTGCGGTGACGCAGATCCCATTCCTGTTCACCCTGTTCTACAGCCTCACCGATTGGCGCATCGACACAGTCGATCCTCGCCAGTTCATTGGCGTCGAGAACTACACCAGCCTGAGTGGTGACAAGTTCTTCCTCGATGCCGCCTGGGTCAGCGTCCAGATGACCGTCATGGCGGTGCTGGGTTCTCTGATCGTCGGGACCGGCCTCGCACTCCTGCTCGATCGCAAGTTCTTCGGGCAGGGCTTGATCCGCACCCTGCTCATCACGCCGTTCTTGGTCATGCCCGTGGTCGCCGGCTTCATGTGGAAGACGCAGATGTTCAACGCCACGTTCGGCGTGATCAACTGGGTCCTAAACACCGTCGGCATCGACTCCGTCGAGTTCGCCACCAAGTATCCGCTGGCCTCGGTGGTGGTCGTGCTCATCTGGCAGTGGAGCCCGTTCATGATGTTGATCGTCCTGGCTGGCCTCCAAGGCCAAGACCAGTCGGTGCTCGAAGCAGCCCGAGTAGACGGCGCCACGGCCTGGGGCTCGTTCCGCCAAATCACGTTCCCCCAGCTTCGACCCTTCCTCGAACTCGGCACCCTGCTCGGTGCCATCTACCTCATCCAGGTGTACGACCACATCGAGGTCATCGTCGGCGGCCAACCCGGTGCGAAGAACCTGCCGTTCTACATCGCACAGCGCTCCATCGGCGGTGGCAATCGCTTCGGCCTGGCATCGTCGTATTCGATCATTGTGGTGATCGCCTCGATCATCATCGCCAACATCGGCTTGAGAGTGCTCTCCGGCCTTCTG
The DNA here is from genome assembly GCA_964609665.1 of uncultured Acidimicrobiaceae bacterium. Classification (GTDB taxonomy): domain Bacteria; phylum Actinomycetota; class Acidimicrobiia; order Acidimicrobiales; family SZUA-35; genus JAHELU01. The sequence goes on from CAZSTV010000188.1 coordinate 1,558, forward strand.
GAGGATGATTCCTGATGGCCATCTTCACCAGAGCCCCCAAGGCCGAGCCCATTCTCGGCCAGAACCGTTTGGTGGCGAACCTCCTCGGTCTGCTGACCTGGTTCATCGGTCTCCTGTTCTTCTTCCCGCTGTTCTGGCTTGTGCTGAACGGCTTCAAGGAAGAGTCCGTCGCCAACGCAAGCCCAACGCTCATCTTCGACCCGACGCTCGATCGTTTCCGGGAAGTCACCGAGGCAAACGCTGGCCTCCTCAGCTTTGCCGAGGCGTTCGCCAACTCGTTCTGGATCGTGCTGATCTCCACCATCTTCGTGATGATCCTCGCGGTGCCTGCGGCCTACGCTCTGGCGATCCGCCCGATGCGGAAGTGGCGCGATGTGCTCTTCTTCTTCATCTCCACGAAGTTCCTGCCGATCGTCGGCATCATCATGCCGATCTGGATCATCGCTCGGGACCTCAACCTGCTGGGCACCCGCACCGTTCTGGTCGTCCTCTACACGGCAATGAACCTGCCGCTCGCCGTGTGGATGTTGCGATCGTTCTTTGCCGAAGTTCCCAAGGAACTGATCGAGGCGGCCCAGATCGACGGATGTAGTTTGCTTGGCCAGCTTCGTCAGGTGATCCTGCCGATCGTGGCACCCGGCTTGGCTGCCACCGCCCTGCTCTGCGTGATCTTTGCCTGGAACGAGTTCTTCTTCGCCATCCAGCTGAACCCGACCGGTGCATCCACCATCCCGGTCTGGGTCAACTCACAGCAAAAGTTCCAGGGCCAGTTCCTCGCCGGGCTCAGCGCCGCATCGGTCTTGGCCACCCTTCCGGTTGTTGTTGCCGGCTGGGTTGCACAGAAGCGCATGATTCGCGGCCTGGCAATGGGAGCCATCAAGTGATGCACCACACGACGAACGCAAGCAGCTACGACATGAGGGGCATGACCCATGGCTGAAGTCCGATACGAAGCAGCAAGCCGTCTCTACCCGGGCAGCGAAATCCCGGCGGTGAACGAACTCAACCTGGATATCACCGACGGCGAACTGCTCGTGCTCGTTGGCCCGTCCGGCTCGGGCAAGTCGACGGCGCTGCGCATGCTCGCAGGCCTCGAGACGGTCACCTCTGGCAGCATTCACATCAACGATGTCGATGTGACCCTCAAGCCGCCGCAGGATCGCGACATCGCCATGGTGTTCCAGAACTACGCCCTCTACCCCAGCATGACTGTGGCCGAGAACATGGGCTTCGCTCTGAAACAGGCCAAGGTGCCGAAGGACAAGCGGGCGGAGCAGGTGCGCGAGGCCGCACGGATCCTCGACCTCGAGCCCTATCTCGACCGTAAGCCCAAGAACCTGTCCGGTGGACAGCGGCAGCGCGTCGCCATGGGTCGTGCCATCGTGCGCAGTCCCCAGGTGTTCCTGATGGACGAGCCACTGTCGAACCTCGACGCCAAGCTCCGTGTGCAGACCCGCACCGAGTTGGCTGATCTGCAAGCACGTCTTGAAACCACGATGGTGTACGTCACCCACGACCAGGTCGAGGCCATGACCATGGGACACCGGGTTGCCGTGCTGAAAGATGGCATTCTGCAGCAGGTGGCGTCGCCACGCGAGCTGTATCGCCGGCCAAAGAATCGCTTCGTTGCGGGCTTCATCGGATCACCAGCGATGAACCTGCTGGACGTGAACCGTGAAGACGGGAAGTTCCGCCTCGGCGGGGCAACGCTCGAACCGACCGCCGAGATGGCGTCTGCTGCGGCGGCCGTTAACGGCACGACGTTCGGTGTTGGTGTCCGTCCTGAACATCTCAAGTTCATCTCTGATGGCAACGGCATCAGCGGTGAGGTGAGTGTTGTCGAGGCCCTTGGCTCTGAGTCGTTCCTCCACGTGAAGGTCCAGCACGAAGGTCGCGAGGAAGTGTTGGTGGTCCACGAGGCTGGTGACACCGACTTCAGTCGTGGCGACCGTGTGACCATCGCTGTCGACGGACCAATCCACATCTTTGCGCCGGACGGCGAAAGCGTCTGACCTTTTAGAACGGGCATGCGGCCGATGAACATCAATATCGAAATCGCAGGCGGCGCCAGTTAGCGACTGTTCCGACGGAACCCCGGGTCGTGACCGATCTCGGATCTCTCCCCTCGACCCGGGGTTCCGTTAGTCGCCAGATCTGGCTAGCGGTAGGTGGCGATGGCGTTGGTGGCGGCGGAGACGTAACCACCGCCGAACTTGATGGCGTGGACGACGAGCGGCGCCAGTTGATGCAGCAGCACCCGGTCCCGCCAGTCATCAGCCAGTGGCGCCACCTCGGCGTAGGCCCGGTGGCACTCGTCGGAGAAACCGCCGAAGAGCCGCATCATCGCCAGGTCAAACTCTCGGTGTCCGCCGTGGCATGCCGGGTCTATGAGCCAGCTCCGCCCTGTCGTGTCGACAATTCGGTTCCCGGCCCACAGATCGCCGTGGAGTCTGGCCGGTGGTTCCGGCGGGCCGCCGAGGTCGTCGAGTGAGTCCGCAACATGCTCCAGGGCTGTGACGGTGTCTGGCGACAAGGCCTGCGCGTCCGATGCCAGCCGAGCGAGGGGTAGGAGCCGTTGGGTGGCGTAGAACGACGCCCAGGTGTCGCACGGCTCGTTCGGTAGGCCTCGGCTGCCGGTGGTTCTGCGGTCCTCTCGCCCAAAGCAGAGGGCGCCGGCCTGGTGGAGGGCGGCCAGCGCTCGACCGAAGGCATGTTCGTCCGGAGGGTGGCCGGACTCCTCAATCCACTCCAGCACCAGTAGCGGCGGATCGTCGGAGCACCCGAGCACCTCGGGAACACCGACCGCTCCAAGTTCCAACGCCCCAGGCTCGGTCGACTCGGGCGTAATCGAATGGGATCCGCCCGCAGCGGCGGCGTCTCTCAGCCATGCCAGGCCCGTCGCTTCGGTGGTGAAAAAGCCCGGCGGCGGACTGTGGTGGGTCTTGGCAAACACGGTGGCGCCGTTTGCGAGGTCCACCTTGAATGCCTGGGCAACGTCACCACCGCTCAGCGGCGTTGTGGCAACCACAGCTGCTCCGGTGAACGTCTCGATTGTGTCGGTGCTTAGCATGAACGAAGACCCGGCGTCAGTCTGCGGTGGCGGATCCCCAGATGACAGCGGGGTCGGCCTGGTCGGATGCTCTCGCCGCGCCGGTGCCCCGGTCGATGTTGAGGTTCACGCCGTTGATGTAGCTGGACGAGTGGTTGTCTGCCAGGAACATCATCGCCGGGACCATCTCGGACGGTTCGGCGAAGCGACCGGCAACCGCAGCGGCGTGGTCGATGACCTGCTCGCCCATGCCCTTGCGGAAGTCGCCGATGATCTGGGTGTCGGTGATGCCCGGACACACGCTGTTCATGCGGATGCCGCGGGGCAGGAGCTGCACCGAACGCCACAGCGTGTAGTACTGCACCGCTTCCTTGGACAGCACGTAGCCGTCGCCGACCACGTCTTCGTTGCTGTCCAGCCAACCCATGCCCTCATCAAAGGTGGCGGCGGCCATCAGCTCACCGTGGGTGCCGGTCCGAGACGACCAATCTCGACCGGCGGTCGAGGCAATGTGGACGACGGAGCCGCCGTCGTCCATTCGGGGTAGTAGCGATTCAGTGAGGTGTCGCAGCCCGAGCCAGTTGATCTGCATCACCTGTCGGCCGGTGAATCGACCACCGTTCGGTACGCCCGCACAGTTGACCAACACGTCGATGCCACCGGGCAACGCGGCCGTTGTCTGGTCGATTTGTTGGCGGTCGCCAAGGTCGCAGCGATGGTAGGTGATGTCGTTTGCGGCGCCGTTCGAGGGCTCGACGATGTCAATGGCGTGAACGTTGGCATCGGCCTCAGAAAACATGCGTAGGGCTTCTGCCCCCATGCCAGACGACGTTCCCGTCAGGACCACCGTCTTCCCAACGAAGTTCAGTAGTCCGTTTGGCTGCTCGCCACGTTCGCTCCCCATGACAGCCACGTTACCGGAGGGTCACAGCAGCTGGCCCGCTGGCGTCGTCCTCCGGTAGTCTCGGAAACCGTGCGGACGGGCTGGTTGTCGCTTCGCACGGTTGATGTGTCGTGCGAAGGTTCGACGCATCGGTTGTATACATCTCTCCGGTACACAGGTGCCGGTCAAGCAAAAGGTGATCAATGGCCGATTCGAGCAAACCGAGAGCGCCGTTCGCCCCGTGGGACCGTCGAGAGATCCCCGGCAAGTTTTCCGTGGAGGAAACAGCGATCCGCGTTGGTCACTACAAGTGGGTCGAGATGCGAATCTTCGAGCTCATGGGGGGCTGGGTGGCCACCATCCCCGAGCTCGACATCAAGCTCCGGCTCGGCACGCACTGTTACCACCATGCCTTCCACTCCGAGCTGTGGCACAAGCGGCTGCCGGAGCTGCGGGAGATGAACCCGGACCGGTTGACCCTTCCGCCAAACCCGGAGATGGAAGCGTTCATCGAGGCGCTTGGTGAGCCGGAGGCGGCGGACCAGACCATCGAGAAGATGGTCGGCCTGTACCGCGTCCTGTTGCCGCACCTGATTGCGGCCTACACCTATCACCTGAACAACACGAGCCAGATCACCGACGCTCCCACCATTCGCTCCATCAACTTCTGCCTGCAGGACGACATGGAAGAGTGGCGCGAAGGGGAGATGATCATCCAGTCACTGATCGAAACTCCCGAAGAGGTGGAGCGCGCCGCCGCTCACCAGGCAAAGCTGAACAAGTTGATGCTTGCCGCCGGTGGCGCGGTCGGCCCCGGTTCCATCGGTTCGTTCGAGCTTGACGCTGCCGACGCCGCAGCAAGCTGACCGGAACAGGGAGATCACAATGATTGTCGTCCGGCCTGAGGCCTACACAAAAGTCGATTTCGACGCCGAGGTGATTCGGGCCGCTGCGCAGCGGGCGCTGGAGAACGTTGCGCCGCTGCCGAACGATCTTGAGGTGCAGGCGGAGATCCTTGAGGACCAGGCCACCAACCGTGTCCGGGTTTCGTCGGTCGACCCGGCGATCTTCGAGATCGACGGTGGTGCGGTCGAGAACTACAAGGTACCTCGGACCGTAGGGGACCTTGAGTCGAGCATCACCTTCACCAGACTTTTCTTGGAACTGGCCGATCGGCTCTCGGAGAGCTTTGGCGCTCCAGACCTTGATGACGAGGTGTCACGGGCCCACCGGATGGCCTGGGACGTGAACCTGTTCGGTCGGACCAGCAGGCACGGGCTGCGCATTCATGAGCCCCGCTACCGGTACAACTTTCGGAACCGGCACGGCTTCAGCGATCTGGCCGATCGGACCTTTGATTCGCTGTGGTCAGCTGACGAGTTGACCTGGGCCCAAATCACCGAGCTGTCCGACACCGCGACCGACGCCATCGTCACCTAGGACCTCCGCCGGCCGGGGGACGGGTCAGGCCAGGTCGTGCATCGATATGCCCTCGAAGAGGTCGATGTCGGGCGCGCCGGTGAGCAGCGGCGAACTTTCTGTGGCCATTGCAACCATTTCCGGGCTGTCGAAGTGGTTCCGCTGCGACTCGATCGACTCCCATTTTTCGACGATGACCAGCCGCTCGGGGTTGGTGACCGACGCAACGTAGTCGATATTGCGACAACCTGGTTGGCCGCGACTTAGCACGACGTAGCGCGCCAGGACTTCCATCAGCTGGTCCGGTTTGTCCGTTTTGAAGCTGAGGATGACCATCACCGGTTCGATCTCGTCTGTTTCCTCAGCCATGGTCCAGTGTTGTCCTGTCGTTGGGTCGGTAGGGCGAATTGCTCGTCCGGCACCGTCGCGCCGTGTCCTGCAATTGTGCGGTCATTTCGAATTCGCTGGTCGCAGGGGGTAATTCGAGCCTCTAGACAGGGCTCAAGCAAATCGTAAAGGCTGCCGAGAAAGTGATCTATAGTCCTTGCTACGAAAACTGCTCCGGTTTTGGCGATGCAAGGGGCAAGTCGGCGAATACAATTGAGAAACGGAAAATGGCCGGTTGTTGTTACCCTCGTGGTAGGCATCGGCTACGGGGGAGCAGTCGCTCCCCTCTTGACGAGAGGTAGGATTCCTTGGCTAAGGAGCGCGTCGAACGGGACGAAGAAGATCTCGTCAGGCTGTACCTCACCGATATTGGGCAGTACCCCCTCCTGACCAAGGAGGACGAGGTACGCCTCGCCCAAGCCATCGAAGGTGGCAAAGCCGCCACGGAAGAGCTCGAATCTGACGCGGACCTTGCGGTCGCACGCAAGCGTGAGCTGCGTCGCACCATCCGCAAGGGTCGTGAGGCCGAGCGGACCTTCGTTCAGTCAAACCTGCGCCTTGTGGTGTCCATCGCCAAGAAGTACCAGGCCTCCGGTCTGCCGCTGCTGGATCTCATCCAGGAGGGCAACCTCGGTCTCATGCACGCCGTCGAGA
>CAZSTV010000188.1:7959-11467 GCA_964609665.1 uncultured Acidimicrobiaceae bacterium
AGAAGTTCGACTGGCGCAAGGGCTTCAAGTTCTCCACCTATGCAACCTGGTGGATTCGTCAGGCCATCACCCGTGGTATCGCCAACACCGGCCGTACCATTCGTCTCCCGGTGCACGCCGGTGACACGCTGGCTCGCCTGCAGAAGGCCCGGGCCCGCCTGGAGCTCAAGTACGGTCGCCCAGCAACACTGACCGAACTCGCAACCGAAGTTGAGATGCCAGAAGACAAGGTGACCGAGGCGCTGCGCTTCGCCGCCGAGCCGCTGTCACTCTCTGAGCCGCTGCGTGAAGATGGCGACGCCGAACTTGGCGACGTCGTTGAGGATCGCTCTGCTGATTCACCGTTCGAGGTTGCCGCCACAGCGCTGCTGCCAGACGAGATTTCCCGCCTGCTCGCTCCGTTGGATGAGCGGGAGCGTGAGATCCTCAAGCTTCGCTTCGGTCTTGATCGTGGTGAGCCTCGCACGCTTGAAGAGGTGGGGGAGTACTTCAACCTCACCCGTGAGCGCATCCGCCAGATCGAAGCCAGGGCCATGTCGAAGTTGCGGCACCCCTCTTCGGACACCGGCGCTCGCGACCTGCTGGCCGTCTAAGGGCCTTGTCGGGTAGGCGCTGGAGCGCCTCCCTATTCGATGGTGACGTCCAACGTGTAGCTGGCGTTGCCGCGCACTGAGCCGACGCAGAAGTTGTAGGTTCCGGATTCCGGCAGCGGGATACGGAAGTCAGAGACTTCGTCGATGATGATCTCTCCGCCCGGCGACTGCAGGGTGAACACGGCGTTGTCCTCCAGCGAGGTCAGGAGCACATCGAGGGCCTGGCCTTCGTTGGCATCGACGGTGTAGAGGTCACGCTCGCCGCGTATGACAGCGTCTGCAGCCTGGCCGGAGAACGCGTTTGCTGCAAAGCGAATGGCGCCTCGGTCATTCACGCTGTCACCACACCACCGCGCATCGACCTTGGTCGGTGTGTTGTCATCGATCACCGACACGGTCAGTTTGTACTCGACGTTCTCCAGGGGGACGGTGACGCAGATCAGGTAGGTGCCGGCCTGGGTGGGGGCGACCACCTGCTCAATGAACCGGCCCGGCACGACGGACTTGTCGGGGGCCATCACCGCTGCCAGGGCGTTGTCCTTTGGGGACCGCATGGTGATCGATATGACCTGGCCGTCCGCTACCTCGAGTTGGTAGAGGTCGGCCTCATCGCTTGGCAGCGTACGGCCCAAGGTGCTTTGCGATTCGCCAGCGGCGAATCGGACCTCAAAATCGTTCCGCTGTGATGCGGCGCAGAACTGTGAGTCCGGCGGGATGAGGTCGCTGTCCGCCGTGGTGTCTGTCGCAGTGTCTGTCGTGGTGTCTGGTTCGGTTGTTGCGTCCGAGGTGTCGTCGTTGCTGTCGTCATTGGTGTCGGCGTCGTCGCTGCCATCATCGCTGTCGTCAAAGTTGGCTTGATCGCTGTTGTCGTCGGTCGCGTCCTCGGGGTCGGAGGTATCGGTGTTGGAGGACTCCGATGCGCCGGAGTCGACCGAGGTCTCATCGCTGGACAGTGCACCATCGTCGCTGCCGAGCAGACCGCACCCCGTGAGCAGCAGTGCACAGGCCAGGGCGGTGACCGCGGCAATTGAACGATGATGTTGGGTTGGACGAGTCGGCATGAGTGACCTTCCGGGGGCGAGCTTTACAAGGTAGTGGTGCTTTGGTCGGTTGCGCAGTCGTCAGACCGACACCGGCGTCGCAGCGCCCGCAGGATCACCGTCGATACCGGCTGAGCCGCCGGTACCGCCCGGGCCGTCGACGTTTGCTTCGGCGTCGACATGCCACAGGTGGAGTTGGGTGCGCCAGGCGACAAAGGCAATGGCGATGACATTGCAGGCGAGCGTGAGCGGCACCGCCCAGCTGAACAGGTCGGTGCCGGTGAAGAAGAGGATGGTGTTGATGGCGATGTAGGCGATTCTGACCTCGGTCGGCCCAACGCCGAGGAAGGCGATTTGGAATTTGTTGGTCGCGGCGAAGCTGAGGAACGAGAGTCCCATCATCACCGTGGTGGCCAGCAACAGAAGGTTGAACTGCAGCTCCATTCCGGCGGGGGCGATGAGCGAGTAGGCAATGACGATGGCTCCGGCGAAGATCATGTCGAGGAAGTGGTCCATGAAGAAGCCCCACTTGATGAGGCCCTGCTTGCGGTGTTTGCCGAGCGAGCCGTCGAACGAGTCGGTGAACCATTGGCCGAACACCACGAAGGAGATGGCGAAGAGCCACAGCGGGTTGTCCTGGGCGAGCCATCCAAAGCCGATGACGGCGATGGACCAGAACAGGGTGACCATGGTCAGGTGGTGGCCCATGATCCAGTGTGGGAAGCGGGACACGTTGCGGTCGATGAAGGGCCGTTCCCAACGGTGCAGCATTGATTGGCCATGTTTGGTGTCTCCGGTGAATCCGCTCATAGGGCCAAGGTACGGGGCGGACTTGGACCCAGGAATAGGGGTTAGCCCCCAAAGCCTCTAGTGTCTGCCCATGGACGTGTGGTACGCCGCCTACGGTTCAAACCTTCTAGAAGCACGCTTTCTGGCCTACCTGCGTGGTGGAGCGGTTCCTGGATCTCGTAGAAGCCAGTATGGGGCTCGGGATGCCACCGATCCGGCGGAAAGTAGGCCGTATCGGCTGGAGCGGACCATGCTGTTCGGCTTTGAAGCCGCCAGCTGGGATGGCGGCGGCGTGTGCTTTGTCGACCCCCACCGTGTGGTTCCGGGGGACACCCTTGGCCGAGCGTGGTTGCTGACCACCGAGCAGTTGGCCGACGTGTGGGCCCAGGAGAACGGCGGCACGGTTGGCCCCGATATCGACCTGGAGATGCTGGTCGCCGAAGGGTCTGCCGACCTTGGCGAGGGCTGGTACCGCAGGCTTGAGTACCTTGGCGAGTTCGAGGGCAAGCCCATCGCCACCATTACCTGCGAGGTGCTGCCGGAGCCGAACGCCGCGGGTGGGCCGTACCTGGACGTGGTCGGCCGTGGGCTGATGGAGACGTGGGGCCTGTCCCCGTCCGAGGCAGCGGTCTACCTGGCAAGCCGGACCGGTAATCGGGGCCAGGTCGAGCCAGAAGACCTGGAACGCCCGCTTCGCAGCTGATCTGCGGTTGTGGGTCCATCGGTGGCGGGGGCCAAAACGGCTACGAGACCGGAGAGGTGTGTGCCTCGCCGGTCCCGTATGAATCTTGCGCGCGCGGGAGGACTCGAACCCCCAACCGTCTGGTTCGAAGCCAGAAACTCTATCCAATTGAGCTACAAGCGCTGGGTTGAGGCCCGTGGCCTCGATTCGAACCTAGCCCGTTTCCAGGTGGCGGTCCGTGTTATTTCCTACTGGTGCTATCGGGCCAGGTTGGCGGTTGCTTGACCGATTTCTTCAATATTCGTGCCGTAGGGGGTTTGGGTGTTCCCGCCGGGGCCGCTGGGTGTGTTCCAAGTTGAGAAGAACCGTTGGGGGCGAGATGTTGTGTCTGACCCGTACAGTTT
>CAZSTV010000189.1:0-2866 GCA_964609665.1 uncultured Acidimicrobiaceae bacterium
ATCAAGAACTACCCGACGCTTGAGGCGGCTTCGGGTATCTCATTCCACCGTGGCGTCGGCTGGCTGCGTGCAATGGACTTGAGTGACAACCAGCGCACAACCCTTGATCGCTGGATCGTCGAGTTCGGTCAGCGCACCGGCATCAAGGTCGAACGTTTTTCTGCAGGTGATCGTCAGCTGGCCGACCGGTTTCCGATGCTGGCGTTTCCCGACAGCTATGACGTCCTGTTCGAACCGGGCCCAGCCGGCTATGTCAACCCACGTCAGATGTTGGCCGCCCAGAACGCAGTCGCCGTTGCGCACGGTGCCACGCTGGTGCCTCGGCGGGTCCTATCGGTGGACTGTTCGCCCGGAGGGGTCACGGTTCGGACCGACGACGGTGAAGATCACGCAGGTGATCGGATCCTCGTGGCGTGCGGGGCGTTCACCAACTTCGGTGACCTACTCCCTCAGCCGATCCCGCTGCGGCTCAAAACCGAAACCACCGTGTGGGGTACCGTCTCCGCCGAAACCGCAGCGGCGTTAGCCCACATGCCTGCGGTCGGGTACGACATCGACGATCCGGATATCGACGACATCTACATGGCCCCACCGATTCGTTATCCGGACGGAGCGTTCAGAATCAAGATGGGTTGCAACACAGCTGGCGAGCAGTGGCCCGAAACCCTTGACGAGGTCCAGGAGTGGTTTCGGTCCGGAGCCAGCGACCGCGACCTTCCGGCAATGGAACGGGCCCTTCGAGCAGTGCTGCCTGCCGTTGACTTCATCGACATCTCCTCACACCGATGCATCGTGTCCTACACCCCATCCGGTTACCCGACAATTGACGCCGCTCCCGGTGACACCACCGGGCGGCTGTTTGTTGCCGCCGGGGGCAACGGCACAAGCGCCCAGGGTTCGGACACACTTGGCCAGACCGCTGCCGGTCTGATGCTCAAAGGGATGTGGCCAAAGGACCTGCCCCGCCAGCCGTTCCTTGCCACCAACCGGTGGGGCGAGATCGCCGAGGATCAAGCCGGAGCGGCAGAGCAGCAAGGCGCGGCTGCCAAGCGGATGTCAAAGGCGCAGACCAGGGCCGCTAGAAAATGCTGAACCCGCCGTCGATCTTGATGATGTCGCCGGTGTGCCAGCGTGAGGCGTCGCTCATCAGGTAGACCGCAATGGCCCCGAAGTCATCCGGGTTGCCCCATCGCCGCATCGGGATGCGGGGCATCACGTTGTCGACGAACTTGTCCCACCCCATCAGCGGGGCCGTCATCTCCGTCTCGATCCAGCCGGGGATGATGGCGTTGGCGGTGATTTTGTAGCGGGCCATCTCGGTGGAGAGTCCCATCATCATGGCCAACATCGCCCCCTTGGTTGCGGCGTAGGCCTGGCCCTTGGCCGAACCCTGGATGGCGGTGCCGGAGGACGTCAGGACAAGCGAGCCGCCCTCGCCCTGCTTGACCATTTGCCGGGTTGCGGCCCGCAGTGTGTAGAAAACGCCGTGCAGGTTCACGTCGATCACGTCAAACCAATCGTCGTTCGAATGCTCGAAGAACGGCTTGTCATTCTTTGTCCCGACCCCAGCGTTCGGAAAGCAGGCGTCGATGCGGCCGTACCGTTCGATGACCTCCGCCATGGCCGCCTCGACCGCTCCCTCGTCTGACACGTCGCACTGCATCGCCGATGCGGACGGGTTGATCTCGCTAAGTTCGGCCGCCGCTGCAGCGTTCTTGTCCGGGTTGGTGCCCCAGACGCTCACGTCGGCTCCCGCGGCGGCGATCGCCCTGGCGAACCCAAGCCCGATGCCACCGTTGCCTCCGGTGATTACCGCAACTTTCCCTGTCAGATCGAAACCGTCATATGCCATGACCAATGACTACCACAGGGGCTCAACCGTCCAAAAGATGCCGCAGCCACGTTTGGATCTTGGCGGCGACGGTCTCGGCGGTCAGGTCGGTCCTGCCGAGGGAGTTCCAGGCGTGGGTGGGGAACGGGCCGACGGGGGCCGAGAGCACCGTTGCGAGATCGAACTCAAGCGTCACGTGATCGATGCCGGTGAGGGATCGGTAGTGGTCGGTGAAATGATCGGCCACGTCGGGCTCAGCCAACATTGCCAGATTCCAGCGGCAGTGGGCGAGGTCTCCTGCCGCGGGCCCTATGCACGCCCCAAGCCAGTCGACAACCGCGCAAATTTCCCCGTCGTCCCAGTGGATGTTGTTTGGGTGGAAGTCCCGGTGCAGGAAGCGTTGGTTGTCCTGCGGGAGCGGACCGGCCACTCGCTCCTTTGCCCGATGCCACAGGTCATGGTCCTCAACCCACTCCGGGACGGGGGAGTCCGGGTGGTCCCAGCGTTGGTAGCGGCCCAGGCCGTCGGGAATCGGGGCCCGGTGAATGTCCGCCAGGCACTCGGCCAGGCGTTCCGCCCATCGGTTCGGCACCACCGGGTTGAGGAACGGCGCGCCGGCAACTTCGGTCATTATCAGCGTAGGCACATCGCAGTACCGACCGCCGGGGTCGGCAGCCAACAACGTCGGCGTCGCCACGCCAACGTCGAGGTTGCCGAGCAACCACAGCACCCGCTCTTCGTCGAAGGGGATGTTTGGTTCTCTGGCCATCCACGCAGCGTTGGTGTGGCGGCGGACGACGACCGCTCGGTCGTTGTCCAGGTCGAGACGGTGGACCGCCGATGACAGCCCGCCGACCAGTTGCACCGCGTCCAACACCGCGGCGTCCAGCTGCTGCTCAACCCAGGCGATGGTCTCCGGCGGGGGCGGCGACGTGGTGGATGGCATGTCCCAGTCGGTCCACCCCGTGCCGGTCGATCCCGTGTCGGTCCCCCCAGGCTCGGTCCACCCAGGCTCGGTCCACCCAGGCTCGGTCC
>CAZSTV010000189.1:2966-11446 GCA_964609665.1 uncultured Acidimicrobiaceae bacterium
GTGTCGGTCCCCCCAGGCTCGGTCCACCCAGGCTCGGTCCACCCAGGCTCGGTCCGCCCCGTGTCAGCCGATGTCTCGGTGGATGTCCCGGCGGGCTGGCCGGTCTGGTCGTTGGCAGGGTCCGTCATCGGGCGTCTTCCTTCCGGCCACCAACCTATACCTGTTGCGGGGGTCCACGAGCGGCGGCAAGTGACCGACGTTGGTTGCTGATCGGCGGTCGTTACGTCACACTCGGACGCAATGACGACGAGTTCCTCGAGCGACGCCCGTACTGGATTGCCGGACACCATGGCTGCGGTCCACCTCACCGGCCATGGTGGATTCGAACAAATGGTCTACCGCGACGATGTCGCCGTTCCCCAACCGGGACCCGAGGAGGTCATCGTCAGAGTCGGGGCGGCCGGGATCAACAACACCGACATCAACACCCGCATCGGCTGGTATTCAAAGTCGGTCACCTCGGCGACCGATACCGGTGGCGACGAAGGCTTTGACGACGACGTGTCCGATGACGGGAGCTGGTCCGGGGTCGGTTTGAGCTTCCCGCTCATCCAGGGGGCCGACGTTGCCGGGACGGTCGTCGCCGTTGGCCCGGATGTGGCCCAGGACCGGGTCGGTCAACGGGTGCTGGTTCGCAGCATGCAGGCGCCGCCGTCGGACTCGCCGTTGGCCGCCGACCCCACGGCCTGCATCACCATTGGCTCCGAACGAGACGGCGGCTTCGCCCAGTACTGCGCGGTGCAAGCGGCCGAGGCGTTCCCGATCAACACGGCGCTGTCCGATGTGGAGCTTGCCTCGTTTCCCTGCGCCTACTCCACGGCCGAGGGCATGCTGCACCGGATCGGCCTGGATGCCGGTGAGACCGTGCTTATCACCGGGGCATCCGGTGGCGTCGGTTCGGCTGCGGTGCAGCTGGCGAAGCGGCGAGGCGCAACGGTCATCGCCGTGGCCTCGCAGAGCAAGTGGGACCAGCTACAGCCGCTTGGACCGGACCGCCTCATCGACCGCAGCGCGGACTTACTGGCAGAGCTTGGGGCCGAATCGATCGATGTGGTGGTGGACGTGGTGGCCGGGCCGACATGGCCGACGCTGCTCGACGTGCTGCGCAAGCAGGGCCGGTATGTGACCGCCGGTGCTATCGCCGGTCCCATCGTGGAGCTCGACGTCCGCACGCTGTATCTCAAGGACCTGACGTTGAAGGGCAGCACCTACCAACCTCGCGAGGTCTTCGACAACCTGATCGGCTACATCGAGCGGGGCGAGATCACGCCGATGGTGTCCGCCACCTATCCGCTGTCCGAGATCGTCCAGGCCCAGACCGACTTCTTGGACAAGAAGTTCGTCGGGAAGCTGGTCCTCATCCCACCGGCGTAGGTCCCCCGAGCCTCAGAGCCGTACAGTTACGACATGAGTACTGACATGAGCAGTGACATGAACGTCAGCTCTACCGAAGACGGGTCGGCCGCTTTCGACGCCAACGCCAAGGAAGACGAGCTCCGGGCCGAGGCGGCGTCCTGGGATACGTCATCACCCGTTCCGGCCGAGCCCGGCGATATTCCCGTGATCGACGTGTCAGCGTGGTTCGCCGATGGCGACCCGGACGCGCTGGCCGCCGCAGCCGCGACCCTCAGAACCGCATCGGAGGAGGTGGGGTTCCATCAGCTGACCGGACACGGCATCGACCAGGGCCTGCTCGACGATGTCTTTGCCATGACCGAACGGTTCCACGCCCTCCCGCTGGACATCAAGAACAGCATTCGCATGGATCGGCCAGACTTTCCCATCGGCGGCATCGGCTATCTGCCGGTCGGGGAGCGCAAGTTGCCCCGCCGAACCTACGGCAACCTGAACGAGGCGTTTCTGATCAAGTCAGATGAGCACATCGGCTTCGATGACAACCAGTGGTTGGAGGACCAGGAGCTTCCAGGGTTTCGTGACACGATTGAGCGCTACGCCACCGAGGTGGAGGCACTGGCCCTTCGCCTGCTGCCGATGTACGCCGTTGCGCTCGACCTCGACCCGGACTACTTCACGGCCGCGTTCCAGCATCCGTTCTGGCGGCTCCGCCTCAGCCACTATCCGGCGGACCCACCGGGCCCCGACGGTGCGTTTGGCATCGCCCCCCACGTCGACACTACGGTCTTCACGTTGTTGCTGCAGAACGGTCCGGGCCTGACCATCTTCCACGAGGGTCGCCAACAGTGGATTGAGGCACCGGTTATCGACGGCGCGTTCGTTGTGAATTCCGGTGAGCTGCTGCGGCAGTGGACGAATGATCGCTTTCTCAGCACCCGTCACTTCGCCAACAACCTGACGCCGCGCTCTCGCTACTCGGTGCCGTTTTTCTTCAACGCCACCGCCGACTATGAGATGGCGTGTCTGCCGTCCTGCCACGGACCGGACAACCCGCCCAAGTACCCGCCGGTGTCATATCTGACAAGCCAGGGCGTCGTCCAGGGTGAGTGATGCAGGTGGCAGCTCTGCGCAGAACGACGACACCGAGTCGTTCGACCTGATCGTCGTCGGCCTTGGCGCCATGGGGGCCGCAACGCTGTTCCACGCCCGCCGACAGGGTTTGCGGGTGCTGGGAATCGACCGGCACAACCCGCCTCACGAGCTCGGGTCGAGCCACGCCGAGACCCGGGTCACCCGGCTGGCGGTTGGGGAGGGGGAACAGTACCTGCCCTTCGTCGCACGTTCGCACGAGATTTGGCGGGAGCTGGAAGCCGAGACCAACGAGCCGCTGCTGTACCAGAGCGGGAGTTGCATCATCACCACCCGCGACGCTCCGGCCGAAGAACGGTGGAACGATTTTGTGACCGCCACCGCCGAGGTGGCCCAGACCGGCGGCATCGATTTCCGGCTGCTCAACCCCGACGATCTCCGGCGGGAGCAGCCGGCCATCAACATAGGCGACCATGAGCGGGCAGGTATTGAGCCGACCGGTGGGGTGGTCATGGCCGAGCGTGCCGTCGAGGTGCAGCTGTCGCTCGCCGCGGCGGACGGGGCATCGATCCGCACCGACGAGCAGGTGCTCTCGGTCGACCCGGACGACGAAGGCGTCACCGTCTCCACCACAAAAGGTTCATACCGGGGAGACCGGGTGGTCATGGCGACCGGCGCGTGGATGCCAGAACTCACCAACCCGGTCGATTCGGCCGCACTGACCATCACGAGGCAGGTGGTGTACTGGTTTGAGGTGGAGGACCCAGCGGTGTTCTCGACCGACCGCTTTCCCACCATCATCTGGGTCGGCGAATCGATCGATGACTACATCGGGGTGTTCCCCATGCCGCCGGGCGGAACCCCCGGCCTCAAGGTCCTCGGCGAGCAGTTTGCGACGCCGACCGATCCTGGTTCGGTCAACCGTGACGTCAGCCCGGCGGAGATTGCCGACTTCCACGAGCGGCTCGTGACACCCCGGCTCGCCGGGGTCACGCCACGATGCATCCGGGCCGCGGCCTGCCTCTACACCAACACTCCGGACGATCACTTCCTTGTCGATACCGATCCGCGTTCGGAGCGAATCATCGCCATGTCACCGTGCTCGGGCCATGGCTTCAAACACTCGACCGGGCTTGGCGAAGCGGTTGCCCAGTGGGTGGCCACCGGTGCGAGCAACCTGGACCTTTCGCCGTTCAAGCGTCGCTGGTAGCGGCCGGATCCGCAGCGACGACCGGTTCGGAGTCGCGGAGCGACGACCGGTTCGGAGTCGCGGAGCGACGACCAGTTGAGAGTCGCGAAGCGACGACCGGTTCAGAGTTGCGGGGCCACCACCGACTCGAACTCTTCGTGGGCCGCCAGCACGCCCGACATCTGCTCCCACCGTGACACAAACCCGCTGCTTCCAGCCGTTGGCCCCATTCCTCGCCCTCATCTCGCAGCGGGTCGAACTCGGCCGTCTGGATGTGGGCGGGCGCCAGACCGGACAGGTCGCCCGTCCGGGCCGGAACGGCATAGGGGTTGGACCGCTGATCCGCTGGGACGAACTGGTCCCAGAACCACGCCATGTCGACGGCCGACAGGAAATACCCCTCGGCGTTTTCGGTCATCGAGGGTCTGCTCTGCACGTCATCGATGCACGGGTAGATCAGCAACTGGTATTGCAGCGCCAACCCTTCGTCGCGGGCTCGCAGCGCCACCCCGGCCGCCAGGTTGCCACCGGCGGAGTCGCCTGCGATGGCCAGCCGCTGTGGGTCGCCGCCAAGATCGGCACCGTTTGCCGCCAGCCAGGTCGTTGCCGCCCAGCAATCATCGTGAGGTGCGGGAAAGGGGTGTTCCGGCGCCAGCCGATACTCGACCGAGACCACCATGGCCCCGGTCCGGGCCGCAAGGCGTCGGGCCAGCGAGTCATGTCCTTCGATGCTCGACAGCACCCAGCCACCACCGTGGAAGAAGGCGATGATCGGCAGGTCGGCGGCGGTGGTGGCGGCATAGATCCGGACGGGTATGGGGCCGGCCGGTCCGGGGATGTGGGCGTCCTCCACACGTTCCAACGGGTCGCCCGCTGGCTTTGGGGCACGGGCGTAGTTGACCCTGGCCTGGTCGGGTGTTCCATCGCTGAGCGCCGGAATGTCTGCGGCAGCCGCCGCTTCCAACATTTGTGCCACGTCCGGGTCGAGAGGCATGTCGTGCGTCCTTTCGTCTTTCTTGGCGTCTACCTGAGTCTTGTCGGTGCCTGTGCGCTCCAGGCCCAGCCGGTCAAGTCCAAGATGGCTCTGGCCGCCCGCAGCACCAGGTCCTCTCGGAAGTGGGCGGCAACCACCTGGAGTCCCACCGGGAGTGAGGGGGAGCCGGCAACACCGGCCGGGATCGACGCCGCGGGTTGTCCGCTGTAGTTGAAGGGAACGGTGAACGGCACCGCGTGGTCCCAGCGGTCAAAACCGGCGCTGTGGTAGACAACATCGACCGGCGGCGGCAGGGTCGGCATGGTGGGCGTCAACAGAATGTCGTAGTCCTGGTGGAAGCGCTTCATGGCCTCCACCAATTGGGCCCTCACGCCGTTTGCGGCCGACATCTGGTGCACGTCAAACGCCATGCCCTCCTGGGCGAGCTCTCGAAATCCGGGGTCAAGGTCCTCCCAGCGGTCGCTCGGGATCGACGCAAGTCGTGCCCCGAACCCGGCCTTCCAGTACCCCTCCAACCCCGGTCGTAGCGGATCGATAACCGCGCCAACCTCGGTGACCGACGCGCCTGCGTCTGACAGCAGGTCGACGACCTGGCGGCAAGACTGCGCCACCTCGGGGTCGGTCGTGGCGCCACCGTAGGTGTCGGTATAGGCGATGCGCAGATCACCGATGCCGTCGTTGATGCCGACCCGCCAATCTCGTGGGTCGTGCGGCACGGCGTGCCAGTCTCGAACGTCTGGTCGAGACATCACATTGAGCAGAAGCGCCGCGTCGTCAACCGAGCGGACGAGCGGACCGTTTGAGACCAGCGACACGAACGGAGAGTCGACCGGGGCCTGCGGCACCCGACCAAAGGTTGGCTTGAGGCCGACAAGACCGCAGTAGCTGGACGGAATGCGGATGGAGCCGCCCCCGTCGCTGCCGTGGGCCATCACCCCGATGCCTGCGGCCAGCGACGCTCCCGCCCCTCCGGACGAGCCGCCGGGGGTGTGGTCGAGGTCCCACGGGTTTCGGGTGATGCCGAACCGTGGCGTGTCGGTCATGCCTTTCCAGCCGAACTCCGACGTGGTGGTCTTGCCGAGGAAGACGGCGTTCGCCTCCCGCATTCTGGCAACCGGCGGGCAGTCTTCCGCCGCCGGTTCGTCGGAGGCAACAGCGCTGCCCTCACCGGTCGGGAAGCCCTGCATCGCAACGATGTCTTTGACCGTGACGGGTACGCCGTCCAGGTCACCGGCAGGTTCCGAGCGAGCCCACCGTTCGGCGCTCTGCGCTGCGGCCGTCCGTGCCCCCTCGGCGTCGACGACAACGAACGCGTTGAGCTGCGGCTCCAACGCGTCTATGCGCTTGAGATGCTCGTCGACCACCTCGACCGGCGACACCTCCTTGCGGCGGTAGGCCGCCAGGAGCGCGTGCACGGTGTGCGGGGTCATCGTTACTCCGGCAGGTCGACCCGGACGATCTCGCCGCCGTCGACAATCATCGTCTGGCCGGTCATCCACGTTGCGTCAGCGGCCAGGAACAGCGCAGCCCGGCCAATGTCTTCGGGCTCGCCAAGACGCTTGGTCGGCATCTGGTTTGCGATGGATTCGCCCCGCTCGCCCTCCCACAGCACCCGAGCAAAGTCGGTCCTGATCAGGCCGGGGGCGATGCAGTTGACCCGGACCTGCGGGCCCATCTCGGCCCCGAGCTGCTTGGTCATGTGGACCAGCGTTGACTTGAACATGCAGTACACGCCGATGTCGCGGCTGGTGCTGAAGCCGCCGACCGAGGCAATGTTGATGACCGCGCCGCCGTGCTCCTTCATCCACTTGTTCCAGGCGATTTGGGTCCACAGCAGCGGGCCGCGAACGTTGACCTCATAGGTCTTGTCCAGCTTTGACGCCTCAACGTCGATGGTCCGCCCGTTGTGCGGGTTGGTTGCGGCGTTGTTGACCAGCACGTCGAGCGAGCCGAACCGCTCGATGGTCTCATCCATCACCTTGTCGCCCTGCTCTGGATCTCCGACGTGGCTGACCCGCCAGTCGACCTGGCCGGGCAGGCCCTGCAGTTCCGCCACTGCTTCTTCGCACTTCTCGGCCTTGCGGGACGTGATCATCACGTTGCCGCCGGCCTCCAGGAAACAACGGGTGATCCCCATGCCAATACCGGCGGAACCGCCGGTGACGAGTGCGGTCTTACCTTCGAGTTTTTGGTCCACTGTGACGAGCCCCTGTTTGTAATTGCCGGACACGGGTGAGGTCCGTGCCGTGCGTCCGGGTACCACTTTGGCCGCTCGTCGCCGCCGATGCCAGATGGCTCAGCTCAACTGGCCGAGGAGTTCCCGTACGAGCTTTGCGCCAACCATCGCCGTCATGTCGTTGATGTCTCGCCGCGGGTTGACTTCGACGACGTCGGCGCCGACCAGCGTTGCTCCGCCAGCGCCGAGCTGGTGGATGGCATCGACAAGCTGTCTGGTGGTCATGCCGCCCGGCTCGTGGTGCGAGATGCCCGGCGCGTACGCCGGATCCAGCGCGTCGATATCGACCGACACATAGACCGGTCCAGAAAGCGTTGGCATCTGCCCGTCCCATTCCCGCAGCTGGGACACCTCAACGCCGAACCGTTCCGCCTGTTGGCGTTGGTGTTCAGTCATCGTGCGAATCCCGAACTGCAGCAATCGTGTGGCCAGACCCTGCTCCATGATTCTGGCGAACGGGCAAGCGTGGGAGAAACGGTCGCCGTCGAGTTCGTCGTAGAGGTCGGGATGGGCGTCGAAGTGCACGATGGTCAGCTCCGCCTGGTTCGACTGTTCCGATGAATAACGGGCCGACACCGCCTCGACCAGCGGCCACGTCACCAGATGGTCTCCACCGATCGACAGCAGCGGCGACCCGTCTGCTACCGCGTCCGCCGCGCTGTTTCTGATGGCGGCCAGTGCCTGCTCAACGTCTTCGGGGTTGTGCAAGCCCGCAAGGTCAACGTCACCGAGCTCTTGCCAGCGGCCAGAGTCAGGACCCACGTCAACGCCGAGTTCGGTATGCCAGTTGGCCGATCCGCAGGTGAGCGCAGCGCGGACTGCCGCAGGCGCCTCCGCCGGGCCCTGCATGAACGAGGAATGTGCGTCGTAGGGAACGCCGAGCAGTTTGACCGTCACAGCGCACCAGTGTGCCGCAACAAGAACAGCTAGGCGCTGACAGTCAGGCGTTGGTGAAAATGAAGTGCTCGTCCATGTTGGACTCGACGTCTGCGATGTGGTCCAGGTAGCGCGGGAAGCCGCCGTTGTAGTTTCCGTCCTGGCGGCGGTTCTCCTGGCCCTCAAAGTTGTAGTAGCCGGGGGTGCATTCCTGGTTCCGTTTGGTCTTGCCACGGTGGGAGATGACCTCTTGGACCCACCACTCCTCGGTCTCCGGTGTCACGTCGATGGTGTCATAGCCCTGCTCCCTGGCGTGGGCGATGCAGTTTGCGATGTGATCGCCCTGAGACTGCAGCAGGTCCGTCAGGTTGAACTGGAACGACGCCTGGTAGCCGCCCATCACAAACAGGTTGGGATAGCCGTTGGAGTGGATGCCCAGCAGCGTGCGGATGCCATCGGCGTACTTGTCGTTGAGGTCTAGGCCCTGCTCGCCGACGATCTTGTTGTAGATGCCGGTCTGCTGCACCTCGAAGCCGGTGGCGTAGATCAACAGATCCACCTCGTACTCGACGCCGTCGAAGATGGGGCCCTTCTCACCGATCTCGGTGACGCCTGCACCCTTGGTGTCCACAAGGCGGACGTTTGGCAGGTTGAACGTCGGCAGGTAATCGTTGTGGAAGCAGGGTCGCTTGCACATGAGCATGTACCACGGCTTCAGTGACTCCGCGGTCTCGGGATCT
>CAZSTV010000190.1:0-8734 GCA_964609665.1 uncultured Acidimicrobiaceae bacterium
GCACTGGGTTGTTCAGTACTGGGTTCCCACTGGTGGCGCGCTGAACTCATGAGGATCGAGACTCCTGCCGTCGAGCATCGCTCAGTTCAATTCTCATGGGCTATGCGGCCGAGGATATCTCACCTTGTGCCACGCCAGCAGTCCGGGGCACGCTCGGTTTCGTCAACCGGCGACTGCAACGAACGGCGGTCGCCGGCCCGGGTTGCCGAATCGGTCAGCGACGTTCGAGCATGCGCTCCACGGCGTTCTCGCCGCTGAGGTAGGACTCGTCGGTCCAGATGTAGGCCCAGTCGCCGTAGCGTCCGCAGTAGTCGATGCCGATGTCGTTCAGGTAGCCCTGTACGGTCTCGGTGCAGGGCCCAGAGTCCAGATCGAAGATGACGTTGGCGTACGGGATGTAGCGGGCCTCGGCCACCACGTAGGTGTCGTCCTCGCGCAAAATGCCCATTTGGATGAGCTCTTGACGCACCGGCTCAATCTCGTCTTCGGGAGAGTGGTCGAGCGGCTTGTACTTGTCGGAGTAGTAGACCTCGACCTGGACCGCACCGTGGCCGGGAGGCACGGTGGAGGTGCTGAACATGTGCGGGAAGCTCATGCGGACCGTGCGGAGGTCCTCGTCATAGACATAGCGCCAATGGCAGGGGGAGAGATCATCTCTGGTCACGCCGAAGTTGACTACGACGCACTGCGAACACGACAGCTTCGCCGCCGCATCCGCAACGTCGGGAGGGGCTGGCAGCATCTTGATGAGGTCCGGCAGCGGGACCGAGCTGATGAGATTGCCATAGGTCTGCACGGTGCCGTTCGAAAAGCTCACCGTCTTCTCGGTGGGGTCGATGGAGACCGCTTCATGGCCGAGTTGGAGCTTGTTGTCTGCGTGGAACTTGCGCATGTACTCGACGAAGCCATTGCGCTTCGGGTACCGGAACGTGTCGACGTAGTGCTGTTTGCCGGCGGAGGGGGCAAGTGCCCCTCGCAGCAACTCTCCCAGGTCGGCCCGATACAGCCGGGGCCCGAGCCACGACGTGTTCATCAGCTGCGGGTCGACCGTGTGGTACTTGCGTCCGTAGGCGGAAGGAAACTTGTCGGCAAACGTCTGCCCGTACGCCGCCAGGAGCCACTCGTGGTAGTTGCCGAAGCTCTCCGGGGTGGGCTTGGCGCTGACCTCGATGAAATCCTCGATAATCCTTGCAACAAGTTCGGTCGGGAGGCCGTGCAGGTTGGCGATGGCAGGGTGGACCACCCATTGGCCCTCGTACCAGTTGTCGACGTCGGCCCGCAGGATCTCGTAGTCGCCGTCGACAGCGTCGGAGAAGACCGACTGCATCCGCTCGTTGCTGGTGAATGAGATGTGTGGTCCGTCGTCGAAGTAGAAGCCCTGGTTCTCAAAGGTGGCCGTGTGGCCTCCGGCGAACTGGTTCTTGTCGAAAAGCTGAGGCGTGATGCCCTCTGCCTTCAGCCGCTGGGTGGCTCCCCACGCGGCCATTCCCGACCCGAGAATCACCGTCTCAGTAGCGGTCTCAGTCACTTTATGCCCCTCCAGATGGTGGTTCCGTATTCCGCCGTCGGAGCCACCACTCCGTTGCGTCTTCCAAACCTCGCTCAAGGCTAATGGAAGGTTTCCAGTTCGTTGCCGAGGTCAGCAGGTTGACATCTGCCACTATTTCAGCGGCGCTGTCCGCTCCCTCGGCCCTTGCGCCGAAGTTCAGCAACTCCGGCCGTCCCGCAATCTGACCCAGCTGCTCTGCAATAGTTCGCACCTGGACGCCAGCGCCGGTTCCGATGTTGTACGCCCCGGCAACGTCGCTGGTCAAGAGCGTCCACAGGGCCGATGCCACGTCGCGGGCATCGATGTAGTCCCGAACCTGGCGTCCTTCGGTCAAGTCGATCGACTCGCCTCGGCGCAACGCCAAGATCAGCGACGGCACAAGCCGTTCGGGCTGTTCGTGTGGCCCGTAGCTGAAGAACGGTCTGGCCACAGCAGTGGACATGTTTTCTCCCAGTGCCACGACGTACTCCGACAGTGTGGCCTTTGCCTCGCCGTAGGCGGTATCCGGCTCGAGCGGTTGATGCTCCACCCGAACACCGCTGCGAGCGTTGCCGTACTCAATGCACGAGCCGAGCTGGACCAGCCGCTGCCCGCCGTTCTCTTTGAACGAATCGAACAGCGCCTTGGAGGCGTCGGCCCAGCGCGCGTTCTCGGCCGACCGATAGCGGTCTTGATGCTCTGGCCCAAGCCACGCGAGGTGGCACAGATGGGTCGGACGTAACGTGCTCATCAGCGAAGCGACGGTGTCCGGGTCCATCAGGTCGGCCTGGTGCGCGCTCAGTCCTGGACGGCCAACCGCAGGCCGTCTATTGATCACGTGAATTTCGGGGCGGTCGGACGACGGCGAGTGGTCGCCGAGCAGCAGGTCGACAAGGTTTGACCCAAAGAATCCGCTTGCGCCCGTCAGCAACAATTTCAAGGCCAACACCATAGTCCGGTGGTCGCATTGCCCCGGCCGCACCCGGTTGATCTACTCAGGCAGAATTTTGCCTGAGTAGGAGCCGGGTTCCGAGGTTCTGCTCCGGTGTCAGCTCGTAACCGTCGCCGAGCGGGCGAAGTCGGGGGAGCGCCCCAAGGTGATCCACCGACATCTCGATCTGCAGCAGCCGGCCTGAACGTGTGCCAAGCCACTGCTGGACCGGGTCGGCCGTGGGGGCCACCAATCGAAGCTTCCACGGGCCTGACCCCATGGTGACCGCCGAACCCATCGGCCCTTCTGTCCTGTCGAGCTCGGTCATGGCAAGGACGCCGCCGAACAGTTCCACCGCTCGGTCCAGGTCTGCCACCAGGTGGGTGAGACCGTCGATCGTGGTGTTGGTGCCCTGGTCGGTCGGCGGCAGCGGCGGCGCGTCCTCCCACCCGGCGTTTGGGCCGAGCTGTGCCAGCTGAATCACGATGCCGTGGCTCTGTTTCGGATGGAGAAACGCCTCCTTCCAGTCGTCGCCGGAGAGATCAGCGTTGACAATCTCGTAGCCGGCGTCGACTGAGCGCGCCATCATCTCCTCGATGTCGGGCACCTTGAACGTGATGTGATGCGGACCGGGCCCGTTGCGGTGCAGAAATCGGCGGATGAAATCGCTGCCCGGGTTCTCGTACGGCTCGATGAACTCGAGCTTGGTGCCTCCCAGAAACTCGACCTGGCAGAAGTAGAACGGATCAACGTCCAGTTCGGTCGGGCCACCAAGCCAGCGTCCACCCAGCTCGCCGCAGTACCGGGCGACATTGTCCCAAGCCCGACGACTCGCCAGGGCAAGATGATCCATGACCGGGGCGGTGATGGTCCCACCGGTGGCTCCGCCATCGCCTGTGGTGCTCACCGAACAGTCGCGAAGAAGGCGCGCACGTCTGCAACGAACAGCTCGGGCTGTTCGAATGCCGCAAAGTGACCACCCCGGTCCATGTCGGTCCAATGGGTCAGATTCGGATAGACCGGCTCACACCAACGAGGTGATGCAGGCAGGATCTCTTTCGGGAACGCCGCCACCCCGGTTGGGACAATGGTCGGGCTCGGTCGAGTCCGACCGAAGCTCTCCCAGTACAGCCTGGCGGACGACGTGGCGTTGGCGTTCAGCCAGTACAACATGATGTTGTCGAGGAGCTCATCCTTGGTCAGGATGTTCTCCGGGTGGCCGTCACAATCGGTCCAGGCGTAGAACTTCTCAAGGATCCACGCCGCCTGACCCGCAGGCGAGTCGGTGAGGCCGTAGCCAAGGGTCTGTGGCCGTGTGGCTTGCTGCTTCGAGTAGCCGGAGTCCCATTCGAAGTAGTAGGCAATCGCATCCACCACCCGCCGTTCAAGGTCGGTCTCTGGAACATCGTCCGGGCCGGGCCGCCCGCTCGGCATGTTCAAATGAATGCCGGCGCAGCCGCTGTCCTCGATGCCGCCGATCACCGTGGTGACCCCTGCACCCCAGTCGCCGCCCTGGGCGCCGAAGCGTTCGTAGCCGAGCTGAGCCATTAGGGCGACCCACGTCTCTGCAATCTTGGCGACACCCCATCCGGTCTCGGTCGGCTTGCCGGAGAAGCCGAACCCCGGCAGCGAGGGGCAGATCACGTCGAACGCCATCGACGGATCGCCGCCGTGTGCAGCCGGGTTCGTGAGCGGCTCGATCACCTTGTGAAACTCGACGATGGAGCCCGGCCAGCCGTGGGTGATCAGCAACGGGAAGGCATTTGGTTCCGGCGAGCGAACATGCACGTAGTGAATCGCAAGTCCGTTGACTGTCGTGGTGAACTGATCGAACCGGTTGAGGGCTGCTTCTCTGGCTCGCCAGTCGTAGTCGTTGGCCCAGTAGTCGCATACCTCCTGGACATATGCCAACGGAATTCCCTGGCTCCAGTCGTCAACGGGTTCGGCTTCGGGCCAGCGGGTGTTGTTGAGGCGCCGACGGAGATCATCAAGAACATCGTCGTCAACCGAGATGACAAAGGGCTCAGGCATCCCCGCACTGCAGCAGATGAGCGCCGACCGCTCAAGTCGACCGGTCCGTTTGGTTGCTAGGCCGGATGATCCAGTGCCGATAAGCGGCCATACCTGCTGCCCCAAGATTGGCGAACATTGTGTTTACCTTTGATCTTCGGTGGAGGAGATACGGCAGGATCGGATTGCGCGTTTGGTGCTTGGACGGCTGCTCATCGCGCTCGGGTTGATGGCCGTTGTTTCGGTCGGCGCCTCGATGGTTCGTATGCCGGGCCGGTCGGCGGCCGCGGAGGTTTCAACTGCACCGATGACGGCGGGGGAGCGAGCGGCCGCGGTGAATGCGGGGATCGCCTCCATGGTGCGGGTCTCGTCGGTCGAGTGCGGAACGGTGGTTACCGGCTCAGGGTTTGCCGTGATCGACGACCTCTTCGAGGGGGCGAGGTTGGTGACCAACAGTCACCTGATCGGCGACGGGACGGCGGTAACGGTGGAACGGGTCGATGAAACGGGCGGGACGCTCCGCACCAGCGCCACTGTGACCGCAGACGCGCCGCAGTGGGATCTTGCGCTCGGGCCAGCGGACGGTGTTCCGGCGCTGCCGCTGGATGTCATCTGGCCTGGCGCTGGTGAACCGGTGCTGCTTCTCGGCTACGGAGGGGGTCGAGAACTTTCGGTCATCGATGCAACGGTCCAGTCGGTGGTGAACGGTGGTGCGTACGGGGTCGATGGCACGGTGGTACTGATCGACCGGGTCACCGCGGTCGGGTATTCCGGCGGGCCGGTTATCGACCGGGAAGGCAACGTCGTCGCGGTGCTGCGGGCATACGACGCTGCCACGGGGTTGAGCATCGCTGTGCCCGCCGCGAACATTGTCGAACTTGCAAACAGCACCGCGAATGATAGCGAAGATCGCGCCTGCAAATAGGTAAATGAGGGGGCAAGGAATGCGAAGAATTCTTGCAAATGGGAACTCACCAGTTCCCCGTTGTGGGGTATGGTCACCAGTATTCGCCGCTCAGCCGTTTCCGCCGAACCGACCGACGTGATCACCACTCCTTTCACCGAGTCGGAGTCTGAACTTGTCGTCGGCGCGGGCAAGCGCAAACGCAAACGTCGCAGGTCCCCCGGTGGCCTGGGTCGCGGCTTGGCCCGCATTCTGACCGACTCCCAGAGCGGTCCCGGCGGTCGGCCTGCCGCTGACTCCGGTCTGCTGCAACTTGTGGGCGCCCAGTCGAATGCACGCACGGTGAAGGTGCGGAAGTTCGTTGTAGACACGGCGCTGTCAACCCTTGCCGATGCCTTCGCTCTGGACGGCGTTGTGCTCGCAACCCGTCCGCCGGTTGTCGGTGACCTCGATCAGGAACATCAGACCCCGAGCTTTCTTGCGGCGACCTTGCCACCGAGCTGGTCCAACGACTCGCAGTTGCTCTTTGAGATCTACGGCAACCTGTGGCGGGTCCTTCGGGATCACCCGCCTGAATCGGCCAACGGTGAATCGGTCAACGGTCAATCGGCGACCGGTGGTTTCGCCAACGGACACGCTGGCGACACCAACGCCGACGGCGGGGAGCCCGCCCTCATGGCTGACGGCGATGATTGGCACACCACCATCGGACGTCACGCGGTGTGGATGTCGCGCATGGACGACGGAACGCAACCGGTCGCCGTTGTAGCAATCCGGGAGCAGCCGTTCTCCGAGCCGGAAACCGTCGCACTCTCAGAGGTGCTTGGATCGGTCGTGTTGGCTTGCTCCGAGGATGATGATCGGCTTGCCGCGCGCCAGATCATTGAGCAGGGGACCGCGGTCTCGTTCAAGTCCGAGGGGGCGGCCGTGCTGGCCGAGGTGACGGCAGATTGGCCGTTGGCGCCGTCCCCAGATGCAATCGACGCCATGGCGCGACGCACCGGCGTCGGCAGGGCATCCGATCCCGCCACCGCTGCGGCTCGGGCGGCCGCCAAGGCCTGTCGCCCCCGCTGCGAGCTGACATTCGCCGGGGCATCGGACCTCGACGACTCGGTCGTCTCAATCGTCATGATTCGTGACGCCGAGCAACGCCTGAGGCTCGGCTACGCCGTGAGGCCAACGGGCGATTTCTCCGGCGCAGCGGAGGCGGTCTTCGCCGCCGCCGGCGCCACCCCGGCAGACTGATTCGTCAGACGAGGCAGCTGATCCTGCCGTTGTTTTCAGGCCGATCACGATTCGCTGGGTGACCCCAGTGCGTGACGGCGACGCTGTACGCTAGCGCTGTGTTCATCCTCCGGTTCGTCAAGCGCGTAGCGTCGCTCGGCATCGTCCTGATCGCCATTGCGGCAGTCTCCGCAACGGCCGCGGTCATCGTCTTGCCGCAGGTCGGGACCATCGTCACCGCACACGAGGGGACAGCGGCCGATCTTGAGCTGAACGCGCTGGCCGAGCGGTCATCGGTGTTCGACGGCAACGGGACCTTCATGCAGGTGCTCACCGAAGAGGAGAACCGGGAGCCGATTGAGCTCGACGATGCCCCTCAAGAGGTCATCGACGCCATCCTGACCATTGAGGACGCCGACTTCTATGAACACAACGGCGTCAACCTTCGTGGCACCTTCCGTGCGCTGGTAGAGAACATCAACGCCGGTGGCATCACCCAGGGCGGGTCGACCATCACCCAGCAGCTGGTGAAGATTTCCATCCTCACCTCGGACCAGAACTTCTCCCGCAAGAGCACCGAGGCCTTCTACGCTCTCCGGCTCGAACGGCAGATGACCAAGGACGAGATCCTCGAGCGTTACCTGAACACTGTGTACTTCGGGTCCGGGGCCTATGGCATCCAGGCCGCAGCGGAGACGTACTGGGGATATGAAGACGCGTCGGAGTTGGGATGGGCAGAGTCCGCCCTGCTCGCCGCCATCATCAGGAACCCCACCCAGTTCGACCCGACCCGCTTCCCTCAGGCCGCACGGGAACGCCGTGAGGTCGTGCTCAACCGTCTCGTAACCACCGGGCACCTGACCGAAGAAGAGGCCGACATCTACAAGTTGGCGCCACTTCCGGCCGAGCGTCAGGAACCGATCGACACCAAGCCCCGTGATTACTTCGTTGAGGAGGCACTGCAGGCGCTGCTCAAAGACCCGACCATCCTTCCCGGCGACGCACAAGATCGCTTCAACCAGATTTACCGCGGTGGCCTGAAGATCTACACCACGTTTGATCCGGCGGCGCAGGCCGCGGCCGAGAAGGCCCGTGCGGAGCTCCTACCCGAGACTGAAGTCGGGTTCACGGTTGCCATCGCCACGGTCGACACCCATTCCGGGGCGGTACGGGCCGTCGTCGGTGGCCCCGAGTTCGAGCGTGAGCAGTTCAACCTGGCGACCGACGGTCTACGCCAGCCCGGCTCGTCCATGAAGACCTTTGTATTGGCCGCGCTGTTCGAAGCCGGCTACTCGCCACGAGACATCGTCCGGGCCGACGGACCCTGTACCTTCGATGCTCCTGGAGACCCGACCGGGAAATACACCGTCGGCGGCAGTTTCCGGCCCCGGCAGAGCATCGCTGCGGTCACCAGGTCATCAAACAACTGCGCGTTTGTGCGCCTCGGACAGGTTGTAGGCAACGACAAGGTGGCGCAGGTCTCGCGTCGTCTCGGCGTGACAACGCTGCCAAGTTACGCCGGCGAGCTGCTGTCATTGCCCCTCGGCGTGACAGAGGTGCACCCGATGGAGATGGCGTCGGCCTATGCGGCGCTCGGCAACGACGGCCGCTACAACCAGCCGTGGTACATCGAGCGGGTCGAGGACCGTGACGGCAACATTATCTTTGAGAAGGAAGAGGACTGGACCCGTGCGGTGAGCGCCCAGACCGCCCGCCAGATCACCGGCGTGCTTGAGAGCAACGTGGTGAGCGGCACCGGCAGGCGGGCCCAGCTCAGCAACGGCCACGCTGCGGCAGGCAAGACCGGCACCACCAATGACTTCGTCGACGCATGGTTCGTTGGCTACACCGACCATTACTCCACCGCTGTGTGGCTTGGTAACCCGGACAACGCAACCACCCGAATCCGCATCCCCGGATGGAACGGCTTTGGTGGTGGGCTGCCCGCCACCATCTGGGGCGCCTACATGGACGACATTCACAGCGAGCTTGAACCATCGCCCTTCCTTGAGCCTGATCCGGTGTCTGGCGCCCGGTACCTGAAGGTCGCTGGCGAGATCGACTTCTGTGACAGCGGCGGCGAGAGCGAAGGCGGCGAGACGGTCGGCACCGAGCTCGTTGATGAGAACCAGGACGG
>CAZSTV010000190.1:8744-11258 GCA_964609665.1 uncultured Acidimicrobiaceae bacterium
GCTTCCGTCCAATCACCACGACGACCCTGCCCGAGTTTGAAGACGAGCCGCAGCCACAGCCGCAGCCAGAGCCCCAACCGCAGCCACAGCCCCAACCGCCGCCAGAGCCAGAAGGTGAAGTCCTACCGGACGGGTGAGTCGCAACGTCTAGAGCGACAACTTGGGTGAGAAATCGCTGTCTTGATGGTCCTGGGCCAACCCAGGCAATACTGTCTAACCAGCAAGTCACCACACCGAACGGGGACGAGACGGATTTGGCCTCCCAGTCGTACGAACAGATTTTGCAGATTCAGGCGTTCGATTTGTCGATTGCCCAGTTGCGTCACCGCAAAGAGCACCACCCGACCAAGGCCAGGATGGCCGAGATCGACGCTCAGCTCGGCGAGCACGATGCGTCTGTCGCATCGGTCGATGAGGAGAAGCACGATCTTCGCCGGCAGCAAAAACGGCTGGAGGACGAAGTCGCCACCGTCGCGTCGCGCCGCAAGGACATTGACGCCAAGCTCTACGGCGGCGAGGTGACGGCCTCAAAGGAACTGCTGGCTCTACAGGACGAGGAAGCGTCGCTGCTGGCCCGTCAAACGGCGATGGAAGACGATGACCTGGTCATCATGGAGCAGATCGAAGAAGTGGACTCCAAGCTTGCGGTGTTCGCCGAGGCCAGAGCGGCGCTCGAAGCCGAGCGTGGCGCACAGGAATCCGAGTTCGAAGCGGCCTCTGTCGAGATCGACACCGAGATCGCATCCACCGAGGCCGCGCGGGCCGCAGCGGCCGGTCCAGCAAACCAGGAGTTGCTGGCAAGCTACGAGACGCTGCGCGACCAGTTCGACGGTGTGGCGGTGGCGCGACTGGTCGGAAGTAGCTGCGACGGCTGCCACATGCAGCTGTCGGCCGTGGCCGTCGATCAGATTGGCAAGATGCCCGAGGACGCCGTCGTCACCTGTGAAGAGTGCGGACGGCTGCTGGTTCGCTGAGTCGTGCTGTTCTGGTTTTTATTGACCGCGCCGTTTCTGGTGGCGGAGATCTTCAAGAGCCCCATGGTTGACTACCGGCTGGTGGCGCTCGGCGCCGCGCTGCCGCTGCTGGAGCTCGCGCTGCCAAACGCGTTCGTGCTGCACACACTGCTGGCCCCCGTCGCCGTGCTTACCGTTGTCATGTTGGCCACGATGGGCAGGCGGCTGGTGCGGCGTCGGCTCCTCGGCGTTCCCATCGGGATGTTCTTCCACCTGGTGCTGGACGGCACCTGGGCCTCAGCGTCGCTGTTCTGGTGGCCGGCGTTCGGCTTCTCCTTCGCAGAGCTTGCGGTGCCCGAGGCCTCGTCGATCGGGGTGCGGCTCATCCTGGAAGTGGTCGGACTCGCCATCGGCGTTGTCGCCTACCGTCGGTACGGTCTTGACGAACCGGACAAACGCAATCGGCTGATCCGGACCGGCCACCTGACCACCAGCTGGACATGAGGTTTCAATGAGTTTGTTCATTTGCCGCCACGGACGTACCGAGGCCAACGCCTCTGGGTTGCTCCTTGGACGAGCCGACCCAGAGCTCGACTCGATGGGTGAGGCCCAGGCGGCGGCCATCGCCGCTGCGGTTCCAAACGCGGCAAAGGTGATCAGTAGCCCGCTGCAGCGCTGCAGGCAGACCGCAGACGCGTTCGGACTTCCCGTCGCCACCGATGAACGGCTCATCGAGCTGGACTACGGCGACTTTGACCTCAAGCCTCTCAGCGATGTCCCGGCCGAGACCTGGGCGGAGTGGCGAAGCGACAACGACTTTCGCCCGCCCGGTGGTGAGACACTGAACGAGCTCGGAGCCCGAGTCAGTGAAGCGTTGGAGGAGTTGGCCGATGAAGCGATTGCGCAGGATGTGGTGGTGGTGACCCACGTGTCGCCCATCAAGGCCTCCGTCGCCTGGGCGTTGCAGTGTTCGATGCACGTGTCGTGGCGCTGTTTCGTCGCTCAGGCCTCCATCACCGAAATTGCGGTGACCCGAAACGGTCCGTCGCTGCGCCTCTTCAACGGCGTTGGACACCTCGACGCCGTTCATTCCGCCGGTCCCTCCAGCAGCTAAACCGATGCCCAGAATCGCTCGCGCCGCCACCTTGGATAAACCACCCGTCGTGTCGTTGGCTGACGGCAAGCCGCGCCCGAGTTGGCGCGGCCGGTTGCACCTCGGTGGCTTTGTGGTCAGCCTGATCGCTGCACCGGCGCTGCTGTGGCTTGCTGATTCGGTCACCGCTGCCATCGCGCTGCTGATTTACGGCCTGAGTCTGATGGCGCTGTTCGGCACCTCGGCGGCCTATCACCTGCTGGCTCGCACCGATTCCGCTCAGCGGATCATGCGGCGCCTCGACCATTCGATGATCTTTGTGCAGATTGCCGGCACCTACACCCCGGTCTGTCTGATCGCGCTGCCACCGCGGTGGGGGTACCCGATTCTGGTCGCCATTTGGGCGGCGGCGGTGCTGGGAATTGTGGTGAAACTGGTCGCCGGAGCACGGCTGCTGCGGATAAGCAA
>CAZSTV010000191.1:0-11257 GCA_964609665.1 uncultured Acidimicrobiaceae bacterium
TAGAGCGCCTCCATGACATGGAGGAAGTCGGGGGTTCAAGTCCCTCATGGCCCACAGAATTCGGTTGCGGACGAACGAAGTCGAACCGTCCCTTGCGGATCGGTTGAGACACCGCAGAGGCACTACTCCGCTCGAGCCCACCTACCTCGGTCGACGTATTCGGACAGCGCGCTCGGCTAGATTTTACTCATCGACCGGATCGCTCCAGTCGTTACGAAGCGGCGCCTTTCAGACGCCGACACCTCGTGGACGGACTATTGGCGAACTCGCCCGGTTGCCGAACGCTTGGCCATGGCTACCGAGCTGAGCTTGGAGTGCGCGAGTGGAGATTCTCACGAAGGACTTCGTCGAGTGCATCGAGTGCTGCGTCGCCAATGAGGTCAAGTGTCTGATCGCCGGTGGGTGTGCCCTCGCTGCTCAGGGCCATCTCGATCCACTCGGCAAGAAACCTCCGACTAGCCTGGAGAGAGCGAAGCGGAGACTGGGCTGACTTTCCTGTCACTGCGGCGCGAACCGTTCCCACCCCCGGCTTCGTAGAACAAGCGAGGGAGGGAATTTGAATCATGCAACGGGTGATTCAGTGGACGAGAGACAAACGGCGATCGATTGCCTCGCCCGATGGTCTCCTCTTGAGGTTTGAAGGTGCCGTGATTGGCGCGATGCCAATACTGGCGCTCGCTCTGGCAATCCTCGAGGTTATTCCGTTGCACGTTACCGGCCCCGGAGTGGTCGGCCCGGGAGTCCTCGCCGGTTTCATGCTCATTGCATTGGCTCCTGAAACCGGTGGTCAGGCGGTGCGTGGTTACCTCGCCGGTTTGATTGCCGTCATTATCTATGACGGCACCCGGATGCCGTTCGTAGTGATCGGCGGATGGCCGGACTTCATCCCGAAGATCGGAGCATGGCTGCTCGATGAGTCAACAGTGCATTGGAGCATCGGCTACGCATGGCGATACCTCGGCAACGGTGCAGGAATGGGGCTGACGTTCGCCATGATTGCGCCTGTCGCCGACCGGTGGATTGATCGACGGATAGCGTCCGTTGTCTACG
Organism: uncultured Acidimicrobiaceae bacterium; assembly: GCA_964609665.1. GTDB lineage: Bacteria > Actinomycetota > Acidimicrobiia > Acidimicrobiales > SZUA-35 > JAHELU01. The sequence continues at coordinate 1,051 of CAZSTV010000191.1, forward strand.
GCGTCGTTATCTGGTCTGGACTTGTTGCGACACTTCTTGCAGCCCCGAATGGCCAAGAACGGCTATTCCAGCTCACCCCTACCACCATCGCGGTCAGCCTTACCGGACACCTGGTGTACGGCACCGTTCTCGGACAACTGATGCACCGCTGGAGCCCACATCCTGACTCGGGTGGACACCCTAGACCTGTGCGTTGACTTACGGGTGCCCTGCAAGCTGGTAGCCATCGTTGTCGAGGTCACCGCTGTGGTCTCTCGTGCCGAGGGTCAATCCGATGGCCCGCTCCCAATCGTCGGCGATGCCATCGCCATCGGTGTCGTGGCTTCCCGGATGAGATTTGGTGAGGTAGTAGTTGGCGTCCCCACCTTCGGATGCCAGCCAATGTCGCTCGGCGTCGCCATCATTCGTTCGGGGTGTACACCAACGTCGAGGTGTTCCTGAACGGGCAAGCGCAGTGTCCTCGCTTCTCCATTGATGCGCAGCAGGGAGTGATTTTCCCGTCGGAGCGCCGGTTGAAATTCCGTTCACAACAAACTGGCAGCTGCGCCGTGAGGTAGTCCAGGTGACTGGGAGTTGCCGTCGACGGCTGGAGCATCGACAGGGCTGCTATGTTTCCGCTATCTCTTTAGGCAAGATTGCAAAAGTGATAGCGGTAGTGCTCGTCGCCCTGCCGCTCCTATTCATCTGTTTCTTGGTTGGTTCGTACAACTGGGATAAGTACCACGCAGCTCGAGCCATGCGAGCGGCAACCGACACAATCATGGTGGGCGACAGCCTGGATGATGTCAGGCAGCTGGTCGAGCGGGCTGATGCAGAAGCGGTGAACCAGCCCTTTGGTAACTACCTACTCGCCCGATCTAACAACCTTCCGGGGCCGTCGGTCAGCGGTTTGGAATGGGCCGTCCGAGGGTTCTGGTTGAGGACAGGCATCACGTGTTACCTGGAGTTCGCCGTCGAGGGCCAAGTCGTGACCCAGGTTGAGGATATCTACTGCGTGAATGATGGTTGGTTGGAATAGGGGTCGGCGGTGCCGGTTCGGACCGGATCCTCGATGGTGGGGAAGGTATTGATTTGCTGGCTGGTGGTGAAGGACGAGATCGTCGCATGGCCGGTGAACGGGTCGGGTCAGTAGCTGCGAAGTCGACTCGGCCGGGTGAGTGGCAAGATGGCCCCTCGCATCGGTGACCTTCAGGTGTTCGCAGCTAGGTGAACATGTCGAGCACCTTCAGCAGCTTCTTCGTCCAGCCGTCAGTGCGGTCGAGTCGCATCCAAAGGCCTATGAGCGGGAAGAGAACAACACCAAAGGTGATCACGGCGGCGGCGATTGCCAGCCAGCTTGGCACCGTGACAGTCCACGCCTCTTCGAACGTTGCGGCCGCCCATACCCACCCGGTCAACAGCATTCCAATGGCGATGCCACCAACAACGACCACACCGACGCCGCTGCGCAACCCGCCGCTGGGACTCAGCCTCGACGATGCCGGACCAACGAGGACTACGGCAATGCAGCCGCCGAGGATTCCAGCGAGGCCGGTCTCTACCGGCTCGATGGTCACCCGAGAACTCCATTCGAAGATGGCTGTAGCACCGACCGTTGCGGCGGCGAACATGACGGCTGCCATGAGCACAAGCCTGACCTTCGCTGCCGGGGTGTCGGGGTCCGCAACCGGAGCTGCCCACTCGTCGGCGAACGCGCGAAGGTCTGACCCAACAACGGCCTCCACGTCCTTCCCGTCATCGACCGCAGCCGACAGATGATCGGCGAGTTCGTCTGCCATCTCGTCGGCGTCGTCGACGGAAACGCCGGTGAGGATCCAGTGTTCGTGAATCGCTTTGACGAGTTCGCTAGTGCGCTGCATCGGAAACCCCCGTGGTGCGCCGCCGTGACGACCGCGAACTCTCAAGACCAAGCAGCGACGCCACCTGAGCGTTGAGGTGCTCCCACTGTTTGATGCCGCTGGCCAGCTCGGCTTCACCCGCCTGCGTAATCTTGTAGTACTTCCTCGGCGGCCCCTCCGGAGACGGTGCTTTGAAGCTGGAGACCGACCCCGCCTTCTCCATCCGAGTGAGGAGTGGATAGATCGTTCCCTCTGCGACGAGGTCTAGACCCTGCCCGGCAAGGGCGTCCACGACGGCGTAGCCGTACAGCGGCCCGTCTCTCAGCAGGGCAAGGATGCACAAATCCAGCACACCCTTGAGTAGCTGGCTGTTTCGAGCGGCATCGACGTTCGGTGGACTCATGCATTGCATGGTAGCACGCTATTGGGCAATGCAAGAGAGCGCCTCGGTGGAGGTGGGCGGCACGTCTAAATCGGACATGGGTTGTTGCCGGGTCTGTCAGACTCGTCCTATGTCTTTAGTAGACCATTGGCCGCTGCTGGGGCTTCGCATTGAGACGCCCAACCTTGAATTGCGGACGCCGACCGATGCCGACCTCGAAGCGCTCGCAGACTTGGTGAGCAACGGAGTGCACCGCCCGGAGACGATGCCGTTCACCACGGAGTGGACCGATGCCGATTCGCCTGAACTCGAACGCGGTGCGTTGCAGTATTGGTGGCGATGTCGAGCGGACTTCTCGCCAAAGCAGTGGGATGTTCCCTTCGCGGTGGTGAATGGCGGGACCATCGTTGGTGTTCAGGGCCTCGCGGCCAATGACTTTCCGACGTTACGGACAGCGGAGACCGGCTCGTGGTTAGGTCTCGCCCACCAGGGGCAAGGCATCGGCAAAGAGATGCGACGAGCGGTTCTGCACTTCGGCTTCGAGTGTCTTGGTGCGAAGGCGATCACGAGTGCTGCCTACACCGACAATCCGGCATCGCAGAAGGTCTCGCTCGCAACTGGCTACCAACCCAACGGGATAAACGTGGTGCAGCGCCGAGGCGATCGTGCCGAGCAAATTCGATACATCCTCACTCGAGATCGGTGGGAAGAGGTCAGCGCGGAGTCGGACGTCCGCGTCGAGGGCTTCGACGCCTGTCGTGAGATGTTCGGTCTGCAAGGAGATGAGTAGGACGACCGCCGCATGGATTGCTACCCGTTGGGTCCCGGTGCATACACTCCATGGGTGGGAAGAGGTCAACTATGCCAGCCGTGATTCCTGAGTGCAGCGCCGACGAGAGCCCGGATGCCATGTACGCCGCACTGGATGGTGCTGGCTGCCTTGTTGTGCGCGATGTATTTGACCAGAGCGCCATCGCCGAGGTGCGGTCAGAACTCTCACATCACGTGGCCGCCGCTGAGGCTGGCGACGACAAGCCGGAGGACTTTTACCCCGGCAAGACTCACCGGGTTGTGGCCCTGATGCATCGGTCGCCGGCAATGCGGGAACTGATGATGCACCCAACGGTCAGCCAGCTTGGGGACCGGCACCTACTCCCGAACTGCAACAAGTGGCAGCTCAATGTCAGCGCTGCTCTTGAGGTCGGGCCGGGGGCACGGTCACAGGTACTACATCGTGAAGAGGATCTGTTCCCGTACTTTCCGCTGCCGCGCCCAAACCTGATCCTGGCAACCATGTGGGCCATGTCGGACTTCACCGCAGACAACGGCGGGACGCAGCTTGTCCCCGGTAGCCACCGTTGGGAAGCGGGTCGAAAAGCGGAACCCGACGAGGTGGTCTGTGCCGAGATGTCGGCAGGGTCGATTCTGTTCTGGCTTGGCGGCACACTGCACGGTGCCGGGGCGAACGTCACCGACGCCTGGCGCTACGGCGTGGTGCTGACCTACACGCTCGGGTGGCTCCGCCAAGAGGAGAACCAGCACGTCTCGATCCCACTCGCCGAGGCTCGCGCTTTGCCAGAGGCAATGCGCACCCGGCTCGGTTTCGACATGGACTATGGCGGCGGCCTGGGGTTCTATGACCCCTCGGTCCTGTTGGCATCAGGGGGATCCGATGGCTGATGACAACCCGTACCAGCGCGGCTGCGCCTGGATCCAGGGCGAGTACGTGCCCATCCGTGAAGCAAAGCTCCCGCTGCTCGATGTCGGGTTCAGCCGCTCGGATGTGACCTATGACGTTGTCGCTGTCTGGAACGGGCGCTTCTTTCGCATGGAGGAGCATCTCGACCGGTTTGAGCGAAGTATGGACCGGCTGCACCTGCAGCTTGAGGTCGACCGCGGCCAGGTGGAGGAGATCCTCCACGGGTGCGTGCAGCGGTCCGGGTTGCGTGAGTCCTACGTCGACATGATCGCCACCCGAGGTTGGCCCGCCAGGGGTGGTCGAGACCCTCGAACATTCAAGAATCAGTTCTATGCCTACGCCATCCCGTACCTGTGGATCGTCGAACCGGAGGAACAGGAAGTCGGTTCTCACCTGGTGATCGCCCGTGACACCGTGCGTATACCTGAGAGCTCGGTTGACCCGACGGTCAAGAATTTCCACTGGGGCGATCTGACCCGCGGCGCGTTTGAGGCCTACGAACGGGGCGGCACGGTGGCAGCACTACCCGACGCCGACGGCAACCTCACCGAGGGCCCAGGCTTCAACGTCTTCCTGGTGATCGACGGCGTACTCCACACCCCTGATGCCGGGGTCCTGCAGGGCATCACACGCAGGACCGTCCTTGAACTGGCGGAGGATCACGGGATCGGGACGCAGGTGGCACCGATTCCCGTCGCCATGGCCGGGCGGGCTGACGAAGCCTTCATGACCAGCACCGCGGGCGGCGTCATGCCCATCACCACCATCGACCACCGCCAGCTCGGCGACGGGAAGCCGGGGCCCATCACCACGGCGCTACGACAGGCGTATTGGGACGCCCACGAGGACTCCCGCTGGACCACCCCGATTAACTACTAGGTCGACTGGGTGGTCCAGGAAAACTCGATCAGCCAGTAACCGTTGCGCCGTTCAGACAGGTGATGACGGCGTTGTCTGCGGCGGGGGAGGCGTGGTAGTGGTACCCGAGCTCCTCTGAGGTGTGGCCACCGCAGCTGTCCAGGTCATCGTACGTCTCGCCGTTTTCGTCGTAGGGGTTGTAGATACCGAACCCGTCGACGGCATAGCCGAAGATCGCGGAATGGCCGTCCACCTCCACCTCGCCACAGGCGACCGCACCATGGAGGTGGTAACCGTCGACGGGGTTGATGTGTCCGCCGCAGTCATCGAAGGCCGCAATGGTGTAGGCACCGAGGATGGCGTCGACCGGTGCGGCGGCCGCAATGGTGACACCGTTGAGGGTTACCCCGAGGCCACCCCGTCCTGCCCGGCCTGCGTCATTGGTGAGGACCGGCTCGGTGGGGATGACGACGGTGGTCGGGACGGGCTCGCCGTTCTCAAGCCATTCGATTTGACCTTCGACGCAGTAGTTCTGATACTCCTCGGCAACGTTTGGTCGGGCCGCAGCATCAAACGCTTCCTGAGTTTCGGTGATGTTGACGTTGCCGTCTTCGTCGTAGAGCATCCAGTTGCTGTCGTCGTAGAGCTCTGCAAGGCCGAGGATGAAGTCGCCATCCAGGTCATAGAGGCCGTTGCCGTCGAACCAGATGCCAGCGTCATCGGCGCTGGTCTCAGTGGTGGTTGGGCAGAAGGGGCCAACTTCGTGGTCTGCTGGATAGCCCGCCACGGTGATGCGGTAGCAGGTGGTTGCCGTGCCGTCGGAGAGCGTGCAGTCCTCGGTCGTGACCTCTTCGGTCAGGGCTCCGTCAAAGAACAGGTCGATGTTTGCCCCTGCGACGCTCGCCGCTGTGGCCTGGTCGGTCTCCGCCGACCCGTCGTCGGTGGCGGAGTCGTCGGTGGCATCCTCGTCCGTCGCGGGGTCACCCGTGTCGGCCCCATCGTCAGCGTCGGAGTTGGTTTCGGTGGCGGCGGCATCATCGGCCGCTGAGTCGGTCGACGACCCACAGGCTAATGCAAAGAGCACGAAGGCGAGGAGCATGATGGCCGCTCGTGTGGCGGTGTTGTTCTTCATGCCCACAGTCAATACTGCCAACCTGTGAAGTTGCTGTACGTCGTCTCATTGCCGCCGGGGTTGGGAGGTTGAGCAGCTCTGGGTCTACAGTTAGTTAGACAATTGAATTTCCTGCGGGGTTGGGTGCAATTCCCGACCGGCGGTTAAAGCCCGCGAACCTCCCACTTCGGTGGTGGGTTGACTTGGTGGAATTCCAGGGCCGACGGTGAAAGTCCGGATGGGAGCAGGTTGATGGATGGTTGACGAGTCACGTCTGTGATTTCGTTTACCGGCCGTCGTTCCCGTCCGCCCGCGCGCAGCTGGATGGGGCGATGGACAACACGACGGCAATGGCAAAGGCGATCGAAGCAGCCGCCAAGGCGCGTCGTTTCACGTCTCCCAACCCCTGGGTTGGCGCGGTTGTGGTGTCAGCGGAGGGCCAACTGGTGTCCTCCGGGGCAACCGAGCCCGCAGGTGGCCACCACGCCGAGGTGATGGCCTTGCAATCCGCCGGGTCTGCGGCCCGTGATGCAACCCTCGCGGTCACCCTCGAGCCGTGCTCCCACCACGGGCGCACCCCTCCGTGTGTTGAGGCCATCATTGCCGCCGGAGTGGCACGAGTGCTTGTAGGAGTCGGCGACCCCGATCACCGGGTGGCCGGGCGCGGCGTCACCGCGCTACGGGATCACGGCATCGACGTAGTCGAGGACGTCCTTGCTGACCAGGTCTCGGAACAACTTGCCCCCTATCTGCACCAGCGTCGGACGGGCCGCCCCTATGTGCTGTGCAAGATGGCGACAACGCTTGATGGCGGGACCGCCGCCCCCGACGGGTCGTCGCAGTGGATCACCGGCGAAGCCGCACGCAAAGACGCCCACCGACTGCGGGCCGAGAGCGACGCCATCATCGTCGGAGCGGCGACCGTACGGACCGATGACCCGGCACTGACCGTCCGACATGTCGAGGGACGCGATCCGATGCGAGTCGTGCTCGGCCAGGCGGCACCGGATGCCCGAGTCCAACCGTGCGTGGAATGGCAGGGCGATCTCCCGGCGCTGCTCGATGAGCTTGGGCGCCAAGGCGTCATCCAGGTCATGGTCGAAGGAGGCGCAACGGTGATCCGGTCGTTTCACGACGCCGGACTGGTGGACCACTACGTGATCTATATGGCGCCCGCATTGTTCGGCGGTACAGAGGCTCATCCGCTGCTCGCCGGGCTCACCGCCCCGACCATCAATGACGTGTGGCGGGGCCGCTTTCTTGGTGCGACACCGGTGGGGGATGACATCCGGATTGACCTCGCCGCCGCTTCGGCGGGCGGTGCATGACATGAGTACGGAAATCAAACGGCAGGAACAAGACAACTACGGCGACGAACGATTGCCACGAACAGGAACAATCACATGACAACCCGCTTCGACCCGATTAGCGCTGCAATCGAAAAGATTGCCGAGGGCGGCATTGTCGTCGTCGCCGACGACGAGGACCGCGAGAACGAGGGAGACCTGATCATGGCCGCCGACGCGGCGACCCCGGAGGCGATTGCGTTCTTTGTCCGCTACACCTCTGGTCTGATCTGTGTTGGGCTCACCGGCGAGCGATGCGACGAACTTCGGCTTCCCCAGATGGTGCCGGATGCAGCGAACAGCGACTCTCACGGCACGGCGTTCACCGTCTCTGTCGACCTCGCTGAAGGAACGACCACCGGCATTTCGGCCGGCGATCGTGCGGTAACCTTACAGGCCTTGGCCGAGTCGACCGTCGCCGCCGACGGTTTCAACAAGCCGGGCCACGTCTTTCCCCTGCGAGCTCGTCCGGGGGGCGTCCTCAAGCGGGCAGGCCACACCGAGGCCGCGGTTGACCTCGCACGACTGGCTGGTCGTTCACCGGCCGGAGCGCTGTGCGAACTGGTCAATGACGACGGCACGATGCTTCGCGGCCCCGATCTCCGAGAGTTTGCTGACACCCATGGCCTGCCACTGATCTCGATTGCGGATCTCATCCGTCATCGGCGGCGCAGCGAAAAGCTGGTCACCGAGACGGCAAACGCCCGGCTCCCGACCGAATGGGGTGAGTTCCGCTGCCACTCGTTCGAAAGCCTGGTCGACGGCGAAACCCATATGGCGTTCGTGATGGGAGACGTCAGCGGCGACACGCCGGCCCTGGTCCGCGTCCACAGCGAATGCCTGACCGGCGACATCTTCGGCAGCGTCAAGTGCGACTGTGGCCCGCAGCTCAACGAAGCGATGCGCCTCGTTGCCGAAGCCGGGCGTGGCGTGGTGGTGTACCTGCGGGGCCATGAGGGTCGAGGCATTGGCATCAGCCACAAACTCCGGGCCTACGAGCTGCAGGACCAGGGTCTGGATACCGTCGACGCAAACCTTGAACTTGGGCTACCGATCGACAGTCGAGAGTACGGCGTCGGCGCACAGATTCTCGCCGATCTTGGCGTCACCGATCTCCGTCTACTGACCAACAACCCGGCGAAGTACCGGGGCCTCGAAGGCTTCGGGTTGAGGATCGCCGAGCGGGTCCCGCTCCACCTCCCCGTGCACCCCGAAGCCGAGCGCTACCTTCAAGCAAAACGCGATCGCCTCGGTCACGACCTGCCGAGCCCGCCAGGGCAATCAGACAGCCCCACAGCAGCCGACAGTCACACAGCAAACGACAGTCATACAGCAAACGACAGTCCAAGACAGGCAAACGAGTTTGCCGCAACCCCGGAGCCCCGATGACCACCGTGAACCATCAAACCACCGACGCCCTCGCTCACCACGGGCAGCTCGACGGCAGCGGCCGCCGATTCGCCCTGGTCTGTAGCCGCTTCAACGATCTGATCGTCACCAACCTTGAGCGTGGCGCCAGGGGAGCGCTGGCTCAGCACGGCGCCAGCCAGGAAGACATCGAGACGGTGTGGGTCCCAGGGGCGTGGGAGATTCCGCAGGTGGCAAAGGCGCTCGCAGGCACAAACCGCTTTGATGCGATCGTTGGGCTTGGAGCGGTCATCCGTGGAGAGACCTACCATTTCGAACTTGTCGCCAACCACAGCGCAGGTGGGCTTGCTTCGGTTGCGCTGGAGACTGGAACGGTTGTCACCAACGGCATCATCACCGTTGAGAACCTGGAACAGGCCTTCCATCGGGCCGGTAGCAAGGCTGGCAACAAGGGGGCCGAAGCGGCGGTCGCTGCATTGGAAACAGTGGCCACCATTGCGGCCCTGACTAGCTGACCGCTCCCGTGGCAGCGGCTTCGACCGTTGCCACATAGGCCGACCAATCGATCTCATCGTCACCGGGCATGCTCTGGTCGCCAACGAAACGGCCGGTGCTGCCATCGACCAGCTCCCGGACAAGGTCGAGGTGTCCAGCGTGACGAGCCGTCTCGGCAATCATGTGGATGAGGACCGTCCGAAGGGTCGGGTGTCGTCGCTCCTCGGGCCACCACGGCACCGTGCCCGTGTCATCCAGTTCGGTGACCGCGAACGTGGCGGTCGCATGTTCCCATGACCGACGGTAGAAGCTCAGGATGGCGTCGCTGGTCTCATCGGCGAGGGCGTACATGTCAGCGTTAATCTCTGAGTCCTGGTCGAGCCATGGCATTGGCTCTGGCCATGGTCTCCCAAACGTGTCTCCGAAGTAGCCGGCTTGAACGCTCGCAAGGTGTTTGACGATGCCGAGCAGATTGGTTCCCGTCGGGGTCATCGGCCGCCGCATGTCGTACTCACCGAGACCATCGAGCTTGCCGAGCACCGCCCCGTTCAAGGTGCCGAGTGAGTCGACCAGTTGCTTCTTCGTGTCAGCCATCGGCACAGGCTATGACACCGAGTGGGTTGCCTGCCGACACTTGACGAGTAGGCGCCAGAGGTAGCCGTTTCGAGGGGGCAACTTTGGCCACTACGGTGGCCAGGTGTTCACAAGGCCGGACGACCTTTCCGATTCCCAGGTTGCCAAGGCCCTTAGGGATTTGTGGGGGATTGCCGCCGAAGAGCTGGAGTACGCACCGGTCGGCTTCGGGAGCTTCCACTGGCGCTGTGTCGCCACGGAGTCAGACGTCGCCGGAGCCAACGTTGGCGGTGGGCGGTGGTTTGTCACCGTCGATGACCTCTCCGTCAAGCTGCGAGACAGCGGTGATTCGGTTGACGACGCAAGACAGCGCCTCACCGAAGCGCTCACTACGGCCCGCGCCTTATATAGAGGCGGGCTCCACTTTGTCGTTGCGCCACAGCCAACCAGCACCGGTGATGTGATCGGGGCGATAGGGGACCGCTTCGCTATTGCGCTCTACCCCTACATCGAAGGCGAGACATGGGAGTGGGGCCC
>CAZSTV010000192.1:0-7538 GCA_964609665.1 uncultured Acidimicrobiaceae bacterium
GCCACCGCCGAGCGCCATCTTCTTCTTCGAATCCTCGGCCACGACATCGACCTGACCCTGGATGTCTCGGAACTTGGCTTCAATGTCGGCGGGGGTGATCCCTGCGGTTTCGGTCATGTGAACACCTTCTTCTTCGCCCTCGACAAGGACATGTAGATCAATGCGATGGCCAGTCCGAGAACCACCACCGACACAAGGTACGGCAGCGTCGACATCCAGGCAGATCCGCCGAAGACGTCAAGCGACTGCAGCAGGCGCAGCGTCGCCAAACCACCAAAGAAGACCCCTAGGAACATGAACAGGGAGCCGGCAATGCCAAGGCCCAGGTAACGGCCCAGCTTCTTTAGGGGCTCAACCGTCTCCTGTTTCGCGTAGCTCACGAGGAGCTGTTGCATCTCCTGAGCACCTTCAAGCGGGTTAGTCTTCGACACCCGGCGCTCCTTTCCTGGTTGACGACCGACGTTGGTCGAACATCGCGTGCGAGCTACGAAGTCTAGGAGATGCAGCTGCCGTTTTTGGTGTCGTGGACGTATCGATTGCCGACTATTGGTTCAATTACCCGACAGTCGAAGTTCGATGAGCTCAAGTGTGTCGTCAATCGTGGTCTCGATTGCGCTGAGACGCTCGGTCGGGCCGTCCACTCCGAGCAGGTTCTGCTTGTCGAATGACCCGACGGGCAACATGGCGGCCATTTGCATGGTGCCGAGGCTGCCGTGCTCCAGCGCGTCCCGCATTGCCCCAACATCAACCCCGGCCTCGGAGGCCAAGGCCATGCACCGTCGGAACTTGGCGGCAACTCGGTCGAACGTCTCTTGTTCGGTTTCGTCCTCGCTGTCGGGCCAGAGCTCGATTTCGGCCTGAGGGTATGGGTCATCCGGCAACCACTTGGAAACCCGAAACCGTTCAACCCCAACCGCAACGATCGCCCACCGACCATCGGGGAATTCTTCGGCCTCGATGATCTCGGCGACGGTCCCAAACGACGAGCGTTGATCTTCCCCGCCGGTATCCAGACCCTTTTCGATCATCACAACGCCGAAACGCTTGTCCTGTTCGAGAATGTCGTGCACGAGCGCGCGGTACCGAGGTTCAAATATGTGAAGCGGCAGCACCATGGTGGGGAACAGCACCGCCCGAAGGGGGAACTGTGGGAGAACGGTCATCTATCCCTCGACGCTACTCACTCTGGCGTCTCGGCGCGGGGTCGTGGCGCAACTTTCCCGAGCCGTCACCCCGGTATGGCGGGCAGGGTTAGCGAACGCTTGGCGGTAGCGGAGAGAGCTGGGCGACGCTCGGCCCACCCGGGTATGAGGTGAGTTGGGACACCAGCGCGTCCTGCAGCGGCAATACGTCGGCGTCTGCCAGCAGGTTCTGGTCGTTGACGATGTAGGCGAACGTCACGTAGGCCTCGGCGTCGGTCGGCACGCCGGACTCGACGTAACCGGCGAGGGCCCGAACCCCTCGCAACGTGCCGGTCTTGGCCAGCACGAGGCCCTCTGCTGGACTGTCCACGAACCGGGTGGCGAGAGAACCGCGCTGCCCAGCAATGGAGAGCGAGATGCCCAGCGGGGTATCAGGACCCGCTCCCGCAAGGATGGCAGCGACGGCCTGGCAGGTAAGCCGGTTGTCCTCGTCAAGGCCGGAGCCGTCGAAGATCTGCACGTCGGTCATGGGTATGCCCTGCTCGACGAGGTAGTCGAACACAACCTGCGAACCGGCAGCGGTGGAGCCAACGCCCTGTACCGCAAGCCCGAGCCGCTTGAGTAGCAACTCGGCCCCGATGTTCGAGCTGTAGCTGTTGATGTGGGTGACGATGTCAAGCAGCGGCGGTGACGGAGCGGACGCAACGTCGGTGACACCGGCCGGAGCGATGCCAACCGCTGGTCCGGCCCCAAACGCGATGCCTCGCTCCTGCAGCATCTGGCTCAGTACCGACACAGCGTTGAGTGGCGGATTGTCGGTCTCGGACCTGCCGCGAAACGAGCTCCGGAAATCATCGGGCCAATCGGAGAATCCTTCGTTGACAGTCAGGGCGGAAAGCGGGCCCGACTGTTTCTGGTCGATGAGGCGGACGTCCCATTCGCCGTAGCGGACATCGTCGTAGAGCGACTCGTCACCAAAGATCGCTCCGGTGACCTGAGTGAGTCCTGTCTCTGCAATTCGATCCGCAAGCGTTTCGAGTCTGGTGTGGCTTCGGCCGCCGATTTCCTCATATTGGTTGAGCCATCCGTCGGCGATGAGGAACGGATCACCGTCACCGATCATGTAGAGGTCGCCGGTGAGCACCCCATCGACAATTGGGGCCGTCCCGACCACCCGGGTGTTGTAGGTGAAGTCCGGGCCCAGTATCCCGAGCGCCGCGTAGGTGGTCAGCACCTTTTGGTTTGAAGCGGGCACGAGGCCGCCGGCGACCGACTTGGGCTGGCCGAGTATCCGGTCGCCGTTGCGCACGACCAGGCACGTTTGTTCCGTCGGTGACTGGTTTGCAATCTGGGCGATACCGGGAGCGATCGCCGCGTCGCTGATGGGCGCCCGCAACGTTAATGGGGCTCGCCGGGCAGACAGCATTGGCGTTTCGAGGGTGAGTTCGTAGTCGACGGGGGTGCCGCTGATCTCATCGAAGTCGGCTTGGTTTGCCGTTCGCCAGGCGACGAGGGCAATCACCGCAAGCAACACGGGCGGAAGCCAGTGTTTGAAGATGTGACCCAAACTCATGGTTAGAAGCTAGCGGGATCCGGACTTGGAATCGGTGCGGGGTCGACCGGCACTTGCCTGGAGGCTCGGATCGGGCTCCAGGGCGGCACGAACGAATGCCCTGATGTGCTCAAAACGAGCTTCGAGCGCGTCTGGCGCCAACGGGTCACGGTTCAGCAGGCCGGTCAGCATCCAGTGGTCGGAGAAGTAGGTGAGCAGCGCGCCGTAGCCGGTCACCACAAGGTGCTCGGGGTCATGACGGCGAAATCGCCCGGCGTCCATCTCTCGTTCGAAGAAAGCGACGGCTCGCAGGAAGAAGGGGCGCAGCGCAGCGCCCAGATCGAAGCCGAGGTGCCCTTTCTCGGTCAGCGCTTCGCGTCGGACAATTCTCACCAGCTCCGGGTTGGCTCGGAAAAATTCAAAGCTGACTTCGAGGATGTTCTCGACCAACTCCCAGCCGCTGAGCGGCGCAAGGCGGGCCTCCCTGATCCGAAGATCCCAATCCTCAAGAGCGTCGAGCAGTACCTGCTGGTAGATGGCTTCCTTGGAGGAAAAGTAGTGCAGGAGGCTCGGTCGTCGAATGCCGACCCCGGCCGCAATGTCGTTCAGCGAGGTGCCCTCATAGCCCTGGTTGGCGAAACAGAGCCTGGCTTCCTGCAAAATCAGGTCCCTGGTGGTTGGGTCGGACACATCACAGAACATAGTGGCCTTTTGGTCAAGATTCTTAGCCAGTGACAACTGCGACCGGTAGCGTCAGGTCGATGGAGATCATCGCAGCCCTCTTCATGGATGACATCGAGCTCCGTTCGGTGCCGGGTCCGTCCACTCGAATCGACTTGGCAGGGATCCAGTTTTCGGCCCCCGCCCCGTCGCCGGTCCCGGTGACGGTCGCCCCCCACCTGGTGGTGTTGGTGTGGAATCCGCCGGACGGGAAGAATCTTGGAGCGCTCGAGGTGGTCTTCACCGCGGACGGTGACCCCACGGCGGAAGTAGACGGCGAGCCGTTGGCCCGGAACGTGCAACCGCTGGAGATCGAGCCAGGCAAGTTCAACTACCGCCTGGTCAGAGCAGAGCTGCCATTCGACGACTACGGCACCGTGCTGGCCCGGTGCAGCATTGACGGTGGCGCCACCCAGGTGGTGCCCTACACGTTGTTGCCACCGGTCGAGTAGCCCGGCTCCCCCGCCCCACCATGAGTGCAAGGGATCCATCGTCGACGGCTCGCTGTGCGTCGGGGTTCTCTCAGCACCCCGACCTTGCGGTCGCAGTTGGAGAAGTGGTCGGCGCGGTATTGGAAGACATCGACCCCCACCCGGGGTGCGCCATGCTGTTTGTGGCGGGCCCGGCGGCGGCCAACCTTGTGGAGATTGCCGGAGCGGTCACCTCGCTGCTGGCCCCGGAAGTGCTGGTGGCCGCCACCGCCTCCGGAGTTTTTGGCGGCACCCAGGAAGTAGCGGCCCCCTCCGGGGTTGGGTTGCTGGCCATCGACGTTGCCGGTTGCATGCCCCTGCGGTTTGCCGGTGACGATGAGGCGGCGGTGGCCGATGGGCTCCCTTCATCGGTGATGCCGGGTTCGGTGGCAATGGTGCTCGGGGCCGCAGGCTTTCGGTTCGGGCGATGCCGGGCAACGCTTGAACGGCAGGCGCCGAAGATTGAGATGGTCGGTGCTGCGCCGTCGCCGCGGTCGGTCGACGATGACACCCGGCTGTTCGTCGGCGATCGGCTCTACCCCGACGGTGCAGTCGGGGTTCTGATGCCGCCAGGGGCCACATCGGTGTGCAGTCTCGGCGCTGCGATGTTTGATGATGACGGTGACGAAATTCCGGTGGTCGGTCCGCCGGAGATCCTCGACGCCGCGGGACTGGTCCTGTTTGCCGATGGGCACAGCGGTCTGCTGTACGGCCCGACCCTCGACTTCGACATCATCTTTGAGCACATGGAGGGCCCCGTCGTCGGGATGGCCGGTCGTCCGTTCCTGCATCAGCATTCGGCGCCAGGTGACCTTCAGACCGCCATCATCACGCCAATGGCCACGGCCCTGGTGGTTCGCCGCTAGAGAGCCATGTCCTAAATCGTTGGCACCATGTCATTGACGCCATCGCCACAATGGCCTCTTAATAGGTTGCATGCAACGTCCTGGCCCGAAACCAGCTGATCCGAAACCACGTGTCTCGAAACCTGGCGTAGATGCGTCGGACATCAGTACCCATGAGGTGTGGTTCGTCATCTGGCCCGGCATCCAGGCACTGGACCTGGCTGGCCCACACGAGGTCTTCGAAGCGGCGAACCGGGTCGCTGATGAACTCGGCCGCGGTGGTGTGCGCTACCACCTGCGGGTCCTGTCGCTCGGCGTGAACGAAATTGCCACCGAGTCCGGGCTGCGGATCGGGTGTGATCGTTTGGAAGACCTGCAGGGCTGCGCCCCCAATACCCTCATGCTCCCCGGGGGTGACGGAGCGGTTGACGTGATTCTCGATGTGGACCTGATGGCTCGGCTCGGAGCGGTCGGTCGTTCTGCGGACAGGCTGGCCACCGTGTGCACCGGAACGTTCCTCGGCGCCGCCGCCGGACTGATGGATGGCAAACGTGTTGCCACCCACTGGGGTTCCGCCCGGCGACTAGCGGCCCGGTTCTCAACGTTGGACGTCGACGCCGAATCGCTTTTCGTCAACGACGGCAACGTCTGGTCATCCGCCGGTGTCACCGCGGGCATTGACCTGGCGCTGGCCCTCGTCGAGCAGGACCTCGACGCCGAGGTGGCACAGATCGCCGCCCGCTGGTTGGTGGTGCATCTCCGGCGTCCGGGTGGACAGTCGCAGTTCGCGGCGCCGGTCTGGTCGCAGCCGTCTCCGGTTGAACCGATCCGCCGGGCGCAGGAACGGGTCCATGCCAACCCGGGGGCGGAACACACCGTCGCTATGCTGGCCGCCGCCGTCGGACTCTCTCCTCGCCACTTCACCAGGGTTTTCACCGCCGAGGTGGGCGAGTCGCCTGCCAGGTTTGTTGACCGGGTCCGGGTGGAGGCGGCACGACGCCAACTGGAAGAGCGACCGGACGGCGTCGCCGCCGTTGCTAAACAGTGCGGCTTCGGTTCCGCAGAGACCATGCGTCGAGCATTCAAGCGGCGCCTCGGCGTGACGCCAGAACATTACCGGCGCAGCTTCCGGCTGTCCGCCGAACCCATAATCGAAAACAATCAGGAGCACACCTATGTCACATGATCTCACCATCGCCATTCCGCTGTTCGACCAGTTGACGGCGCTCGACGGCATCGGACCGTACGAAGTGCTGCAGCGTCTCCCGGGGGCAACCGTGACCTTCGTTGCTGAACGGACGGGTGAGTTCCGCACCGACAACGGCTTCCTCGGCCTCAACGCCGATGCGACCTATGACGAGATGGCAACCCCCGATGTGATCGTCGTCCCCGGCGGTGTCGGGACCAGGGCCGTGGTGGCCGACGATGATCATCCGATGGTTGACTGGGTCCGCAATGCCCACCGGACGACCAGGTTCACCACTTCGGTGTGCACCGGTTCTCATGTGCTGGCCAAAGCCGGTCTCCTCGACGGTTTGACGGCCACCACCCACTGGTCGGCATACGACGGGCTCGAAAAGCTCGGGGCAACGCCGACGCCACAGCGAGTGGTCGAACATCTGGACCAACGGGTGATCACCGCTGCGGGGGTTTCGTCCGGGATCGACATGGCGCTACGGCTGTCTGAGCTACTCGTCGATGCTGACGCGGCCAAGGCGATGCAGCTGATGGTCGAGTACGACCCTCAGCCGCCGTTCGATGCGGGAAGCGTTGAGAAAGCCGGGGACGCCGTCATGACGCGGTTGATCGAATACGCGGCGACCAAAAACTGAGCCAAAAAACCTCTCCGAAATGGCGAGTTTCGACAACCGGGGAAACTACCGTGGAATTGCCGACGCTCTGTTGGGTTTCATAGGGAAGCGTCGACGCTTAGCTCGATCACCATCCTGATCAACGATAGGGGTCAGATCATCGGTGGTCGGGTTGCAGTATCACCCCGGTATCACCCGGTAGATGAAGACGCCCGCTGGGCGGTGCTCATCGCCGACAACAGCCATAGCTGGGCGCGATGTCCGCGCCCGGCGCATTCGGAAGGAACGAATGACCGAAGCAGCAGGCCAATACGCTTTCGCCGCCGACGTGGAGCAGCAGGGAATCAACGTGGTCCGGGCGCTTGCCATGGACGGTCCTCGGGCGGCGAATTCCGGCCACCAGGGCACCGCCATGGCCCTCGCTCCCCTCGCTCATGTTTTGTTCACCCGGGTCTTGAACTATGACGCCGGTGACCCCGAGTGGGCAGACCGGGACCGGTTCATCCTCTCCGCCGGCCACGCGTCAATCCTGCACTACTCGATGTTGTATCTGACCGGGCAGGGCCTTGAACTTGAGGACCTCCGCCAGTTCCGTCAGTTCGGCTCCCGGACCCCGGGCCACCCCGAGGCCGGCCATACGCCGGGCATCGAGGTCACCACCGGACCGCTCGGCCAGGGCTTCGCCAACGGCGTCGGCATGGCCATGTCGGAGCGGTACCTGCGCTCGACCTACGGCGAAGAGCTGTGTGATCACTTCACCTACGTCATCGCCGGCGACGGTTGCCTGTCCGAAGGAATCAGCCACGAGGCGGCATCGTTTGCCGGTCACCAACAGCTCGGTCGCCTCGTCGTGGTGTATGACGACAACCACATCACCATCGATGGACCGACAGATCTTGCGCTGTCAGACGACGCACCGACCCGATTTGCCGGCTACGGCTGGGAGGTCGATGAGATCGGCGAGGTCGCAGAGGACGTCGACGCGCTCACCGCAGCGC
>CAZSTV010000192.1:7548-11236 GCA_964609665.1 uncultured Acidimicrobiaceae bacterium
GGCCAAGGAAAACTCCGAGCGGCCGACGCTCATCGTCTTACGGAGCCACATCGGCTACCCGTCGCCAACCCTGACCGACCACCACAGCGCCCACGGTCTGGCGTTCGGTCCTGAGGAGATCGCCAGCACCAAGAAGGTGATGGGACTGCCCGAGGACGAGAGCTTCTGGGTACCCGACGATGTGCTGGAGATGTATCGCACCGCCGGAGCTGCCGGCGCCGCAAAGCGTCAGGCATGGCAGGAGCGCCTCGACGCCTCTCCTCACCGCGCCGCCTGGAACCTTGGTTGGGAGCAGACGCCATCGCTTGACGTTGCTGGCCTCGCCGCTTCGTTCACCCGTGGTGAGAAGGTGGCAACCCGTAAGGCGTCCCAGGCCTGTGTGTCGGCAATCGCCGATGCCAACCCGAGCTTCATCGGCGGGTCGGCGGATCTGACCGGCAACACCGGAACAAAGGTTGACGACACCGTCCAGACCTCGTCGTCGGGTGGCGGCCGCCAGGTGTATTTCGGGGTCCGTGAGCATGCGATGGGCTCGGCGCTCGTCGGGGCGGCTAAGCACGGAGGCGTTGTTCCCATCGGTGGCACCTTCTTAGTGTTCGCCGACTACATGCGCCCGGCGGTTCGCCTGGCTGCAATGTCGCACGCGAAATGTGTGTTCGTCTGGACCCATGACTCCCTCGGCGTCGGTGAAGACGGCCCAACCCACCAGCCGGTCGAACAGATCATGAGCCTTCGGGCCATTCCCGGCCTCCGGGTCATCCGCCCCGCCGATGCCATCGAGACCGCAGGCGCGTGGAAGCTCGCCATGGAGGCCGACGGACCCTCGGCGATGGTTCTCAGCCGTCAAGACCTTCCGATCCTTGCCGCCACCGACGCGGAGAAGGTCGCCGGTGGCGCCTACGCACTCAACGATGTCGCCGACCCGGACCTGATACTTGTTGCCACCGGCAGCGAAGTAGCGATCTGTCTTGACGCAGCCGAGCGGTTCGCCGCCGATGGAACCGCCGCCCGAGTGGTGTCCATCCCGTGCTGGGAGGCGTTCGAGGAGCGCTCCCGGTCGGAGCGCAACGCAATCATCGACCCGTCGGTGCCCCGCATCTCGGTGGAAGCCGGGGTCACGATCGGGTGGAACCGCTACGCCGACACCTGTATCGGGATCGATAGCTTCGGCGCCTCCGGGCCCGGCGCGCTGGTCTTGGAAGAATTCGGAATGAACGTCGACAACATCCTGCAAGCAGCGAAAGAGCTGCTGAGCACAGAGGAGTAAGCACCATGGGACGACTACACGATCTCTACGACCAGCAGGGCCAGAGTCCCTGGCTCGACAACCTCCGTCGGGGTTGGATGACCTCCGGTGAACTGCAGGAGTGGATCGACCGCGGCGTTCGTGGGCTCACCTCCAACCCGTCGATCTTTGCCAAGGCCATGATCGAGACTGACGACTACGACGCCGAGCTGTCCGACCTCGCAAACGCTGGTACCAGCATCGAGGATGCGTACTGGCAACTGGTGGTCGGCGACATCCGCCAGGCGCTCGCCCTGCTGCGGCCGGTCCACGACGCCTCCGGCGGCGAAGACGGGTATGTGTCGGTTGAGGTCTCGCCGACGCTGGCTCACGACGAGGCCGGCACGGTTGCCGCGGGGCGTGAACTCGACGACCGCATTGAGGCACCAAACCTGTACATCAAGGTTCCGGCAACAGCGGAGGGCGTGCCCGCCATCAAGACGCTGGTCTCCGAGGCTCGCTCCATCAACGTGACGTTGATCTTCAGTCTCGAACGCTATGGCGACGTCATGGAGGCATACATCTCAGGGCTCGAAGCGGTTGAAGCCGATGATCTCTCATCGATCTCGTCGGTGGCGTCGTTCTTCATCAGCCGGGTCGACGTTGAGGTCGACCGGCGGCTCACCGAGATTGGCACCGGCCAGGCGCTGGCGCTTCGCGGCAAAGCCGCGGTGGCTCAGGGTCAGCTCGCCTACCAACAGTTTCTGGAGAAGTTCTCCGGCCCTCGCTGGGAGGCGCTCGCCGCGAAGGGTGCACGGCTGCAGCGGCCCCTGTGGGCCTCGACGTCCACCA
The DNA here is from genome assembly GCA_964609665.1 of uncultured Acidimicrobiaceae bacterium. Taxonomy (GTDB): domain Bacteria; phylum Actinomycetota; class Acidimicrobiia; order Acidimicrobiales; family SZUA-35; genus JAHELU01. Next base: position 9,626 of record CAZSTV010000192.1, read on the forward strand.
AGGACCCGTCCTACCCGGACACCCTTTACGTCGACACGCTCATCGGGCCGAACACCGTTAACACCCTGCCCGACGGCACCCTGCTGGCCTTTGATGATCATGGCACCGTTGCCCGCACCGTTGACGCCAATCCGGATCAGGCCCGGGAAGTGGTGGCAGATCTCGCAGCGCTGGGTATCGACCTGGAAGAAGTTGCGGTCAAGCTGGAGGCCGAAGGGGTCGGTTCCTTCGCGAAAAGCTTCGACGAAGTGCTTGAAACACTCGGTGGCAGGGCCAAGGAAATGGTCACCTCCGACTAGGGCGATTGCGGTGCCGATGTCGGCCACTTGCGAACAATTGTTCGAAAAACGGCTTCTGTCGGAATATTGACACCAAATTTGCGGTTCTTCGTAGACCAGGAGCGTGATTCATTTTGTCTACGTTTAGCGCGGCCACAGAGAGCTCGGTTACTTCCGTGGCTACGGGCCGCAACCTCGACCTCGACCTCGCAACCCGGTTCCAACACGTTCGTTCCACGACGGAGCGACTGGCGGAACCGCTGTCACCGGAGGACCAGGTCGTCCAGTCGATGCCCGACGTCAGCCCCACAAAGTGGCACCGGGCTCATGTCACCTGGTTCTTCGAGACGTTTCTCTTGGGACCGTACCTCGATGGGTACGAGGCGGATGAGACCTTCGGGTTCCTCTTCAACTCGTACTACGAGACCGTCGGTGATCGCCACCCTCGCCCGAAGCGGGGACTGATCACCCGTCCATCGGTCGCCGAGGTCGGCGCCTACCGCCGCCGAGTCGACGACGGCATCTTGGAGCTGCTGGCCAGCCCTCAGATGGAAACCCAGGAGGTTCGGGACCTCGTGGTTCTCGGCCTCCACCACGAGCAGCAGCATCAAGAGCTGCTGTTGATGGACATCAAGCATGTCCTCTCATCCACGATTGTCCGCTCGCCGTACCGTGGCGGCCCGGCAAGTCCTCAGGCCGACAACCCTGACTGGTCATGGGTCGACTTTGACGGTGGCGTCGTCGAGATCGGTTTCGACGGCACCGGCTTTTCGTTCGACAACGAGTTGCCGGTGCACGAAACGTTGCTTCGCCCGTACAAGCTGGCCGACCGTTCGGTGACCGTTGGGGACTGGCTGCTCTTCATGGAGGACGGCGGTTACGAGCGCCACGAGTTTTGGCTGTCGGATGGCTGGCACCGCATTCAGGCCGAAGGCTGGAATGCCCCGTTCTATTGGGAGCAGGCTGACGACGGCAGCTGGAGCATCTACACCCTGGACGGCACCCGGCCCATCAATCACTCCGAGCCCGTGGTGCACATCTCGTACTACGAGGCAGATGCGTTCGCCCGCTGGGCTGGCGCCAGACTGCCGACCGAGGCCGAGTGGGAGTCCGCCGCAGGCGCAGAGCCGGTGGTGGGTAACCTGCTTCCCGCAGATCATTTGCATCCGATGCCAGTGTCCGACGAAGCCAGCAACGGTGCACCCCGCCAGCTTTTTGGCGACGTCTGGGAATGGACGTCGAGCCCCTACGTTGGCTACCCGGGCTTCAGTCCCGCCCCGGGTGCTGTTGGTGAGTACAACGGGAAGTTCATGATCGACCAGCAGGTCCTGCG
>CAZSTV010000193.1:0-11189 GCA_964609665.1 uncultured Acidimicrobiaceae bacterium
TCCAACGCCAAAGCGGTCTACGATCAAACTGTCGCCATGACCACTTGAACTCACCCGGTTGCGTATCGAACATTCGTTCGATACTGTGATGCCTACGTCGCCTCGCTCCATCTGAGCCGAGGCAACCTCTTGAGGCCACGGCCTCCCGCATCACGCCACACACAGGTGGTCACCCATGCGGGCCAGCGGGAACAACAGCGCTACCAGTAGCAGCAACCTCAGTTCATCATCAGCGAACGGCCACTCAGTGGCGTCGCCTCGGGGACCTCCCAGTCCGCAGGCATTGCGGCGAAGTCAAAGAACGGGGCCTCGTCGCCCGCCTCGACCGCGTCTTCAATTTGGTCGTAGAACCCTTTGCCGGTTTCCTCGGCAAAAGTGATGGCAACGTCAGACTCTGAAGCTTCCACCTCGGGGCGCTGCACGTACTCGGGGAAGGCGGCAGTAGAAGCGTCACCTTCGGCGTAGCCGCGGGCAAACATCTGCTTCAAGATGCCAAAGCCGTCGTGGCGGACCAGCGTGTCGCCTCGGGGAGTGCCGCCCTTGGACTTGATGTGTTCGGTGAACTGATCCAGGTCGTAGGTGTCATAGGCGATGTGCTGACACGAGTGGTCGCCGTGCACATCGACGAACTTCGTCACCTGTGACTTCTTGGCCCGGTCGATGCCCTCGATGAGCGCCACGCCGAACTCACCAAAGTCGATGCACCAGATCTTCATGCTGGAGTCCGGATCCTCTGGACGCACATCGTCGATGCGGTTGATCAGCGTGCCGCCCTCAACCTCTATATGAAACCACGCCCACCGTTCGATGGTGCCCTGGGCACAGGCGTAGGTGACATGGTCAACCTTCTTCAAACGGCTCATCTCCGACTCCTTCATGTCTTGTCGAACGCCAACCGGTCAGTCCGGCAGGGGATGTACTATCCAGAGCATCAGATCGCACTATCCATTGCAATTGAGGTATACAAATTGATTAGTTTCTTAAGATTTTTTGAGCGATCTGCTCAATTCGGGTATCCGATTGGGCTGGGCGTAGGGCTGGTTGTCCACCGTGCTCGATGACACCGATCAGACCCTGATCCACCTGATGCGCACCCAGCCCCGCATCAGCACCGTCGAACTTGCCAGGAAGGCGGGAGTGGCCCGCAACACCGTGCAGATGCGGCTCAAGCGGCTCCATGACCGAAAGGTGATAACCGGCTTCGGTCCCGACGTTGAGCGGCGAGCTGCCGGCTACCAGGTTCTGGCCTTCGTCACCCTGACCATCTCCCAAGGCGCCCACGAGGTGACCGTTGCCGAGTTGAGCACCATCGGCGAGGTCCTGGAGATCCATACCGTGACCGGACAGGGGGACCTGCTGCTCAAAGTCATCGCCGAGACCAACGACGCCCTGCACGAAATCGTGCAGCGCATCGCCTCCATCCCCCAGGTCGAGCGAACAGAAACGCAGCTCGCCCTTGAGTCACCGGTCTACCGGACGGTGGCAGACCTTATCTCCGGCTCGGTTTCGTGACGGGCGGATCTGGTCCACCATGGAACCGATGACGACACAACCAATTTCGGGACAGCGACTTTCAGGACTGCGGGTGTTGATCACCAGCGCAGACACCTACATGGGGCCCGCCATCGCCGAGCTGTTTGCGGCCGAGGGCGCCGACCTCATCACCGACAACAATCCGCTCACCGCACCGGACGCCCCGGCCGCGCTCATCGCCGAAGCAACAGCAAACGCACCGCTCGACGCCGTGATCATCAACCTTGATCGGGACGCCTACACCGCCAAGGCGGTCGACATTGAGGACGAGCCATGGCTCGAAGGGTTCGACTCCATGGTCCACCCGCTCATGCGCACCGTCCGGGCCGCCGCTCCCGCCATGATTGAACGAGGCGCTGGCGCGCTGGTCGCCGTGACCTCATCCTCACCACTCCGGCGGATGTCGCCGCAGGCCATTTCCTACGTGACCGCAAGGGCGGCGCAAAACGCCTTTGTGCGTTCGGCCGGCCATGACCTGGCCCGCCACGGCGTCAGGCTCAATGCGATCGCCCAGAACTTTGTCGCCAACGACACTTACTATCCGCCGGAGATCATGGAGAACGAGAGGTTCGTCAAACGGCTCCGCACCGACGTTCCAGCCGGTCGTCTTGGTCAACCGGAAGAAACCGCGGAGCTGGCGCTGTTCCTCGCCACGGACGCGTCATCATTCATCATGGGTCAGATCCTCAGCCAGGACGGCGGCTGGTCCTAGGCGGCTATCGGACCATTTGGGTGGCTGTCTGGCCGTAGCCAGCCAGAACGCCAACCCGCCCGCTAGGCCGAATCGGCGACCGGCCGGAACCGCTCCGGGCGCGGTGCACGCCCCGCAAACATGCCGGTCATCTTTGGTGATCGCACCACACCCTGCATGGAGGCGCCACGCAGATCGGCAGCCGAGAGGTTTGCCCAGCAGAGGTCGCTGTTGCGCAGGTTGGCCCAACGCAGATCGGAATCGGCCAAGTCGACCCCCTGCAGGTTCGCTCCCACCAGCTCCGCTCCGACCAACTTACATTTGCGAAGCACGGCACCTCGAAGGTCGGCGCCGCTGAGGTTCGCTCGTGTCAGGTCCGCACCAACCAGCTCCACCGAACGCAGGTCACAGCCGGAGAAGTCGGCGTGATCCGCCGCAACGTTGGTCAGATCCGCGCCCCAAAGATTGGCTTTGGTCATCCGAGTCCGTGAAAGCAGCGCTCCCCGCAGACTCGATCGCTCCAGATTGACCGACCGCAGATCACCCTGGCGGATGTCAGCACCGTCGAGCTGGGCCCCCCACAGGTTGGCATAGCAGGCCTTGCCGTCGGAGAGTTTGGCTCCCCACAGGTTCATGCCCGAAAGCACCGCATGGGAAAGATCGCAGTCTCGAAGGTCGGCGTTGTTGAGGTGCAGATCACGCAGGTCATACCAGGCCAGATCGCGGACCCGATAGAACGCCTGAAACTCCAACGACGTCATGGGAGTGAGCCGGCGGTGCCTACCGTCGCTCGAGAAGTGTCGGAACAGTTTCTCTGCCGCCCACAGGTGGCTGAGTACCGTCTCGGGGGCCTCGTCGAGGATGTCGGCAACGTCAATCGGCGCCACTGCATCGGCACCGTCGAGCCCGAAGCACAGACGAACAACCTGCGCCGTGTCTTCCGGCATGCCGTCAACAACCTCGCGGACATGTTCCGCCACCTCGGTCTTGGTGACGGCCTCATCGCTGGTCTCGCCGTCGTAGGCCAGGCGCAGGCGTTCAACACCAACCGGTGGCGACGTTTCGGCATCGACTTCTTCTTCGATCAACGTGTCCAGCGTGACCGGACCGATGCCTTCCTTGGCAAAGATCGTCACCTCTGCCTTCAGGGCGGCAACCACTCGACGCCGGAGGTACCGCAGGTGATGGGTGGGATCCAGGCGAGGCATGTTTGACTCCGCCTCGAGGATTGCCAATTGAGCGACCTGCTCCAGGTCGTCAATCTCCAGCTGATGGCCGGCGAGGTTCTTCGCCTTGCCAACCGCCTTCGCGACGAATCGCTGTAGATCCTGGTCAAGCCGTCTTTGGGATCTCAGTTGGGATCTCATACTTGCGACCTCAGGTCCTGAACATGTCTCGCATCTCGGCGTGCCGTCCGCAGTAAGGCTCTGCTTGTGGCGAGGGATGGCCCGTTCCATCAGCCGCATAGTGTAAGGAGCGACGTTTGCAATGCTTGCGCCCATCGCTCGTTCGGCTATGCCAAACGCTAGTCCATCTTCATGTCCATGATTGTGACCATTTGTCGCTGCTAGGCGACCGAAAATCGGCGCCGAGAGCAAAACCCGCTGAATGAAGCGCCGCTTGTTCTCAGCTTATGACTGGTTTCACAGCGTCTTCGAAGGCGGCTGCAACGCGATCCTTGTAGCGGGTGGGCAAATCCGGAAGTTCGTCTTTTTTGCAGAATCGGGCGTCAATTATCTCGTCCTGGTCCACTTCGAGAGTGCCTCCAGTGATCCGGCATCGGAACAGGCAGCTGGCCGCTTTCACCACATCACCGTGGGGAAAGCGCACGATGTAGTCGGCGTTGGAGTGCACACCGATGAGCCGCACCGGCTCAATCTCCAACCCGGTTTCCTCCCGCACTTCGCTGATGACGGTCTGGTCAATTCGCTCGCCGAGCTCCACCATGCCCCCGGGCAATGACCAGGTGCCATCGTCCGAGCGACGCACAATCAGGAGTCGATCTTCGTCGTCAAAGACCGCGGCGATGGCGGCCGCCGCCACGAACGGATCCTGCCCGATATGGCGCCGGATCAACTTGAAGTACGGCTCGCCCGGACGGGTCTCCCCCGGGCTACCCGTTGCAAAGCTCGCGTCGGACCGAGCGGCAAAGAGATCCTCGGCCATGTGCCGATACCACACGGCGGTGTCGGGGATCTCTTCCGGCGGCAGCCACCGCAGATCCATGGTCTCCACACGATCGGCGTGCAGCGAGCCACCGGTGACCGACGCCCGAAAGCAGTAGGTGATCTGTTGCACCTCATCACCGTTCGGGTAGTGCACGTCATAGTCAGGCGAGGTATACACCCCGACGAGATCGGTGACCTCCACCGCAAGCCCGGTCTCCTCAGCGGCCTCTCGCACCGCGCAGGTCGCAAGATCTTCGTCGAGTTCCAGCACGCCGCCGGGCAAACCCCACCAGCCAAAGTCACCCCGGCGCTGCCAGAGCAGGCGCCCAGCGTCATCGACGATACATACCGTTGCGTACACGACCAGGATCTTCTGGGACCCGACGTGATCCCGAATCCACTTGATGTATCCGTCCATGTGACCCGTCTGTCAGTGGCCGAGGAAGCGGCCAGGGGTCAGGCTATCGGACCGACCCATCGAGGATCATCAGCGTCTTGAGGTCGCTATGGAACTCCAGCGCATGGTCGCCCCCTTCGCGTCCAATACCGCTGATGCCGCAGCCGCCGAACGGTGCGGTGAGATCTCGGACCAGGAACGTATTGACCCAGACAAGACCGGTTCGCAGCGCCCGACCGACGCGCTCCGCCCGCTCCTGGGACGACGTCCAAACCATCGCGGAGAGTCCGTAGTCCGTGCTGTTTGCCAGCCGGATCGCATCCGCTTCATCCTCGAAGGTCTGCAGGGTCAGCACCGGCCCAAAGATCTCCTGCTGTACCACTTCAGACTCGTTGGACGCGGGCTCGATAAGCGTCGGTTGATAGTGCATGCTGTCGGCCACCGGTTCACCGCCACGGAGAACACGATCCCCCGCCGCAGCCGCCCGCTCGACGAACCCGTGCACCGCCGCCCGATGGTCGGGGTGGACCATGGGCCCAATGTCGGTGGCATCGTCGCGGCTGTCGCCAAGGACCAGCGCGTCGGCGTGGTGATTGAACCGCTTCAGAAACTCGTCTCGAATCGATGCCTCGACCAGCAGACGGGTCCCGGCCAGACACACCTGGCCCGAGTCATCGAACTGCCACGCCGCCCGGTGCGCCGCGGCATCAAGATCACAATCGGCAAACACCATCAGCGGGCCCTTGCCGCCGAGTTCCGCGGTGAACGGCACGATGTTCTCTGCCGCCGCCTTGCCGATGTGGCGAGCGGTCGCCGGAGACCCGGTGAAGGTGATCCGGCGTACATCCGGGTTGGCGACCAGCGCGGTACCAACCTCTTCACCGATGCCCTGCACCAGGTTGTAGGCGCCGGGCGGGAAGCCCGCTTCCAGCGTCAGTTCGGCCAGGAGGGCGGCGGTCAACGGTGACCACTCCGCCGGTTTGTGAATGACGCTGTTCCCGGCGGCGAGGGCCGGCGCAAGCTTCCACGTGCTCAGCATGAACGGAGCGTTCCACGGAGTGATGACCACCGCCGGCCCCGCTGGCATGCGCTGCACAACATTGCGCATGTTCTTGGCATCCCATGTCCGTTCCTCATGGGAGACGATCAAGTCGGCGTACAGCCGAAAGTTCTCGGCACCGCGACCGACGAGCCGTTGCCGCATCGACTCGAACATGAAGCCCATGTCCAACGTTTCGACCATGGCGATCTCGTCGGTGTTGGCCTCGATCAAGTCAGCGAGCCGATGCATGACCTCGGCCCGCTCGTTCGGGCTCCAGGAACCCCAGCTGGCGAATCCCTCGGTAGCCGACGCAACGGCTGCCTCGGCCGTGACGGCGTCGCCCCTGGCGATGTGGGCGAGCGGGCCGGCGTCCCAATCCAACGGAGACCGGGTCTCAAAGACCTCGGGCGAACCCAGCCATGATCCCCCGATGAGGTGATGCACCGGAACCGACACCCCGCCAACTGCGGTATGGGTTGGAGCGGGTCCAGCGGCGCTGCCGCGGGTCGACGAGTGGAGGCTCGTCGGCTGGTCCGACGTGGCTGCGGCAGAGGTCTCACTATCGGTCATAGATCGGTTAGTTTGGTACCAAACGATCTTGAGGGCAATACTGATTTTAGATGGACGATCGCAACTACAAGACCGAGGAAGAGATCCTCGATGCCGAGCGGGATGTCCGCAGCCGGCTCGGCGGGCGACCGCTCGACTTTGCCTCGCTTGACGCCATCTCAAACATCTACCGGGCCGCTGCAGCGGTCCGGCGTCGGGCGGAGCGCGAGGTCCTGGCCGAGCAGGGTCTTTCATGGGGCGGCTTCACCATCCTCTGGGTGCTGTGGGTCTGGGGAGAGATGGAAACGGCATCGCTGGCAAACGAGTGCGGCCTGGCCAAAGGCACGCTGACCGGCATGCTCACCACCCTCGGAAAACAGGGTTTGGTTGAACGGCACCAGGTCGCCAGCGACAAACGCCGAGTAACCGTGGCGCTCACCGATGCCGGAACCGACACCATCAGCGAGCTCTTCCCCCGCTTCAACCGCTACGAGACGGCGATGAGCGATGGCCTCTCCGACGACGAAAAGCGGGAGCTCGCCCGGTTGCTGCGGATTGTGATCAACAACGCCTCGCCGTCAGACCCCGAAAGCAACTGACAGCAACTGACAGCAACCGGCAACAGCCCCAGCAACCGCTAGCGACTTGCTGGCGACATCCGACGTTCCGCTTGAATCGTTTGGTACCAAACGATTAGGCTTGGTAGATGTCACCGTCGTCGGATGCAACCGCTGCAGAACACCAGGCTGGTCGCCAGAACAGCCATCTGCAGGGCCTCATGTACCCGCGAACACCGACCGGAGCGGGGTCGATTGTGCCAGGACCGCCGTGGCACTACAGCGGCGAGATGCTCACGGTTGAGTTCCGGACCGATCCGGCAAATGTGGCAGAGCTGCTCCCCGCTCCCCTGCAGCTCGCCGAAGATGACCCGGGCGCCGTTGCCATCATCTGGGCCGACTGGCAGAGCTGCAGCGACTCCTTCGACGAACTGCTCGACCCGGCCCGCGCTCAGTACAAAGAGGTCTTTGTGGTGATCCGCTGCCGCTACCAAGACACCACCTACAGCCGGGCGGCCTACATCTGGGTCGACAAAGACTTCGCCATGGCCAGAGGTCATCTGCAGGGTTACCCGAAGAAGATGTCCGAGATCTGGATGACCCGCCCGGTCACCATGGGCAAGGCCGGTCCCCGCCTCGAACCTGGCGGCCGCTTCGGTGCCTCCATCAGCACGTTCGGGCGGCGCATTGCCGACGCCCGCTTCACCATCGGCGGCACGGCCGAGTCCGCCGGTTTTGTGAACGGCCACCCGATGCTGCACACCAGGCAGATGCCGGCCATAGAGATGGACGGGCGTGATTCACTCGACGAGCTGGTCACGATGCGCGGCTTCGATGTTGAGCTTGGGCCGGTGTACAGCGGCGACGCCGAGCTGGACCTGCACCACAGTCCCACCGAAGAACTGACCCGCTTTGGCGACATTGAGATCATCGGCGGCTACTACCGCCAGATCGCCAATTCCATGGCCGGTGGGACCACGGTCTGGGCCGGCCCGAACCCGATGACCGACCGGCAACCAGGAACCGGAGCGCCCGCATGACCACCACCCACGTGGATGACTACCTAGCGAACCGCGGCCCTGATGACGCCGACATCACCAGCCACGACGCCTACACCTCAGGCGTTCCCCACGCCACGTTCGATCGGCTCCGTTCCGAGGACCCGGTCCACTGGACAGAAGAGGCCGACGGCTCCGGCTTCTGGTCGATCTTGCGCTACGACGACGCAATCGCCGTCAGCCGAGACGTGGAAACCTTCACCTCCACCGAGGGCATCCGGCTGGAAGAAATGGATGACGACGAGGCCGAGGCCCGACGCACCATGATGGAGTTGGACCCGCCGGACCACACCCGATACCGACGCCTGGTCAGCGCCGGATTCACCCGGCGAACCGTCGAGTCGTTCGAGGATGGCATCCGACAGCTCGCCATCGAGGTGATTGAGCAGGCGCTCACCGAAAATGAATTCGACTTCGTCAACGCCATTGCCGAACAGCTGCCGATGCGAATGCTCGGCCGGATGCTTGGTACCAGCGACGAGGACGGGCACAAGCTGGTGGCCTGGGGCGACGCGCTGCTTGGTAACACCGACCCGGAGTTCACCGACTTCCCGGTTGACCTGACCGATACCGATCAGTTTCGGATGGTGCCATTCCGCAGTCCGGCTTCCATCCAGATCTTCCAGTACGCCCAGGAGCAGGCGGAGCAACGTCGGGGCTGTCCGGCCGATGACGTCATCTCCCAGTTGCTGGAACCGGCACGGGACGGCGTGCCGCTGACCGACCTGGAGTTCAACAACTTCTTCACCCTTCTGGTTGCGGCGGGCAACGACACCACCCGCTACACGATGACCCACGGCCTCTGGGCCATGATGGAGAACCCCCAACTGTGGGATGCGTGGCAGGCCAATCCGGAGCTCACGCCCACAGCGGTAGAAGAGGTACTGCGGACCAGTTCGGTGACCATGCATTTTCGTCGGACGGCGACAACCGACACCGAGCTTGGCGGCAAGCAGATCAAAGCCGGTGACAAGGTGGTCATCTGGTTCAACGCCGCCAACCACGACCCCGAGGTTTTTGAGCATCCGTTCCGCTATGACCTCGCACGGGAAAAGAACGATCACATGGCGTTCGGCCGCAACGGTCCCCATCTGTGTCTTGGGGCATGGTTGGCCAGAATGGAAGTTCGCCTGGTGTTCGAGGAACTCATGAAACGAGTCGACCGGTTCGAGCAGGCCGGCCCCATCGAGCATCTGCGGTCCAACTTCATTGCGGGCATCAAGCACCTCCCGGTGCGGGTGCGCTGATGGGACAGATCGTTGGCGCGGCGCTGGTTTCTCACGTCCCGACCCTGGTTCTGCCGGAGCCGGTCCGGCGCGAGATGAACCACGGCGAGGACACCACACTGTTCGCCGGGCTCCATGACCTCCGAGCCGCCAAGCTTGCGCCTCTGAATGCCGACACCATCGTGGTGATAGACACCCACTGGTTCACCACCATCGAACACATCGTCTCCGGCCACGACCAACGGGCCGGGCTGTTCACCTCTGACGAGCTGCCCCGGGGTATGGCCCAGATGCCATACGACATGCCCGGCGACCCCGAACTGGCCACCGCATGGGCAGGCGCAGCAGACGATCGGGACGACACCTGGATCATCGCCAACGATGATCCGTACCTTCCGGTGCACTACCCCACCATCAACCTGCTTCCGTTCCTGCAGGGCGACGAACGGTGGGTCTCCGCGGGCGTCTGCCAGACCGCGGATGAGCAGGACTTCATGTTGTTCGGCCAGCTCCTGGCCGAGGCGATCGCAACCGTCGACCGGCGAGTGGTCGTTCTGGCCTCGGGCGGGCTGAGCCACCGATTCTGGCCGCTACGAGAATTCCGTGACCACGAGGCGGCGGACCCGGACCTACACATTCGGACACCGGAAGCGGCGGCAGCAGACCGGCAGGTCATCCAGTGGATGAAGGCCGGCAAACACGGGGACATCGTCAACTTCCTCCCCGAGTACCGACAACACGCGCCCGAGGGGTTCTTCGGTCACTACCTGACCATGCTCGGCGCTCTGGGCGGCGTGGACTGTTCGCTCACCGGTGAGCAGTTCGGCCAGTACGAGGCGGTGGCCGGGACCGGTCAAGCCCACATCTGGTTCGACGTCACCTGACCCGCCAGCAGCTAACGGCGACCGGCGATGTCGAGCACAAGACGGCCACGAACGTCGCCCGCACGGAGCCGCTGGTGGGCCTCCTCGGCGCTGGCAAGCGGTAACACTTCGACCGGCGCCACAACCTCAGGTTCACGCCGGGCCAGGTCAAGCAGCTCGTCGAGTTGGGCCCGACTCCCCCACACGCTTGCCACGAACGATGCCTCCAGCGGCACCGCGCCAAAGCCAAACCCGATGGTGCCACCGGCCAAACCGACCACCGAGACCACCCCGAGTTTGGCGACATGATCGGCCGCAGCCCGCAGCGTTGTTTCGGCGCCGATGAAGTCGAGCACAAGATCGAAGCGCGGCAGCGGCTCAGCGCCAGAATCCGAACCGGAACTAGAACTGGAACTGGAACCGGCATCGAGGGTGGTCGGGTCGACGGCGAGCGACGCCCCAAGCTCCAGCGCGGTGGCTCGTTTGGAAGCGGAGAGGTCAAAGACGGTGACGTCGGCGTCGGTCAGCAACCGCAGATAGCGGATGGCGTACTGGCCAAGCCCACCGGCGCCGATGACCAGCGCTCGTCCGGCCGAGCCTCGCTGACGCAGACGATCGATGCCCTGCAGCACCGCTCGGTAGGCGGTCAGGCCGCCGCAGGCCAGCGGCGCCGCGTCGTAGGGATCAAGGCCGTCGAGCGGCGCCAGGTATTCGATACCGGGTACTCGCATCCGTTCGGCGTAGCCGCCGTCGGTGAACAGCCCGGCCTCGGTGGAGTCGGAGCAGATCATTTCGAGACCCTGCGCACACTCCGAGCAGCTCTTGCAGCCCCACGGGGCATACAGCATGACCGGACCGAGCGTGTCGTGCTCGCCGGTGACCTCGTGGCCAAGGATGATCGGCGGCGGCTTTCCGAAGTCACCGTCCACCACGTGAATGTCAGAATGGCAGACCCCGCACGCGGTGACGTCAAGGGTCAACCCGCCAGCCGGGTCCGGCTCGGGGTGGTCATCCACTGCGACCAGCGGTGTCCGTGACTCGTTCAGCAGTACCGCTCGCATGTCGGCGTCCTTTTGTCGGGGTCCTTTGGTGACGGGCCTTGTGT
>CAZSTV010000194.1:0-10970 GCA_964609665.1 uncultured Acidimicrobiaceae bacterium
CGCAAGGAGTGCCGTACTGCGTGGACCGTTCTTGGCATGCTCACTTCATGCCAATCATTGTGGGGCAGAATGGACGACGGCTGGTTCTCGACAGCGCCCTGCCCGGGCGAGTCGGAGATCCGAACGATTCCTACTCCGCCACTCTGGAGTTTGAAGGTGGAACCGTTTCGAGGGTCGTCACCGAGCACGGCAACGGCCTGGCCCGGTACTTTGCGGATCTTGCCGGTCTTGGCGAGGCTGGAAGGTGGCGAGAGCCTTCACGAGTTTGGAGGGGGAGCTACTGCTCTCGGCAATTCACGACGGGCTCGGGACTGTTGACCTCGCCGCGACGCTGCGTCAGCCTTGGCCGCCAGAATGGAGCGCAACGGCATCGATTGATCTCGGCGCCGGGGCTCACCTTAAAGTCGTGACCGATGCGATCTCAGATTGGATCGAAGGCTAGTTGACCACTTCCACGATGAGCACTTTCGCGCACTGATGTAGTGCTGTTTAATCGTGGTTGCGGATCACAGGGAGGAGTAGGGTTTCCTGGTGGGCTGATGGCGATAGTAGTCGGCACTCACTAGTGGTGGACTCTGTCTGCGATACTGGTTTGGCTGTCGGGCTTGGATCGAGCACCCTGCTCGGCTGTGTGGCGGCGTGGTGACGTATGCGCGGTGCGAAATTCGACTTTGAAGTTCACGTGACTGTCAGCGAGAGCGCAGATACTGTTGCCCTTGATCAGGTCGCAATGGATGCAGAAGGAAAGGTCACCGAGATTGTCTTGGCGAGGGGGCAGACACCGCTTCAGCCGATGATTACCTTCCGGGGCACAGGAACTCTCCGGTCGCAGCTCAAGCGAGCAGAGCGCACTATCCGCCGCCTTCGAAGGAAGGGCATTGGGGTTGTCCGGATCAAGGTCGAAGTTGGTCTGCAAGAAGCGTTCTTTGAAACGGGTGCGAGCGGCGGATGGTCTCGGAGAGCGGAACCACCAGACTGGCTCTACGCCGAGCAGCACATCCGGGTGCGGCTTCGGACCGGTGATAGTGACCGACTGAAACACGATGCTCTTCGACTTGGTGCACACGTCTCGACTAACGCACGTGACTCAACCGGGGTCATGGAAGAACGCTTTGTGACGTCGCGTGTTTACAACACGGCTGACAACTTCCCGCAGCGCAGCCCACAGACAATCGATACCTGGTCACACAGCGAGTACCGGATCGTGAGCGCCCGGTTTGAAACGGTGGCGGAGGGGCTTCGAGATGCAGGTTGGGGCATCGCCGACGGTGATCGAGAGCTTGTGGTTCACGATACGAACTTTCAACTCGACCAGGGATGGCTCCCCGAAACGGAGGCCCAAGCCAGACGAGCGGATTACGTAGAGCAATCTCCTGCATCGTGGCCTCGGGCTTGGACTCTTCCCGCCGACCCTGATCTGGAACAGCCGAGGCTGTTCGATCCATCCATGAAGCATTTGTCTAGCGCTTACAGACGGGGTGACCCGACCGGCCCAGGGTCTCATGATTGGCTGACCAGACGGTCCCAGATCTTCGAGACCATCTTGTCGGCAGTTGCGGGGTCTCCGCTGCGTGAGTCCTTGTGTATCCGAGGCAGCGTCCTGCTTCGCCGGTACCTCGGCGATGTCAGCCGTGTGCCCGGCGACATTGACTGGGTCGTGTTGCCAGCGACGGTCAAGGTCAATGATGAACACGGAAGAGGGATCATCGAAGCGCTCAAGCAGCTCCTCTCGGAAAGTCCATTCAGCGGCGCAGCCTTGAATATAGAAGAAGCACAAAAAGATTCCATCTGGACCTACGACCGTGTCCCAGGTCGGCGCCTGACCATCCCGTGGTCATCCGACGACATCGCTCCCGGAACTGTTCAGATGGACTTCGTGTACGGCGAAGAGCTGTGGACGCCTCCGGTCCAGCTTGCCCTCAATGGGACTACGGATCTCCACATCAAAGCCGCTAGCCCTGAGCTCTCTCTGGCGTGGAAGCTGCTCTGGTTGGCAACTGACATGCACCCGCAAGGGAAAGATCTCTACGACGCAGTCCTTCTTGCTGAGGCTCACGAGATCTCCGAAGTCCTCATTGAGCGAGCTTTCAGCGAAGCAAGCCAGTGGACCTCGACAACACCAATCGGACATGTAGCAGGACGCTCCGTCATCGATAGCTGGCCAGTCGATGCAATCGAATGGGAAACGCTGATAGCCGAGTACCCCCAGATCGAAGGAACAGCCAGCCAATGGAAGAACAGACTGGCGAACGCCATCTTTCCTCCAATATCTTGACGGTTCAAGAGGTCCTTTCTGCCGCTCGTAACCGGCGTTTCCGAGTGACCTAACCACCCGGAAATGTCGTAAGAATCCGCCGACACCACGAATCGCACCACGAATCTTGCTGGCACACTCTTGGACTGGCTGGAATCGGCTGGACACGCCCATCTGGCAACCCCGGCAAGGCAGGGGCATCCGCTACTTATTGGACAGCCACACCTACGTTCGTAATGAGTAGGTCAGGAGTTCAATTCTCCTTTCGGGCCCAACCTCTGACCAGGCAAAACGCAGACCAGGCGACGAGATCTTGGCCGACACGTCCAGTAAAATCCAAGACGCATCCAAGAAACTTCGGACTCGTTCTGCGTTACACGGCCCTAGCGCCCTAAAACCGGACCGTACCTTCGCATGACCTGGAACGTCCACACCGTTCTCGAAGGCCACACCAGCCCGGTGAATAGTGTGTGTTCGGTGACCGTAGGTGGCCGTAACCTGTTAGCCTCGGCCAGCCACGACAAGACGGGGGTAGCTCATGAAAGCTATCGACTTTGGAGATGCCGGGTTTAAAGTCACCGTCAGCGATTTCGAGCTGAATACCGAACGTCCTGAATTCTCGCAGTTCAAGTTCATCCTGGCTGGTCAAGGTTGGTCACTCCAGGCGCCCAGTTCTTCCGAAAGTCTCGGAGCAGTTTCTGGGCGACTTAGATGCTTCGTTGCAAGTGCGCCAGCTCGGCACTGGGGTGCCTTTGTCGGGCTCAAGACCAGCGGAGAGGTTGTTACACGAGTCGCAAGCTATGGTTACGGGAGCTCAGACTCCCTCGGCGGCTACCGGCGCTGGGAAATCAGTTCGGCCTTTGTGCGATATAGCCTGAGTGCCCAGTTCGACCACAACCTTGGGGTTGAACACGCCGTCGCTGTTCGGGGAGCCAAAGAAGAGACCTTGATTTGGCGAACCAGGTCGGGCGAAGTGTTCGACGCATCGGTTCCCATCGAGAAATTCGAGGCTGCTCTTGCAGCATTTTCTAGCTGGGCCGAGATTCAAATCGAGGGCAACCAGTCGGGCCCACCCGACCCATGAGCAAGCTCAGAGCGGCAGCGATCGCCACTATCGTTCTTCTTATCCTTCTCGCACCGACTGGGGATCGCGGCCGACGCAACATGAAGGACCTGCTATAGCTACGACTGCACGGAAGCCGTCTACGGCGATGTTGGCGAACGCTCACGAACACCCGTTGCCTTTCTTCAGTTGTGCCGGAGGAGAGCGTCCAGTAGTCGCCATAGCGAGTGTCGAGGGCTTGGCCAACGAGTAACCGTCGTCTCGCCTGGAGCGCCGCCGATCTTCTTACTCGATGATCTCCGTCAACTGAGCGATCAGACGGTGTGCCGCGGCGTTTTCCATTCCGGCGATGCCGAGAACCGCAGCAAGGGCATCCGGCAGCGCCGTCTCACCGGCCTCGCCGGCGTGTACCGCTGATGCGTAGCCGACGATCGCCCAGCTGGTGAGCCGCCAGGCAAGTTCGATGTCTGCAACTTCGAGGCGTCCGGCTTCGACTGCTCGACCGAGATCGCGGGTAGCGAAGGGGCCGAATCCGTTGCAGATGCTCTCGGCAATGACTCCTGGACTCGCAAGAAGGTGTCGCCACTGGTTGTTTCGTGTCGCGTGTCGCATGACTGTTCGACAGCCGAAGGTGAACACCATCGCGGGATCTTCAAGACACTCGGACTCTTTGTCGATAGCTCTGGCCAACCCATCGATCTCGGTATCGACGACGGCGACAGCGAGCTGTTGCTTAGAGCTAAAGTGGTTGTAGAGGGTGCCCAGAGCAACATCGGCTTCTTCGCCGATCTCGGCCATCGTGGCTGCTTCGATACCTTTGGTGGCCATGACCTGCGCCGCAGCGGTCAATATGGCTCGTCGACTCTCCTGGCGACGCCGGGCTCGGCGGTCGACCGGCTTCTTGGCAGCGTGACCAGTGTCGTCGCTGGCAGCATCGATTGGAACGGGCTTCACGTTGAGAGCCTATTCGCAGTGGACGGGCTGGACTCGTCCGAGTCAGCAGAACGAGTCCGCTTCGCTGTTGTCACTGTGGGTGGGTACAGGAATCGTCGGAGGAGTCGAGTAATTGTCAGAACGAAGATGGTCGGTGCCGTGACTGCGACCTCCCGCCAGTAGGGCGGGCGCCGTTTGTAACTCATGACGTCGACTGGGTCGGCGGCATCGATCCGGCGCGTACTGCTCATGTGGCTACTCGTCTCCGAAAGCGCCGTGAAGTTCCGGCAGAATCGAGGCCAGGTGGTTCATCTCCTGGGCGCAGTGGAGCAGGAGGGCTGTGCCGATTTGATCGGGCAGTCGAGACCTGCGAACTCGCTCCGTGTTGGACACGCGGGTGATCAGTGCGCCGAGCACCGGGACCTGGGACTCGCCGTCACCAAGCAAGAAACGGCTGTGCATCCTGCTCCCGTCATCGGTGTCTTCGACGAAGTGGATCAACCGCCCGGCAGCCAGGCGTTCTTTGCGAAGGATCGTACGAGCACAGATCGCGACGCCGACCGCATCAAGCCGTTTCGAGTCGAACCCCACCGACGAGGGTTCGACGAATCGGATTGCCAGGTTCTGCATCTGGCCCCCGATGTACTCATCGACATAGGAGGTGTTGCCAACCCATCGGAGCCGACTCGACGGTTCCGTTCGGCGGTCCTGGTCGAGTGATGCCGCGACGTGGTCTCTCGGGTGCCAGAGCTGGTAACGCTCAGATGAGTAGCTGTGCCAACCGAACCACCAGTCCCACATGGCGGAGGAGACGCCTGGCATCTCGGTGAGGCATGCCACCACCAACTGGCCGTTCTCGAGTCGCACGACGTCGTCGGTCAGCCCGTCGCCGTCGGCATCGAGTAGGAGGTTCGGATCGGTCGTCGATGCAACCTCACCGTCGCGCGCCCCTCGGTCGATGGCATCTTGCACGCGGTCAGGAATGGGCTGCATCGGTCGCCTGAACGGCGAGAGGTCGTGTGGTTCGGCGATCTGGATGGCGTGATCGGGGCCGGGCTTGGTCATGTGTATCGCTCCGCTAGTGGTGAAGGGTCTGAGGACGAACGACGAGCTAGTCGCTGGTGTGCCGGCCGGCTTCCCATCCGCCTGCAGCGAGGGCCCGGCCCGCGAACTCGAGTGGCTCGTCTTCGAGCTCGGTTGCGATGGTGTCGTTCCAGCGGTTCAGGAAGCCGAAGAGCGAGATCGTCGCGACGATCCCGGCGATCTCGTTGTCGGAGAAGTGCTTGCGAAGCTCGACGAAGTTCTCATCGGTTGCAGCGTTCGGGACCGATGCAGCGTTGAAGGCAAGCGTGAGTGCTGCCCGCTCGGCGTCGTCGAAGTGCTCACTCGTCTGCCAAAGCCACAGGTCGGCCAGCTTCTCTTCGGAGACGCCGAGCTTGTGAGCTGAAGCTGCGGTATGCGCCTGGCAGTACCGGCACCCGGATGCCGTGGAGGCGACTTGGGCCACCATCTGCAGAAGGGTCAGCGGTAGGCCGGAGTTGAGAAAGACTGCGGCACCAAGGCCGCTGAATGCCTCGGCGAGGCCCGGCACGCGAGCCATCGTTGGCATGGAGTTGGGAACGAATCCCAGGATCGCTTTCGTTCCTTCCATCTGCTCGGCGAGATGCTGGACGTCTTCGGGTGAAAGTGGGCTAATGCGAGGCACGTTGGTCTCCTTGTTTCGGTGTTGTTTGCGGTGCTGTCGATACGGGTCGGCGTGGTCAGCCGGCGACGGATCGGACGGGGTTGTTGATCGTGATCGTGTCGAGGTCGCTTCCGACGGTGAGGTCGCCGGTGAAGCCACCCTGGCGAACGTCCTCGGCGAAAGCAGCCGACTCGGCCTCAGAGTTCGGGGGTGGAATGAGGTGGGTTAGGAGGAGGTGGCCGACCCCCGCCCGCTCGGCCAGGCCACCGAGCGGGACAGTGTCGGCGTGATAGCTGAAGATGGTCTCAGCCAACGTTCCTTTGATGACCTCGGCCAGGGCTGTGGTGCGGCACGCCTCATGGACGAGAACGTCGCAGCCGGCGCTAAAGGACTCAACTTCGTCACACACGGTGGTGTCTCCCGAGATCACGACGACGCCGGTCGGTGTCGTGACCCGATAGGCCACGGCATCCTCGACGGGTTCGTGGTGGACACCGACCGCTTCAACGACGACCTGACCGTCAGGTGAGGTCCACACCTCGATAGGGGAGAACTGCGACTGGAAGGTCTGCAGGTCGACCGACGGTGGCTCTCCTTGGACGTGCTCCATCCGGGTGGCGATGTCGTCGGCGTACACGTCGAACATGTTTCGAGCGAATGTTGCTGTCGCGCCCTCTGGCGCGACGACCGTGAGCGGACCTGTGGCATGGAGTTGCTGCTGGATCCACCTGGTCATCGCAAGATCGGGCAGATCGACCAGGTGGTCGCTGTGGACGTGGGTGAGGAACTGAGTCGTGAGCTGATACGGGCCGAGGCCAAGTTCTTGCAGTCGTAAGACCGTGCCTCGGCCGGCGTCGAATTGCAGCGAGATCTCGCCGTAGCGGACCAGGGTGCCGGCACCGGCGCGACCAGGCGAAGGGTGTGGGACGCCGGTTCCTGTCAGTGTGACGAGTGTGTCGGGCAGGGTGGTCGGGTGAGTCATTTGCCGGGGACCTCGTTTTTGGTTTCGTCGATGGTGCTGTTGTTGAGTGACCAGATGCCAGAGCCGCGGGCCAACCCCACCGTCCGGTACCTCGGTGCCGACACCGGTGTTATGTTCCACGTTGATCGTTCACTCATCAGATGAGCGGCGTGTTCTGCGGCAGTCCGAGCAGGACCCGGCCGTACATCTCTTGGTTGGTCTCGAGATTCAGAATGCCGTGCATGTTCATGGCCTGGAGATCCGCCATCAACAGACCAAGCCGGCTCGTCTTCTTGATACCGGATCCCCCGCTGGCGAGAAAGAGGATCTGAACCGCTTCGAGACAACGCCGTACCCCCTGGGCGCAATCCATTCTGCACCTCGCCCGTGTCACGAGATCGAGTTCGATGCCGGCTCGGGCACCGTCGTCGATCGTCCGTGCGGTCCGCCGCAACAGACACGCAGCTTCATCGACCAGGGTTGTCGCTTGGGCGTACTGGCGATGTGTCGTGCTCGACTCAAGCTGCACATCGTTGGTGTAGGCGATGATCTTGTCCGGCGGGACCAGGTTCTTGAACTCCTCCAATACGGCATGGGCCGCGCCGAGGGCGGCTCCGGCAATACAGGACGACAAGACCGGCACGGGTGCGGCCGAGGCCAACCAGCCGTCGTGGAGGTGTTTACCGGGCGAGTCACCGGCAACGACCCCGACCATGGAGAGGAAACGGTGGGAGGGGACTATGAGGTCCGCGGCACGCATGCTGGCACTACCGGTCGCCGACAAACCAACAACATCCCAGTCGTCGAGAACCTCGACCTCATCGGTCGGCACCGCGAAAACGCCTTCGTCGATCTTCTCGCCCGATTCGTCGAACAGAGCTGCGCCAACGAGTACCCATTCGGTCGAGTGATGAATGCCAGAGGCGAAGGGCCAGAACCCCGACACTCGGTATCCGCTAGCGACCCGATCCGCCCGTCCCCGCGGGGCGATCACCGCCGAGACGAGCCGAGTGGGGTCGTCCCCGTAGATCTCGTCCTGGGCCTGAGCGGGAAAGTGGCTGATCAACCAAGAGTGCGCATGTGCCACTCCGGCCACCCACGCCGTCGCCGGACAACCGAGGGCGATTGCCGCCGATACCTCGAGCTGGGTCTCCAGGCCGCACTCCAACCCTCCATTGCGTCGAGCCTGCATCAGGCCGAGCAGCCCCGACCGCTTCAACTCGACAATATTCGCCGAGTTGACTTGCCGAGCGGTCGGACGCATTGGGCCATGCCGTAGGGGTTGGACGTTGAGCGCTGGTCGGGGTTTGTGGTTGATGGTTCGGTGGACTCTCGTAGTGAGTAGGGCAGGAGTTCAATTCTCCTTTCGGGCTCCACGGGCACCCGCCGACGAGATCGGCAACAATCGAACGTCAGGCGCGGACGCTGCACCGCGCGTAGTCTGGGCTTCGATCTCGTACTAAGGAGCTGGATATGCCTGATGATGCTGCCCCACAACCTTCCATCCAGAGTCGACCGGCGGGCCCGCTGATGGTCTCGGGTGCCGTGCCCATCGTGCGTAAGACGGCGGTGCACTCCGAACACGGCGAACCGCTTACCTGGAAGACATCGGACGGTCTCACCGACAGGTCCACCTATGCGCTGTGCCGATGCGGCGAGTCGGAGAACAAGCCGTTCTGCGATGGCGCTCACAGCGCTGCCGGCTTCGAAGGCTCCGACACTGCGGACGCTTCCACCTACGACGAGCGCGCAAACGAGCTGGGAACCAACGGAATCACCGTCCGCGACGACCGGTCGATCTGTGTGCACGCCGGCTTCTGCGGCAATCGGCACACCAACGTCTGGAAACAGAGCAAAGACATGTCCGACAGCACCGTGCGGCTGGCGGTCATCAACGAGGTCGAGAAGTGCCCCTCGGGTGCGCTCACCTATCGCTTCGACGGCGACGATGCCGATACCGAACCGGACTATTCGCTGCAGGTCGGCGTTATCGACGACGGGCCTCTGTGGGTAGCCGGGGGCATCCCCGTCACGACGAGCGACGGCGTGGAACTCGAAACCAGAAACCGGGTGACACTCTGTCGCTGTGGTGCATCTGACAACAAGCCGCTGTGTGATGGTTCACACAAAGAAGCGGGCTTCGCAGACTCCTGAGCACATATGCCACTCACTAAATGGCAGCCACCAGTGCTGCGTCACGAGGTTGCCGATGACGGCCGTGTCACCTGGCTAGAACTCTTCTTCGATCTCATCTACGTCGCCGCGCTCATTCAGCTCGGGGATCGGCTGGCCGGCGACATCTCCTGGTCCGGCATGCTTCGTTTCGGCGGAGCGTTTGTGATGTTGTGGTGGACCTGGACGGGCACGACGGTGTTCACCAATCGGTTCGCCGTCGACGACATCACCCATCGCTTGCTGTCCTTCGTGCAGATGTTCGCGGTGGGCAACCTGGCGATTATTGCTGCCACCACCCCGTCGAACTGGACGACATGGCTCGTGGTGGCATACATCACGGCCCGGCTTCCCCTGATTCTCATGTACGTACGAGTACTTGTGGGCGAAGCGAAGGGCGAGAAGCTCACGTTGTTCCTGGTGCAAGCATTCGTCGCCAGCCTGGTGCTATTTGCGCTCTCGTTGCTCCTGCCAAGC
The DNA here is from genome assembly GCA_964609665.1 of uncultured Acidimicrobiaceae bacterium. Classification (GTDB taxonomy): domain Bacteria; phylum Actinomycetota; class Acidimicrobiia; order Acidimicrobiales; family SZUA-35; genus JAHELU01. Next base: position 9,545 of record CAZSTV010000194.1, read on the forward strand.
GACGTGCGCCCAGTGGTGTGGGCGATTGCGTTGCTCATCGAGTTTGGTGCTCCCCTTGTCGCCACCCGCAAGGCGACCGGTGCGCCGATTCACGAGGAGCACTTCCAAGAGCGTTACGCGTTGTTCACCATCATCGTGTTGGGCGAGACATTCGTGAAGACGCTGACCGAGATTGGCAGCCGCGGCATTTCGATCGAGACGCAGGTATTCGGCGGCCTCGCGTTCGTCATACTCATTGCGATCTGGTGGACGTACTTCGACGACGTCGCCGACGCGCACATCCGATCCACCTCAGCGCTCTCCAAGACGCAGGGTGGGAATCGGCTGATCTGGACCTACATCCACCTACCTCTAGCCGGAGCGATCACGGGGTTCGGCGTTGCCGCGAAGAAAGTCGTGGGCGTCGAAGCGTTCTCCGACGCGCTGAAGGAGAACTACCTGTGGCTGCTCATTGGCACGCTGGTTGTGTTGCTCGTGGCGGTTGCCATCCTCGATCTCGTCACCGCCTCGCCGCACTACGCAATCGAGGCACCCGAACGGGTCGTCCCGCGACTGCTTGCCGCCGCCGCGCTCGGAGGGGTTGGGTTGCTCACCGTCCTGGCGTCTCCTGCGGCGCTCCTGTCGGTCGGCCTGATAGCGGCAATCGTCGTCGCCCAGATTGCGATCGAGGTGATGGCCGCCCACAAGTCTGAGTATCGGATCAGCCGTGAGGTCAGCGCCGTGATCGCTGAATCCGCGGGAGCATGCGAGCATCTCGAAGAGGTCGACCCAGTGCCGATTCCCGTCAACGGCGTGTGTTCCTCATGTGCTGAAGCTGGCAAGGAGCCTGTCCAGCTTCGATGGTGCCTCACCTGTGGCTTCGTCGGCTGCTGCGATGACACGCCGGGCCAGCACGCTCGGTTACATCACGAGGAGACGGGCCACACCATGATCGGCACCCTTGAGCGTGGCGATGACTGGGCGTACTGCTACCTGCACGACGTGAGCGCCCAGAATTTCCTTTCGCGTAGCTAGTACCGCGGCCCTGATCGCTCGCCCGCGAGGGGCGAGCAAGGGTCGCGAATGGGTCAGACTCCGCGCCGTGTGCAAGTAGGGGGAGATCGTCGGCTGCGCCGTGGCATGGGGTAGTGTCGCTTGGATGGCGACCGACGATCAGCTTCGTGGTGCGATGGCGAAGGCCATGGAGGGCTTTGCTGCGGCGGTCGCGGCCGTCGAGCCGGACCGTTGGGAACGACCTTCGCCATGTTCGGAGTGGTCGGTCTGGGATGTCATCAACCATGTAGTAGCCGGCGAGCACTTCACTGTTGAAGTGTTGGGCGGCGCCTCGCTGGCCGCCGCGGTTGAGCTTGAGGCTGGTCTTGACCCTCAGAATCCAGACCTGGTCAGCCAAGTTGTCGACGCGTCAGCCGTGGCACTAGCGGCCTTC
>CAZSTV010000195.1:0-10956 GCA_964609665.1 uncultured Acidimicrobiaceae bacterium
GTGCGCTGGGTGCTCCCACGTGAAGCCGATGCCACCGTGAATCTGGATGTTCTCCGCTGCGGCGTGGAAGTACGCCTCGGAGCAGTATGACTTGGCAAGCGATGCCACCGAAGGCAGCTCGTCGTTCATCTCTGCGGCGCACCACAGGCCGTAGTAGGCGGCCGACTTTGCGGACTCAACCTCGAGCAGCATGTCAGCGCACTTGTGCTTGATGGCCTGGAACGAGCCGATCGGCCGACCGAACTGGACCCGGTCCTTGGCGTACTGCACGGCCATTTCGAGAACGAACTGCGCTCCGCCGACCTGCTCTGCGGCCAGGGCGATTGCGCCAAGGTCCAGCACGGTTGACATGGTGGCCCAGCCGGCGCCGTCGGTGCCGATGAGGGTTGCCGGGGTGTTGTCGAAGGTCAGCTTCGCCTGCTTGCGGGTCTGATCCATGGTGCCGAGTGCCTCACGGGTGAGGCCTGCAGCGTCGCCTTCGACGGCGAACAGTGACACGCCTGCGCCGGTCTTGGCGGCAACGATGATCAGGTTGGCGGTGTGACCGTCGATCACGAACGACTTCACGCCGGAAAGGGTGTGGCCGTCACCGGAAGCGGCTGCCTCCATGGCGATACCAGCCTCGTCCCACTTGCCGCTCTCCTCGGTGAAGGCCAGCGTTGCGATGGTCTCGCCGGAGGCGATGCCAGGAAGGTGAGCGGCCATGGCGGCGTCGTCTCCGGCGTGCATGATGGCGGCGCTTGCGAGAACGCCGGAAAGGAATGGTGCGCACAGCAGCGCCCGTCCCATTTCTTCCAGTACGACGCCCAGTTCGACAAAGCTGAAGCCCTGGCCGCCGTGCGCCTCTGGAATGACGAGGCTCTGGAGGCCGAGCTGCTCGGCCATCTGGGACCAGACGGCGGCGTCGTAGCCGTTGTCGGTTTCCATCTGCTCGCGGACGGCAGCTTCTGGCGACTTTTCCTCAAGGAAGGATCGGACGAATTGGCGGAGCTGTTCCTGCTCCTCGGTGAAGGCAAAGTTCATAGACGCTCACGGTACGGAGTCTGGTACGTCGACGCAAACCGCATTGTGTACACTGGTGTACGCATGGTATGGAAGCGGCGTGCCGAGAAAGAGCATTCGCCGTTGGGCGAGAGGGGATAGACATGACGAATCAAGCATCGGGACGGGCGCAGGTTGGGATGCGGGAACTGCGCGGTTCGCTTGCTGCGCTGGTCAAACGGGCCGGCCAGGGGGAGCGGATCATTGTCACCGTTGATGGTCGTCCGGTCGCCCAGCTCGGTCCGCTACAGCCCGACGGGGCAGGCATTTCATTGCAGGACCTGGCAGCGGCCGGCCTCATCGAGCCCCCACCGCCCCTGGCGGGTCCCGATGGCAACCGGGATATGCCGGCCCCGTACCCGGTACCCGCCGACGTGCGTCTCGATCGGCTCATCGACCAAATACGAGGAATGTGACCGCCATGTCGGCCGAGACCGTGCTCATGATCGACACCTCCGCCCTGCTGTGTCGCTACCTGCCCGATGCCCGCCGTCGGTTCGTGGCCGACGTCATGTCGGAGCACGACCGGTGGGTCGTCTCGGCAATGGCACGAACCGAGGTCCTGTTGGCCCTGCACCAGGCCGCGGGTTCACCGGACCGCCACCGGTCGCTCTGGGACAGCGTCGGCGCAGATTGGAGCAGGCTTTGGGAGGTGCCGCTCGATCGGCGGTGCATGGCGAGGGCAACCGAGGTCGGCGCCCGCTATGGCCTCTCCGCGGTCAACGCCATACATCTTGCGGCCGCCGATCGTTTGCCGGGGCCGGTTCACTACCTCACTTTGGACCGGCGACAGATTCCTGCTGCCGCGGACCTCGGGTTTCACGTCGCCAGCCCCACCGAGGTGTGAGGTTGCGCCTAGGGCGAGACCGTCAGGTCCAGCGAGAGACCCTCGGTTACCTTGGCGGCCAGTTCCGAAGACACGTTTGTCAGCGGGTTGTCGGCCAGCCGTAGATCCCATAGCGCCGGGAGCGTGGCCAACCACGACGGCGCCTCCGGTAGTTGATTGCTGTTGAGATACAGCGTTTCGAGCGCATCCAGTTGCCCGAGCTCAGGCGGGACGCGTCCGAGGCGGTTGTTGGAGACGCTCAGCGCGTTGAGCGCGCCGAGCGAACCCAGCGACGGCGGTACGGACTCCAGCCGGTTGCGAGACAAATCCAGGGTGGTGAGCGATCCGAGCGAGCCGATGCTGTCGGGAAGTTCCGTTAACTCGTTGTGAAAGATCAGCAGCTCCTGGAGTTTGGTGAGTCGGCCGATCGAGCCTGGCACGGTGGTCAATTGGTTGGAGCCGAGGCCCAGGTACACCAGTTCGGTGAGATCGCCGAGCCGATCGTCGAGCGTCGTCAGCCGGTTGTCTTCCAAATGGAGGTATTGAAGGCTGGCCAGTCCGTAGAACGAGGGCGGGAGGGCGGCGATGGCATTGCCAACCAGGCCGAGTTCTTCGAGTGCGCCGAGGTCGCCCAGCCAGTCTGGGATCGCCGCCGCCCCGATCTCTTCGCTGTATAGGACCCGAAGCGCCGGCCAGGACCGCAGCGCAGCCGGGAGCTCGCCAAGGTTGTTTCGGTTCAGGTAGACGTTGGTCATCGACGTCAACCGGCCGAGGGAGCCCGGGAGCGAGCGAAGCTGGTTGCCGTTGAGATTGAGATGAGCCAGGTTCCGGAGCTCGCCGAGTTCCTCGCCAAGGGATTCAATACGGTTCTCGGCGACATCGAGTGTCTCCAGCGCCAACAGGTTCCCGAGCTCCGTGGGGAGCCCGGTCAGCAGGCCGTCGCGGATCCGTAGCGCTTGGAGCGCGCCGAGGTTGCCGATCTCGGGGGGCAGCTCGGTCAGAGGATTCTTGGAAAGCTGGAGTTTTTCGAGCCGGGTGAGCTGCCCGATGCCCGCCAGCCCGGCGAGGTTGTTCTGATCCAGGCGAAGGTCGACCAGGCTGTCGAGCTCACCAAGCCAGTCCGGCAGCGCCGTCAATTGGTTGGTTCCGAGATCGAGTCTGCGTAGCCCCGAGAGCGTGCGGATGGAGTCCGGCACCTGGGAGAGGTCGCACTTGCTTAGATCGAGGCGGTCACGGTCGGCGGACCGGAACGCATCGATTCGCGCTGCAACCTTTTCGTTCCCCTGCTCGGTCATCGGTTCCCTTCATGTGTCGTTACAGGTTGTCCAGGCCCGGCCCGTCCTGGAGGTAATCAATCCACTCGTCGGCATCGGCACCATCCTTGTTCCGGATCGGGAGGGTCCCACCGTCGATGCCATCGTGCAGTCGATCCAGCAGGTCGCCGACGGCCTGGCGTTTGCCAACGTCATCTAAGCCTGAGTCGTTGATTCTATCGAGCATGGTCGCGACGGCAGTTGTGTACCTGTCGTGCGGACCCTGGTGGGTTGGCAGGTCGCAGGCGGTACCTGCGCAGGGGAGCGGCCGCAGGTTTTGGATGTTGTCGATGTCCATGTCCCGAAGTAGCTCGTGGTCCCGTAACTGCTTGGGCAGGACGTGATGGACCTGGAAACCCTTCAGCGACGCGATCACCGCTGCCTCCACCGCCTGCCGGTCGAAGGTCGCGTCGTTGCCATGGCGGACCCTGGCCTGCTCCACCAGTTCGTCGATCACCCGCTGTCGGTGTCCCGTGGTCGGGAAGGGCGGCTGGTACATCTGGTCGACGTCGACGTTGTCTGGTCGCTTGAAGTCACAGTTGTGGACCAGCACGTCCAGGCCACCGGCGGGACCCTTGGCCTGAACGGCAAAGTTGTCATCGACCGCAACGTCGAGCTCCCACACCGTTGTCGGGCCGCTATCGACGATGTTGAGGCGGGCAACCTCGGTGACGCCTTCAGGGGTCAGGAAGTGGTCACCCTCCCGCACCTGATCCAGCGGCAACCACCCACCGTCATCATCAACCCAGAACCGGTGATGATCGGTGGCGGTGACCGATGAGGCACCGTCGAGCACTGCGGTGGCCATGCGGCCGTCGTCGAGTGCCGACCACTGGTCAAGGACCGCCTGGGTTCGCCATTGTCCGGTGGCCACGTCGACGGTTGCGACCAAGTCACCGGGGCGGACCTGTTCGATCGGCTTGTGGGAACGGTCGGCCATAAGGACCGGTGTCCCCGTTGGGAAGCTGTTGCAACCAGCGGTCTGGCGGTTTTTCCGCCAGGCTCGCAGGTCATCCACCAGCTTGGTGGCACCTCCGGGAATAAGAATCATGGCCGCAACTTTGCAGGCCATCTTGCCGACCCACTTGGCCTTGTCCTCCTTGTAGAGATCAAGCTCAGCGGCGCTGCCGAGCACGTTGGCGATGAACCCCTCGGGATCCTCTTTGAGGGCATCCATGAGTTCTTTGATTTCCGCCAGCCGCTCTTGGAGCCACTCCGGGAAGTCGGTCAACGCGCCCTTGGCTCCTCTGAAGGCATCCCAGATGGCCCGAAGGGCCTCTTCGCCGAATTCGATGCAACCGTCGAGGGCCCGAACAACGGCCTTGGCCCAGGCGGGCAGCAGCTCGTAAACCTTGGCCGCAATGGCGGCGAGCTGGTCTGTCGCGACGGTTCTGATACAGCTCAGCCATCCTCTCCAGGTTGCTTCGCCATCGCAGGACTCGAAGGTTGGCGGAGGATCGCCCGGGTCGCCGTCGCCGTCAGTATTGGTGTCATCAGGATCTGGCGGGTCGACGTTGTCTGGGTCACTGCCATCCGGGTCGCCGCCGTCTGGATCATCGGCCCCATCGCCGTCGGCGCAGTCGGCGGCCGCCGCGGCCACCGCCATCATGGCCGCCTGAATCGCCGCAGCGTCTATGGACGCCATCAGTACCGGCTCGGCATCGGCACAGTCATCGTCGGGTAGCGCCGCCCAGTCGCCGGTGTAGGACACCGGGGTAACGTCGACGATGTCGCCCGGAGCGATACACGGCCCGAGTGAGAGATCGACGAGTGAGCAGTCGGCGATGGACAGCGGCGTGTCCGAGGGAAGGGGAGCGGCGGTCGGGGCGGTGATCTCCTTGCCGACGGCCTGGATTTCACCGACGTCGAGGAGGTACGGGAGCGAGTTCTCTGTCGTCTTGTTGTAGATCCGGGGCCACGGGGTGAAGCGAATAACCCGGTACTCCATCTGGGTCTGCATCCACATTGGGAACACCGCAGTGGTGTGGAACCAGTCTCGACCACACTCCGGCGGCCCGGCCGCGCCTGGCGAGTATCGGCTGCCGGTTCGTCCGCATTCCTTGGTGACGCCGTCAGCGAAGTTGAAGATGGAGCGGCGGGGCAACGCCAAGTACGACTCGCTGTACGACCAGAAGAGGAAGCGGTGCTTGTGTATGTCGGGTACCGGCGTCCTTGCCGTCAGCCAGTTTGGGGCCAGCCACGATTCGAGGCCGACGATCTGCAGATCGCTCCGGTCGGGAGCGATATCGGGAGGAAGGCTGTTGAGGAGAGCCAGCTTGTCCTCGAGCGGGTCGTCATGGGCCGCGGCCGGCTGGGTCAGCGCCGGTGACAACACCGACATGACCGGCACTAACACGATGAAGGCCAGCGTGGCCAGATACTGACGGATCCCAATCATGTCTGATTCTCCTGGTCACAGGGGTGGTCAACCCGTTGGAGGTCGAGGGTGTTTAACACCAACCGATCGCCCGCTGGTCCGGTCTCGATGGCGACGGTCCATTCCCGGTACAGCTCGCCCAAGACCGGTGCGGTCGCCGGGCCGTCCGTCAGCGGTTCGCCGGTGCCGATAGCCCGCCGGGTAAGACCGTCGGGAAAAGTGGTGCAGGTCGCCACGAGGTATGACGGGGCCTGCCCTGAGAGTTGGGCACCGACGACGCGCACGGTGTGGGTCTGGTCGCCGTCGGCGTACTCGCCTTCGCCTGCCATACGGACGATCTCGCCCTCGATTGTGTTGAACAGCTCCTGTCCCAAGTGTTCGGACAGGTGGTCGACCCCGGAGACCGGGTCGGCCCATGCCTCGGCCAGGCCGTCGAGAGCCTCTCGGACCGCGGCTTCTGTCTCTTGCTGCTCTGCGTTTGAAACACACCGGACGGGGCCCGAGCCGAGCGTGCCGTCATGGAGCACCTCGACCAGACTGGCCAGCCACAGACCGCTGGTCTTTCGAAGCACGGTGATTTGCTCCACGTACTCGGTCCGGGTCGCCTGGGTGAACTCGTCGGTCACCTGTTGCACCACGCAGTCGTGGACCACTGCACCTTCTTCCGAGCCGGTGACCGCCAGAACGTTCGGAGAGCTGGAAAGGTCGATGATCGCCAGGTTTTCCTGTGCCAACTGTTCGTTGCGTGACTGCCAGTCGTCGGTCAGGTAGCGAACGAGCGGATCGGTCACGATGTCGAGTTCCGCCGCCGCCGACGCATCACCGAGCCGGGCCGCGTCGCTCAGCGCGAGGTAGTCGGCGTAGAAGGCCAGGGCATCTTCCGCATCGGCCGGAGTCATGGTCCACTCGCCGAGGTCGACGGTGGCGAGGTCGATCGGCTCGATCGTTGCCGTGGTGCCACTTGGCCGGGTCACGGTTTGGGCGGTCTGGCCGGGTTCTGTGCTGGCGTCGTTGTCCGAAGGTTTTGGGCTCTCAGTCTCGGCGGTTGCCGGTTCGGCGAAAATGTCTTTGGTGCCTGCCGACGACTGGCAGCCGGCGGCGATCAGGCCGAGCATTGCCATGCCGATACTGATCGCCCGCAAGCGTCCGATAGGACCCATGTCAGTCATCCTTTTGTCGTTTCGGTACGGCAATCTTCCAGCCCTGGCGCAGGACGCTCGACTCGGTCATACGAGTGCCCGGGGCGACATCCCGGCCAAGGTTGAGATCCCGCAGTACGGTCCAGTGCCTGCCATCGCCGAGGTGGGTCTCGGCCAACGACCAGAAGGTCTCGCCTCTCGCGACGACGTGGATCTCGGCAGCTTGGCCGTCGGCGTGGAGGGAGGCGAGGTCAAACGTGGCAAGCGATGGCGAGGACTCGGTTGATGTCCGCCCCCATCTGCGCCGCACCGTGATGACCTCGTCTGCCGCCGATCCGGTCCCAGATCGGGGTCGGGGCTGAGGTTCGGGTCGAGGTCGGGAACGGCCCGGACCCTTCGACGCCCGGGCGTCGAGCCGATCGAGGGACTCGTCGGGTTGCTCTGAGCCGTGATCCACCTCCGGCCCGGGTTCGGTCACCCTGTCCAGGCCGACCTCGGGGTTCGTCGTCGTCCAATCCCGTACCGGTCCGACCCCGAATGCACTGATTTCGACAACCCGACGACACCACGTTTGGAGGAACGCTGGCACGAGGGGTAGCCGTCGCATCAGCCCGGTCTGGCGTCGCAGGTGGCAAGCGGTCACTGCACTGATGACCAGCGTGACGACGGAGAACCCGTCGAGCGGTTGGAGTGCTGCACCGGTGGTCAGTCGGCTGACCGTCGCGGCGACCAGGAGCAGCCCGGCGGCGAGGGCGGCCAGTACCAGCCCGGTGGCGACCAGCGAACCGAGGCGTCGTCGGGTCGACCCAGGAGGAGTCGGCCAAGGGGGGCTCGGGGTGCGAGTCGGGTGGTCGGTGAGACGGGAGTCGGTGACCGCGGTCATGGTCCGACCACCGCGTCTCGGACCCTGGCCTGCGACTCTCCGGTGACCGTGGCCGCGTCGATCCCGAACAGATCCATGAACTCCATCTCGACGGTTCTGGTCACTCGGACCTCGATCAGATCGTTGGCGACCTGACTCGCCGTGGCGGCGTCCGCCCCCTGGGCGAATGCGAAGGTGACCGCGGTTGCCGATGCGGTCGGGGCCAACTGGGGGTCTCCGGCGTAGATGGAACTCTCGAGAATGTCGTTGGCCCCGGCCCGGGCCGCGGCGGACGCAACGTTGCGAGCTTCTCGCCTGGCGGTGAAGAGGTTGCCGCCGTCGAAGGCGAGGCCTGCCAATCCGACGAGCGCCGGCAACAATATGATGATGAACGGGGAGATTGAGCCCGGGTCGGACCGGACCCACGCTGTTGGTGTTGTCGCAGCGACGGGGCCTGTGCTCATCGTGTGGAGGTCGGTCGCCATCAGTTGATCACTCGGTACTGGTCGATGGGCTCGATGGCAGAACCGGTCACCGTGACCGTTCCGGGGGCCGTGAGCAGTGCAATGTCGCTCAGCTGCACGGTGCAGGTCACGACAACCTCTACCCGCCCACCACGAATGAAGAGGGTGCTGGAGCCGAGGTTGACCGATGGGGATTGGCAGCGGAAGCCCTTGTCGGCCAATGCCACGGCGACGGCGTCGTTGATGACGTTGTCAGCGGTGCCCGGGCCCGAGGCGATAGATGCCTGCCGCGCCGCCTCCCTGGCCGCGGACTGCACGTCGGCTTTGGTCACCGCGACCCGGCCGCCGATGACGATCAGCTCGGCAAAGGCCACCATGACCGGGAGGAGGAGCACGAAGGTGATCACCGATGCACCGCGCTCGCCCCGCCATCGGGCGGGGCCGGCGTCGGTCGATCGAGGTCGACGTTTCGTTAATCTCATCGTCGCTCCGGTTCGGAATAGAAACGTTCGCAGGGGCCGGTCACCTCGGCGCTTACCACGTTCAACATCTCGACGAGGGGTGTCTCAACTTCGGCGGTGACCGTGACCCGAATCTGGTCGCAGTGACCGGCGCCGGTGGTGGTGCGAACAACGTTGACCGATTGGTTGCGGAGCCCGGGGCTGAGCCCGAGGGTGGCGACTGCCGCATTTTGGCCGTCAGTGTTCGTGCCGCTCTCCAACTGCGCCGCAGACAGCCCGTCCTGGGCCGCCGCCGACACGACCGATCTGCCGTGCAGCACGAGGGTTGCGTGGACGGCGCCGAAAAATGCGAGCAGCGTGACGGCGAAGACGATCAGCAACGTCGGTGCGTCGCCCCGGTCCCCGCCGAGCATTGCTCTGGGCTCTCGATTCGACGAGCCCAGAGCGCCCGGGGCGATCAGTTGCTGGTGATCGTCGTGACCTTGGTGTTGAGCCATGGTCCGAGCAGGCCGACGGCTGCTCCGGCGGCGACGGCGAGTCCGGCGGCCAGGATCAGCCACGACCCGATCTCGCCCCGCTCCTCGGACATGACCCGTCCGACGGCTTCGCCAGCCCGCTCCTTGGTCAGCTGGTATCGAACGCCTGCCCTGAGTTGCAGTTCTTGCATCTTCTTGCTCCCTTTTTGTGGTTTGGTTTCGTTTCGAGGTTTTGTGGTCGCAACCGGCTTGGGTGGAACGAGGCATCACGCGCCCAGAAGGTTGACGATGGCCGGATAACCCATGAAGCCGACCCTGCCGAGGACCATGGCGGCCACGGGGATGTTCATGGACTCGCTCTTCTTCTCCGCGTTTGTCATCGCTTCGGCCAGTTCCCGTTCTCTGCCGGCCTCCGCTCGCGCCTTGAGGGTTTCGGTAACCCTGGCTCCCGACGTCCCGGCCAATGACAACGCCCCCGCCAACTCGATGAGGGGCACCACGCCGAACCGTCGACCGAGTCGATCGAAACCGGCCCACGGACTCTCGCCGTGGAGCGTCGCTTCGGCGATGGAGCGGGCTAGCGCATCGAAGCACCAGCCGCCGCCGATGGCGGTCGCATCGTACATTGCCGAGTTGACGCCGCCGCCACCGGAGATGGCGACCGCAACGAGGCGGACGAACGCGTTCAGCGCTTCTGTAAACTCCTCACGCCGGGCCTCGGCCTTGCGCCGGAGCTCAATATCGGGCAGGAAGTATCCGCCGATGAACCCCGCAGCGACGACCAGGATGATGGCCACTGCGCTCCCGATGACGCCGAACATCACGCCGAGCACGGCCAACAGACCACCGCCGCCGAGTCCAGCGTTGAGTTTGTCGAGGGCGTGGGCCTCAAGGGTTTGCCCGGTGACATCGACGTCGCTTTCGACCTGATCGATCGTCTCACCCTTTACGGCCCGCAGCAGCCACAGAGCGGCCCTGGCCCGCAGTGAGCCCATAGCGGTGGCGGTAGTCGGATCAATGTCCATGGCAGCATGGCGACGGAGCCGCTCGGCCAGTGTCGTCGGCGCGGGGAACATGCCTCGCAGCAGCAGCCACAGCCCGAGACCGAGGCCTGCGCCGATGAGGAAGTGCCGGATCATCGGTCCGCCTCCGCCGAGTTGGCGAGCGACCAGTTTTCGATGCCGCTGAACAGGCGTCGGGGTTCGGTCGGTCGGCTGAGAAGGTAGATGCTGATGCCCGAGGCGAAAAAGATCGCACCGATGAAGAACATGGCAATCTGGCCACCGAAGCTGTCGAAGGGTTCCAAGAACCCTCGTCTGGCGACGACGAGGAACAGGATCAGAAGAAAGCTGACCCAGCCGGCCAATCGGGCCTGGCTGTAGGTCCTGGCCCGTCGACTCTCGACCTGGCGCCACATTGCCGCCGAGTCTCTGGCCCCCTTTGCGGTGACCGCCAGCACGTCCTGCAGGCTGCCGGCCTGTCGGCTAGTCGCAAGGATGAGCGATGCCACAACCATGTCCGACAGCGGATGGGTCATGTCGGCAGCGAAGCTTCGCAGCGACTGGGCCACCGACTGATGCTGCATGCGCAGCGACAGGTTGCGAACCTCGCTCCGAACCGGACCGGGGGCGACCCGGGCCGAGGCCCGGATGGCTTCCTGGATGCCGGCCGATGCCGCCATCGTGTCTCGCAAGCTCTCCACCCAGGTGGCGATGGCCTCGACCCGGTCGACCGTCTCCCGACGGTGGCGCTTTGCGGCGGCGAGAGTTGGCAGCAGATAGCCGCCGAGTCCGCCATAAAACGCGGCGACCGGCCATCCGGTGACAATGAACGTGATGAGCAATCCGGCGGTGCCGAGCCCCAACCGAAGAGGGATGTTGTCGACCCTCATGCCCGTCGGCGCGGTCTCGGAACCCTGCGGAAGGATGCCGCGCCAGCCCGCGATGATTATCAGCAGACCAGCGGTGGCCGCCATAGCAGCGAGGGCGATGCCGAGG
>CAZSTV010000196.1:0-10916 GCA_964609665.1 uncultured Acidimicrobiaceae bacterium
CGCCTCACCAATGAACTAGAGGCAGAACGCCCTCTCACCCACACGGGGAGAGGGTTTCTTTCTGCCCCTGTTTCTATCTGCCCGGTGGGCCGAGGTTTCTTTCTGCCCTGCGGGCAGGTGTCAGGTGGCGGTGCTGGGCTGGTCGCCTTGTTGGAGCTCCGCGGCGCCAGAGAGTCGGAGGGTCAGAAGCCATGTGATGGCGACGAAGACCGTGGATCCCCAGAGAGCGGCGTCCAATCCGCCCAGTAGATAGAGCACGCCCGAGAGCAGTGTGCCGACGAGGCGTCCGCAGGCGTTGGCCGAGTAGTAGAAGCCAACGTCGAGGCTGACGTCGTCGCCCTGGCTGTAGGCGAGGATCAAGTAGGAGTGCAGCGACGAGTTCAGGGCGAACACGACACCGAAAACGATCAGCCCCCCGACGATCGCTGCGGTGGTGGCGATGTCGGCGGCAACCAGGCCGGCGATGGCGGCGGACACTGCGGCCAGGGCCAGGGCCCAGGTGCGGGCGGCCCCGATCTCGGCGTCGAGGTCGCCCTTGGCGGAACGCAGGAGACGGGGGCCGATGGATTGGATGATGCCGTAGCCGATCACCCATGCCGCGAGGAACGCCCCGATGCCCTCAAAGGACCAGCCAAGCGCTTCGTCCAAGAACACGGGTAGGGCGACAACGAACCAGATGTCGCGTGACCCGAACAGGAAGAACCGGGCGGCCGAGAGCCGGTTGATAGCGGTCGACTTTGACAAGATGGAGTTCAACGTCGGTTTGACCTTGGCTTTGCCGATGTCCTCGTTCAACAACAGGGCGACCAACACCAGTGCAACGGCGACGAGTGCAGCCATCGACCACAGGGCGGCGGCGTAGCCAACCCAGGAGAGCAGAGCGGCGCCGAGGAAGAACCCGACGCCCTTCAACGCGTTTTTGGAGCCGGTGAGGATTGCAACAAGCCGGAACAGCGCGCCATCGCCGGCGACGTACTTCACTGCGCTCTTTGAGCTCATCTTTGTGAGGTCCTTGGCCACGCCGGAAAGGGCCTGGAAGCCCATCACATAGGCGACAGCTACAACCCTGGGCCACGACACATCGAGAAAGGTGAGCGCAGCGAGGGCGACGACCTGCAGCCCCAGTCCCACAAGCAGGGTCCGGTTCAGTCCGGAGCGGGCACCGACCCACCCGCCGATCAGGTTGGTGACGACCCCCATGAACTCATACAGCAGGAACAGGAAGGCAATGGCGACAGGGGAGTAGCCGAGGTCGTGAAAGTGCAGCAGCACCAGCATCCGCAGGGCGCCGTCGGTCAGCGTGAACGCCCAGTAGCCGGCGGTGACCAGGACGTAGTTGCGGAGCTGCACGACGCTCAGGTCTCCAGGTCTTGGGCAATCTTGGCGGCGAGGTCGGCCATGCGGAAGGCGTAGCCGTACTCGTTGTCGTACCAGGTGAGCACCTTCACAAGGCGGCCGTCGGTGACCATCGTCGAGGGGCCATCCACGATGCCCGAGCGGGTGTCGTTGACGAAATCGGCCGACACCAGCGGCCGATCCTCGAACCCCAGAATGCCTTGCAGATCACCGTCGGCTGCGGCCCGCAACAGGTCGTTGACCTCGTCGACCGTCACATCGCGGGCGACGCTGAACACGGCGTCGGTCAGCGATGCATTCAGCAACGGAACCCTCACCGCGAGGCCGTCGAGCTTGCCGGTGAGTTCGGGGTAGATGAGCGTGATCGCCGTTGCCGAACCGGTCGATGTCGGGATCAGCGAGTTGAGGGCCGAGCGGGCACGGCGGAGATCCTTGTGAGGGGCATCGACGACGACCTGGGTGTTGGTGACGTCGTGGATCGTGGTGATCACCCCGCGTTCAATCCCGATCTCCTCGTGGATCACCTTGACCACCGGCGCCAGGCAGTTCGTTGTGCACGACGCTGCCGTGACGATGTGATCGGTCGACGGGGCATAGAGATGGTCGTTGCAGCCCATCACGATGTTGAGCACGCCCTCACTCTTCACCGGGGCGGCGACAATCACCTTGCGGACCCCGCCATCGAGATACGGCTGCAGTAGTTCAGTGGTGCGGAACTTGCCGGAAGCCTCCAGCACGATGTCGACGCCGTGATCAGCCCACGGCACCGCGCCCGGGGTGTCGTGGGAACTGTGGGTGATCGTGCGGCCGTCAAGGCGAATCGTCTCGCCTTCGCTGGCGATGTCAGCGTCGAGTCGGCCGTGCACGGTGTCGAACTCCAACAGGTGGGCCGACGTCGCTGCGTCGGCGTTCAGTTCATTGATATGCACGACCTCAAGGTCGGGGAAGCGGCGAAGGCCTCGAATGACGAGCCGTCCGATCCGGCCGAACCCGTTGATTCCGATCCGAACCGTCATCGCACACCCCCGACCGGCGCAACCTTGGACTCGCTCTGGTCGTGTTCATCGGTGCTGAGGTCAATCGGCGAATTGTTGATCGGCGAATCGTTGATCGGCGAATCACTAGGAGTGGACATACGGGTGCCTTTCAAGACAGGGTCGCGATGCGGGCATCGAGGTTGGCTATCACCGTGTCGAACGCGGCGTCGGTGCCGGTGCGGACTGGGTCGGCGATGGACCAGTGCCACCAGCCGGGCTCGGGATCGAGCTCTTCATGGGCCCGGTCGCACACCGTCACCACCAGCTCCGCGGCCAGCGGCGGTTCGAGGAGCCGCGGCCGGGCCTCGGCGAGGTCGAGACCCGCACGGGCCCCAGCGGCGACAGCGCCAGGATGGACCCGATCGGCGGGGTGTGTGCCAGCAGACGATGCCTCGCCCCCGGTCCGGTACCGCCACAACGCCGCAGCAAGCTGGGACCTCGCCGAATTGTGTGAACACACGAACAGCACGGCCCCGGCAGGACGAACAGTCGCCAACCCAAGATCGGCCAACGGGCCACGGACCAGACGGATATAGCGCCGACGCCCATCACCCGTCGAGCCGACTCGCTCGATCAGGCCCACATCTTCCAGCACATCGAGATGATGGGCCAACAGGTTCGACTGGAGATTGAGCCGCCGACCTAGCTCGGTCGGTGAGCGGTCCGACACTGCCAACTCCTCGACAACGCCAAGGCGATGCTCCTCACCGAGCGAAGCGTGGAGGCGAGCCCGGCCGGCTCGATCGAAGTTCACAGTGACAGATAAACACTCACGCTAGGTTGAGTCAACCAACGTTGAGTGAATTCTGAGTGATCCGGTGGAGTGAGGGAACTATCCCGGCGCCGAGGACGTTGAGAACATATGACCATCGAAACCGAAACGATCGCCGTATCAACCTGGCAGGTTGTCGGAGTGGCGGGCATCCTGCTGCTGGCCGGCGTGCTGCTCTACAGCCGGCTACAGCAGCGACAAGGCGAATAGCCCGAGCCACCCGCCGACAGGGACCGCCCGCTAGATCGTCACGACGATTTTCCCGGCCGTGTGACCTTCACCGACCCGGGTCAAGGCTTCGGGAGTCTCGGCCAGCGGGTAGGTCCGCTCGATCACCGGCATGACCCGTTCGTTGGACAGGTAGTCACGTAGAACCTCCAGGTCCTCGGAGGTTTCCTTCGCAAGAAAGAAGAGCATCTTCTTGCTGTTGAAGAGCGAGGTGGCCACTGCCTTCATGACCCGAGGAAACGGGCCGAGCAAGTTTCCCTTTGGCCCGCTGACCAGCACGCAGCGGCCGGAGTCTGTCATGACTTTGCGGCAGTCCGCGAGGGAGCGGTTGCCGACATTGTCCAACATGACGTCGTACCGACCGGTGCCATCCGCTTGGCCGATGGTGACAAAGTCCTCGGTGGTGTAGTCGATCACATGGTCCGCTCCAAGAGAGCGCACCATGTCAACGTGTTTGGTCCGACACACCGCGGTGACCTCGGCACCAAAGGCTTTGGCGATCTGGATCGCAAGGGTGCCGACCCCGCCAGAGGCTCCGGTGATCAACACGTGCTGACCCTCCTGTAGCCGACCGCAGTCACGCAAGCCCTGCAGCGCAGTGAACGCCGCGACGCCCATGGTGCACGCCTGTTCCGGCGTTACGTTCTCGGGCCGCAATGTGACCTGGTCCTGGGCCACAGCGACGTATTGGGCCAGACAACCGTGGCGGTAACCGAAGACCTCATCGCCAACCTTGAAGCGAGTGACCTTGGGCCCGACGGCGGCAACCCGCCCGGCAACATCGATGCCGGGAATCGGGTTCTTGGGCCCCCACAGTCCAACACTTGTTCTGGCCAGGTAGGGGAGCCCGGTCACAAAGTGCCAGTCTGCGGGGTTGAGCGACACCGCCTGGACCGCAAGGAGGACCTCATCATCGTCGACCGTTGGGACCGGCACGTTCCGTACCGTGAGGTCTGCGGGTGCACAGTACTCGTCGTAGACGATGGCTTGCATGGTGTCCGACGAGCTTGCCGATGAATCGGTCATTAGACCAACGCCTCCTCGGGGGTTGAGCCGGGTGTTGCGAGACTCTCGAATTCGGGTTCCGGAAGACCGGCCTCTCCCTCGATGTCAATGGTGGGGAGGATCCGGTCGAGCCAGCCGGGGATCCACCAGTTGGCGTCGCCCATGAGCTTCATCGTCGCCGGCACCAGGATGATTCGCACGATGGTGGCATCGACGAAGATCGCCGTCGCCAACCCGAGCCCCATCATTTTGATGACCGGATCATCGCCGAGCACGAACCCGAGAAATACCGAGATCATGATCAGTGCGGCCGACGTGATGACCCTTGCGGTGCTGGCGATGCCGTGGATCACCGAGGAGTCGTTGTCGCCGGAGGCCAGGTACTCCTCACGCACCCGGGACAGGAGGAACACCTCGTAGTCCATCGAGAGGCCGAAGAGGATGGCGAACATGAACATCGGGATGAACGAGACGATCGGCACCGTTGCCTCCAGTCCGATCAGTTCCTTACCCCAGCCCCATTGGAACACCATCACCAGGACGCCATAGGCCGCCCCGATGCTCAGGAGGTTCAGCAGCGCTGCCTTGAGCGGCACCAGCACGGAACGGAAGACCACGGTCAACAGCAGGAACGAGAGCACGATGACCGCAGCGATGAACAGCGGCAGGCGGTCTGTCACCCGCTGGCCAATGTCGGCGAAACTTGCGGTTTGACCACCGACGTGGGCTTTGGCGGGGCTGTCATCCAGTAGCGGTGGGAAGACCTCGCTTCGCAGCCGTTCGATGGTCTCCAGGGTGACGTCGTCCTGGGGCGAGGTGTTGGGGAACGCAATGATGGTTGCCACGCCGACCTCGGCGTTAATTTCCGGCGGCGCAACCGCTGCGACACCTTCGTCCGCTGCGATGGCGGTGGCGAGTGTTTCGACGACGGTGTCGTCCTCGCTGATGTCGACGGCAATCAGCAACGGTCCGTTGATGCCAGGACCGAAGCCCTGAGCGACCAGGTCATAGGCCCGGCGCTCGGTCCTGCTGTCCGGCAGGGTGCCTTCATCTGGGAAGCCGAGGCGCAGCGCCAGGACCGGCGCAGTGAGCACAAGCAGTCCCAACGTGACGCCGATGGCATACGGCCAGGCGTGGTTTGAGACGTGCTCGCCCCAGCGCTTCCAGCCCGAACCAACGTCGGTGCTGATCGCTGTCTTGTCTCGGCGAATGCCGAGCCGGTTGATCCAGTGGCCGGAGATGCCGAGAAACGCAGGCAGGAGCGTGACCGATCCGACCACCATGATCAACACGATCACCGAGGTGGCAATGCCAGCTGCGGTCATGAACGGCACGCCGGCAACGGCGAGGCCAAGGATGGCGATGACCACGGTGCCGCCTGCGAAGATCACGGCCTGGCCTGCGGTGGCAACGGCCCTGCCGACCGACTCTTCGACAGTCATGCCCCGGGCGAGGAACTCCCGGTGTCTGGTGACCAGGAACAGCGCATAGTCGATGCCAACACCGAGGCCGATCATCGACCCCATCTGCGGCGCCCAACTTGGAATGTCGATGAGGTAGGTGATGAGTGGCATGGCGCTGATGCCGAGGGCGAGGCCAAACAGCGCCATGCCGATCGGGAGGCCCATGGCGATGACCGAACCAAAGGCCAACAACAAGATGATGACGGCCGCCCCGATACCGATCATTTCGCCGATGCCGGTTTCCGGCTGCTCGAACGAGAAGAACAGGTCGCCGCCGAACTCGATCTGTAGGGGAGAGCCTTCACGGATCTCTTCGCCGAAGTCTTTGAGGTTCTCCAGATCTTCGACACTGAGATCCTCGATGACGGGGTACTGGACCCGGATGAGCGCAATGCGCCCGTCGGGTGACACCGATCCGCTGGTCATCGCGGCTTCCGGTCCCGCAGCGAGCGCCCCGGCGGTGTCATTCGTGCCGATCACATTGGGCAGCGACGCCAACCCGGCTTGCACGTCCGCAACCGCGTCGATCGCTCCATCTGACTCGAAGAACGTGAGCCCGTCCTGTGGGGTCATCACCACCTGTGCGGTGAGTCCGGCACGGTCGGACTGAGCGGCGAGCAGCAGGTCAATCGCGTTCTGTGAATCGAGCCCGGGGACTTCGAAGCTGTCTTCGAGCTCACGACCAAAAGCGCCGGAGGCACCGATGACCATGACCGACGCAACTACCCAGACGCCGATCACCGCCCACGGTCTGCGGGCCGCTAGGCGGCCAAGACGGTACAAGGCATTTGACATGTCAGTACTCCCTAACGACTTCAGGTGAAGGCACGACCCAACTGGAATGGTCCTGCCGACGGGCGACAACCCGCTTGTTCTTGTGTCCATCACCCTCGTCGAGGGCGGTGGACTGGGGGTTGTGGGTTACACCGGTGTCGGTTGAGTTCTTCTTGCGCGGCTCAACCGAGACTCAACCGGGCGCTGATGGTGCTACAACTGGGGCAGACCATAGTGGTTGAAGCGGCGCTGGATCGGCTGCCCCATGAGTTTGTGCCATGGTGGCTCGTCGACCGAGAGGCGCTGCATCAGGGAGCGACTCAGTGGTGCAAATTCGTCTGTTCGGTGATGTGGGGGCGCTCGACGAAGACGGTCGCGACATTGATGTCGGCCCCGCCAAGTGCCAGACGGTGCTCGCCGCCCTTGCGCTCGCCGCCGGCTCAGCGGTGCCGGTGGCGCGCCTGATTGCGCTTGTGTGGGGCGACGAGCCACCGAGAACGGCTGAGAAAACCCTGCAGTCCTACGTGACCCGGCTGCGAAAAGGTCTGGGCGCCGACTCGATCGACCGGGTGGGGGTTGCGTACCGGTTGAACGTCTCGCCAGAAGCGGTCGACGTGCTCGGTTTCCAACGGGCGATCGACGCCGGTGATATCGATGGTGCCGTCGCCGCATGGCACGCACCGCCAATGGCCGGTCTCGCCGGTGAAGGCTTCCGGGCAACCATCGATGGCCTGACCGAGCAGTGGTTGGGTGCGGTGGAGGTTGACCTAGAACACAAGCTCGATGCCGGTGGAGCAGACTCCGGGGGCACCTCTCCCATCATTGGTTCACTGACCGAACTCACCGCCACCTACCCCTTCCGGGAGGGCTTGTGGGCGCTGCTGATGACAGCGCTGTACCGAGCGGGGCGACAGGCCGATGCGCTGGCGGCATATCGGACCGCTCGCAGCCACCTCGTCGAGCAGCTGGGCGTCGAGCCGGGGCCGAGGCTTCGGGAGCTTGAAACATCGATTTTGGGTCAGGATGCGCTCCTGCCCACCGATCGGGCGGCCGGGGACGTTCGCCCCGACACGCCGTCGGGGACGGTGACCTTTGGGTTCTGCGAGGTCGAGGATGCGTCGCTGCTGTGGGCCAGCCATCGTCAGATCATGAGCGAAGCAATGGTTCGCTACGACCAGCTGGTGGCCGAGGTGGCGGCCACGAAACAGGGGTATGTCTTTGCCAGCGGTGGTGAGTCGTTCGGGGTGGCGTTCCATCGAGCAGGTGACGCCCTGGGATGGGCGGAGCAGTTAGGGGCCATCATCGAGAGTGAACCCTGGCCGCAGGGTTTGGACGTCCGGGTCCGGTTTGGACTACACACCGGCGAGACCGATGAGCGGGGCAGCGGTTACTTCGGGCCCGCGGTGACGACGGCATCTCGACTCGCCGCCGCCGGGCACGGCGGGCAAATCCTTGCGTCAGGTGTGACCGCTTCGCTCGTCGGCCACAGCCGATTCCGGGATCTCGGTGTGTTCCGCCTCGAAGGCATTGTTGATGAACAGCGGATCATGCAGCTCGGCGACATCTCGTTTCCGCCGCTGCGGACCGATGACGGACGTCGAGGCAACCTCTCTCGCCACGTCGGGCGGCTCATCGGCCGCCATGACGAACTTGCACTCATCGAAGATGCGCTGTCCGCTCCCGGTCCCGTCACGCTTGTCGGCCCGGGCGGTATTGGCAAGACTCGGCTGGCCATGGCGGCCGGGCGGCGTTGGGAGATGGCCGTCGGCGGGGGAGCCTGGTTTGTCGAGCTGGCGTCGACAGCGTCGCCCCACGACGTGCCGCGAGCCGTCGCTGATGCCCTTGGGCTGCCGGAACAACAGGGACGGACGCTCACCGAGTCGGTCGTGCAGACGCTGTCGGCTCGCCGTGCGCTGCTGATACTCGACAATTGCGAACATGTGGTCGACGGAGCGGCTGACATTGTGCGGGCCATCGTTGCCGGGTCCCCCGACACCAGGGTGCTTGCAACATCACGCGAAGGTCTGGGCGTTGTCGAGGAGCAGCTGATCGCCGTACCGCCCCTCGACCTGGCCGACGCCGCGGTAGAACTGTTCACCGAACGAGCGTCGGCTGCCTCGCAGGTCTTCGACGGTGTCGGCGACCGAGATGACGTGGTCGAGATCTGCCGGCGGCTCGACGGGGTCCCGCTGGCGATCGAGCTTGCCGCAGCCAGAATCAGGAGTCTCTCGCCCGCAGACCTGGTTGAGCGGCTCGACGATCGGCTCAGGCTGCTGAGCGGCGGGAGACGTGGGAGCGTCGAGCGGCATCGGACGTTGCGGGCGACCATTCAGTGGTCCTATGACCTGCTGAGCCCCGAAGAGCAGCTGCTCTTTCAGCGGCTGTCGATATTCGCCGGCCCGTTCGATCTCGCTGCGGCCGAAGCGGTCGCGGCCGATGTTGGTGACCAGGCCGGCCATGGGGTCGGTCGGGGTGGCCTCGCCGTCGACCAACTCCTCGGTGCCCTGGTCGACCGGTCGATGGTGAGCGTCGAATCGGGCCAGTTCTCCCGTCGCTTTCGGCTGCTGGAGACCATGCGCCAATTTGGAGCGGAGCATCTTTCCGAAGCTCACCAGACCGACCTCACGGCGTCGCTTCACGCCAGCTGGTGCCTTGGGGAGGTCACTGCGGCCAGGAAGCTGTTGGAAGGCCACGGCGAGATTGAGGGAGTGGCGCGACTCGCTGAACTGTGGCGCAACCTGCGGGCCGCGTTCGAGTGGGCCTGCACCACTGAGGATCATCGTCGCGCCTACGAGCTGATCCGTCCGATCGGCGCCGAGGTGTACCTTCGCAGCCAAACCGA
The DNA here is from genome assembly GCA_964609665.1 of uncultured Acidimicrobiaceae bacterium. Lineage (GTDB taxonomy): Bacteria > Actinomycetota > Acidimicrobiia > Acidimicrobiales > SZUA-35 > JAHELU01. Next base: position 9,478 of record CAZSTV010000196.1, read on the forward strand.
GATTGGGGAGTGGGCAGAGCGCCTCCTGTCCATCACCCCTGCTGAAGACAGCGAAGTGGTGCTGTTCGGACTGAACTGGGCGGCCCGGCGGTACATGCGGATGATGGATGCCGAGGGGTATGAGCAGCTTGTCGCCACCTACGGCGAGCCCGACGAACCAAGCATTCGCTACGCCAGAGCCTTCGTCAGCTCCGATCGGCCGGGCATGCTTGTCGCTGCGCGGGAGACGCTGGCGGAACTCGAGGCCAGCGGAGACCGGTATGGCGCAACGCTGTTTGAAACGGCGGCGCTCGACTACTCCCTCATGGTCAACGGCAAGTTCGATGAGCTGGAGCAGCTCTGCCAGTCCCAGGTCACGCGGTTACGCAGCGATGGTCCACCGACCTGCTTGAACTGGTCCCTGACCATGCTGGGTTTCCTGGCCGCGATTCGGGGCGAACACGAAGAGTCCTGGGAGCGCTTTTCGGAGTCGGCTGACGTGGCAGTGCCGGAACGAACACACTCGCTGCTGAACCCGCTTGAAGCGAGGGCGGCGTTTCGTCAGGGAAAAACAACGGTTGCTCTGGAGCGCCTCGGACTGTACATCGATGATCTGCTGGAGAACGAGAACCTGTATCTGACCGGTCTCGCCTGCATCGAGTTCATCGACATGATGTCCAAGCTGGGGCGGCTCCCGGAGGCGGCCAGAATGAGTGGCACGATTCGGGTCAACCAGTCGCCCCACAGCAGCTTCTTTGACCGCCTGCTTGAAGACTTTCATCAACAGGTCGAAACGGGACCACCGTCACTGGCGGAACAGATCGAGGCGGGCGCTGTCCTCAGTAACCGCGAGGCGTTGCTGTTCATGCGCGACACGCTCAATCGGCTCGTTGTCGGACGCTAGTCGGACTGGCCGGTCTGCCGCTTGTAGAACCGCTCTCCGTCGACGTCATCGTGGCGTACGAAGTGGGCCCGGTGGGCCACTCCGATCGAGGCTTCGTTCGCCGGATCTATCAACAGGGTGGCGGCGGTGACGGCGGGGTCGTCGCTCAGGTGACGTACCAACAGTTCGAGCGCACGGGTTGCGTAGCCGTTGCCTCGATACTCAGCGAAGATGCTGTAGCCGACGTTGACCTCTCCATCGACGAGCCATGGCCGAGGCTCGTCGTAGTCAATCCAACCGACGATTCGGGACTGCGTCTGGTCGTCGCCGACGGTAATGCAGGCCGCGGGGTCCGGCTCGGGATGGCCCTCGCCCATAAACCGATGAAACAGGGCGTCCCGTCCGGCGACCAGCACCTCATTGTCTTCCGGTCGTGATGGTCGCAGCGTCACCGTGCCATCGGAGATGTGGTGCTTGAACGAGGAGACCGCCATCGACACAGTGTGGCAGCCCAGTTCATATCCTGAATGAGTATCGAACGATCGTTCGATGTAGTCTGCGAACATGCTAGGAAACA
>CAZSTV010000197.1:0-10896 GCA_964609665.1 uncultured Acidimicrobiaceae bacterium
CGGTGGCAGCCATCGGCATCACCAACCAGCGCGAAACCGTCGCCGCGTGGGACCGGCGAACCGGCGAACCGCTCCACAGAGCGATCGTCTGGCAGGACCGACGGACGGCCGCATACTGCGATGCCCTTGAAGCCGACGGCAACCTCCCGCTCGTGCGTTCCACGACCGGCCTGGTGCTCGACCCGTATTTCTCCGGCTCGAAGTTTGGGTGGCTGCTGCGAGAAGGTGGCGTCACCGCCAATGAGAACTTGGCCCTTGGCACCATCGACACCTGGCTGATCTGGAAGCTGACCAACGGCGAAGCGCATGTGACCGAACCCTCCAACGCATCGAGGACGATGCTGTTCGACATAGGTTCGCTCGAATGGTCCCAGGAACTCTGCGACATGCTCGGTGTTCCCATCGGCGCGCTGCCGGAGGTTCGTCCGACAAGCGGTCGCTTCGCAGTCACCGCTGACACCACGGCCCTCGGTGCCGGGATTGCCATCAGCGGCGTCGCGGGCGATCAGCAGGCCGCTCTGTTCGGCCAGGCGTGCTTTGAACCGGGCATGACCAAGAACACCTATGGGACCGGCAGCTTCGTTCTGATGAACGTTGGCAACGAGTGCCCGGAACCAGTCGAGGGCTTGTTGACAACCGTTGCCTGGACGCTCGGTCCGGACCAACCGGCAACCTACGCGTACGAAGGTGCGATCTTCGTGACCGGTGCGGCCATTCAGTGGCTTCGTGATGGTCTTGACATCATCGCCGACGCGGCCGAGATCGGGCCGCTCGCGGCCTCGGTCCCCGACACCGGCGACGTCTACGTCGTTCCGGCGTTCGCCGGGCTTGGCAGCCCCTGGTGGGACCCATACGCCAGGGGTGCAATCCTCGGTTTGACCCGTGGCACCGGCAAGGCCGAGTTGGCTCGGGCCGTCGTTGAATCAATGGCCTACCAGACCCGAGACGTTGTCGATGCAATGGCCGCGGCATCTGGCCAGCCGCTGGCCGAACTCCGGGTCGATGGCGGCGCATCGGTCATGGATCTGCTGCTGCAGGTCCAGGCCGACCAGCTCGGCGTCACCGTCGCCCGCCCCAAGAATCAGGAAACCACCGCCCTCGGGGCGGCCTACCTTGCCGGTCTTGCGGAATCGTTCTGGGACAGTCCCGCTGCGGTAAACGCCGGCTGGGAGATCGATGCCAGCTTCTCACCGGAGTTGGACCGCACAAACGCAGATCAGCTCTACAACCGATGGACCGAAGCGGTCTCTCGCTCCCGTGGCTGGGCAGAATCGTGAGAATCTGACCGCATCGCACGGTCCTGTCACCCATTGTTGTTGTCACCATTCTTGACCGGACGGTCAAGAAGTCTTTACCCTCGGGGTCGATGGCTGATAAGCGTCAGCTGACCCGACGGGGGCAGGAACGGCGAGACAAGTTGCTGGCGTTCGCCACCGCCCGGTTTGCCGAGAACGGTTTTCACCCGACGTCGGTATCGGAGATTGTCGACGGTGTCGGCGTCGGCAAGGGCGTCTTCTACTGGTACTTCGACTCCAAGGATGAACTGCTCGAGGAAATTCTTCGAGACTCCCTCCGCGACCTCCGGTCCTTTCAGGCGTCGGCCATCGCCGATGCCAACGACCCGCTACAGCGGCTCGAAGCGGGCATCAGAGCGTCTATTCAGTGGTCGGCCACGAACACCGACATCATCAGGTTGGTCATGTTCGGCTGGTCCGAGGAGAGCTTTGCCACGGTGCTCCGCAAGGGCCGAGACATCGTCTTGTCCGACACGGCGCGCCTCATCGAGCAGGCCGCCGACCTGGGCCAGATCATGTCCGGCAATCCCATGATGATGGCCCTCGCGGTGCGGGCCGTCATCGACGAGCTTGCCAAGGAGTACGCCCTCGGCAACGGAGCGGTCGATCCCGAGATGGTCGAGACCGCCGTCAGGATGTGCCTACACGGCCTTCGCGGCTGAGGCAGCTAAGGGTCAGTCGAGGCGGGTGAGCGCCTTACGAAGACCACGAACCGCTTGCTGCAATCGCTGCTCATTCTCGATGAGGGCGAACCGAACATGGCCCTCTCCACCGGGCCCAAACCCGACGCCGGGCGCCGTAGCGACATCGGCTTCACGGACGAGGTGGGAGCTGAACTCCAGCGAATCCATGTCGCTGTACTGCTCGGGAATCTTGGCCCAGGCGAACATCGTGCCCTTCGGGCGTTCGATCGGCCAGCCGATGCGGTTGAGGCCGTCACACAAAACGTCACGTCTGCTCTGGTAGATGTCTTTGACCAACTTCGGGTGCTCCGATGCCTCGTTCATGGTCACCGTGGCCGCAATCTGGATGGGCTGGAACGTTCCATAGTCGAGGTAGCTCTTGAGCTTGGCGAGAGCGGCGACGACATCTTTGTTGCCGAGCATGAACGCCACCCGCCACCCGGCCATGGAGAAGGATTTGGTCATGGAATACAGCTCAACGCAGCAATCCTTCGCACCGGGCACCTGCAGTATCGACGGTGGGTCGTAGCCGTCGAAACCGAGGTCGGCATAGGCGTTGTCATGGACGACGATGATGTCGCGTTCCTTTGCGAACTCGACAATGCGCTCAAAGAAGGGCAGATCAACACAGATGGTCGTCGGGTTATGAGGAAAGGAAATGACGAGCGCCCGGGGCTTTGGCCACGAGTACTCCCACGCCCGCTCCAGGTTGGCGACGAACTCCTCGCCCTCGGCGAGAGCCACCTCTCGGATGGCCGCGCCGGCGAAGATGGGCCCCCAGATGTGGATCGGGTACGACGGCGCGGGCACCAGGCAGGCATCACCCGGCTGGAGCAGGACCCACATGAGGTGGGTGAAGCCTTCCTTGGCGCCGATGACGTTCAGCACCTCGGTCTCGGGGTCGAGCGACACGCCGAACCGGCGGGCATACAGGTCCGCAGCGGCCTCCCGGAGCTTGGGAATACCGCGACTTGCCGAGTAGCGATGGTTCCGAGACAGTTGGGCGGCCTCGGCCAGTTTCTCGGCGGCGATATCCGGTGACGGGAGGTCAGGGTTGCCAAATCCGCAGTCAATAACGTCGGCGCCATCGCGCCGAGCCTCGATCTTCAGCTCATTGATAATGGAGAAGACGTACGGGGGCAGGTGGTCGATTCGCCGGAAATCCATTCGGAGATACTAGTTGGCGGGACCGGTTCGTTCTGTCAGGGCGTGACGGAAGGTTTGCCAAAATTGCGAATACGCGCACCTTCAACGTTGGCGTCTCTAGCCGTTGATGACGAAGTCCCTGGCTCGAAGCCCTGCGCCGACGGCGCCCGCTTCCGCTCCGAAGTCGGCAGGCACAATTGGCACGACGGGCCGGTAGGCGCCGCCGACCACGGCCTCGGTCACCTTGTTTGACACTCCGTCGATGAATCCGTCGCTGATGGCCGAAAGACCTCCCCCGAGTACCACGATGCTCGGGTCGAGCAGCGCGATGAGACTGCCAATGCCCTGGGCGATCCACCACGAAAATCGATTGAGGATCTCGATTGCGTCCGGATCATTTTGGGCAAAGGCGGCGGACACGTGCTCGCCCCTAATGGCGTTGGGGTCGCCGCCGACCGCTTTCAGGATGCGCTCGCCGTGACCTTCGGCCACCAGCTCACGAGCGATGTTGGCCAACCCGGCCCCCGACGACACCGACTCCCAGCAGCCCGTTCGGCCACACGCACAGCGGTGACCGAAACGGTTGATCAGCATGTGACCCGGTTCGCCGGCGAATCCGTTGGCTCCGCGCAGCACCTGACCTCCGACGATCAGCCCGCCACCGATACCGGTCCCCTGGGTGACGATGATGGCGTGGTCGTGACCTCGGGCAACACCGAGGCGATGCTCGGTGAGCGCCGCCAGGTAGCCGTCGTTCTCGGCAACCGCCGGGAGCGAAAAGACACGGTTGAGCTCGCCTGCGATGTCCAGGCCAAGCACTCCCTGGACGTTCGGGCCGTAGTGGAGCACCCCGGCGTGGTCGACAAGGCCGGGGACTCCGACCCCAATTCCGACAACCTTGGAGTTGCGGTCCAGCAGGGTCCTAACCACGTCGACGATCGCCGGGGCCAGCTTGTCCGGATCCTTCGGGGTTGGCTGCAACTCTCGATCTTGCTCGGCCGAGCCGATCCCGTCGGTGACAAGCCCGAGGATCTTGGTCCCACCGACATCCACGCCGATGAACGCCGAACCGGGCCGCGGGGCGGTTGCGGTCTCCGCTCCACCAACCCTGGATCTCCATACCTTCATCCCGACACCCTCCGACTCGCTGTTCGACTCGCTGCCCGACGCCGCCTTCCGGCCGGCCAGAACGCCGGTCCACCGGCGTGACAGATTTCGATCAGAGCCTAATGGCGGGGGCGGGCGATCAGATCAGAGCCCTGGTCCTGGCAGAGTGTCCTGCCCGCTCCAGGCCGGCCTTGTTGACCCACTCTACGATGCCTTCGTGCGTGGTGACCATGATGACCTGCACCTGCTGGGCGACCTCTTCAATGGCCTTCATGGTGGATTCCACCTGCTGTGGCGGGAGTTCGGCGAGGTCACCGACAACGGCGATCGGAACCGAGCCACCGACGTCTTTGAGGATCTGCTCTGCGACCGGGGCGATCATCCCGAGCACCTCGGCGGCAGTTGTCGCCTCCGGGTTTGCGGTCCTCGTCCTCATTTGATTCTTCAGTTCGCGAACCCGCATAGCGGAGCGCACTGCGGCCCGCTCGGCTTTGCCGATTTGGCCCAGGGCGTGGTTGTGCCTGGCCAATGCATGGTTGACACGGCTCAGCTCCTCGGCAGCGTCAACCGCGTCGACCTCATCGGCGTCGTCCTCAGCCGTCGACGGATCGAGGCTCTCTTCCGCCCGCAGCCATGAGTCGGTCCAGCCAAGAATCTCGCTCGGTTCAAAGCCATAGGGCGGGTTCAGGTCGTTGCTTGAGAGCACGTCTCGAAGGTCGTTCAGCGCTTCGACCCAGTCTGGGTTCTCGACCTCGACGATTTGATCGGTCAGCGCGGCGCCGATGTCGTTGGGAATGAGCACTCCGAGGAACGGTTTTGCGTTGGTCTTGATCCGCTCAAGCTCCATCGCAAGGTCTGCACTGACCGAGTCTCGTTCCTGATGGGATTTGGTCCGCTCCAAGGTTTGCGTGGCGAGTTCGAGTTCCGCCTCAGCATCGTGAACCGCCTCCTGCTTGTCGGCCGGAACGGTTGGCGACATACGGAAGACCGAATACTCGGTCCAGCTCTTACAGCCGACGCTGTCGAGCAGACGCTGCCGCTCGGTGTCCTCTTCGTCGCTGAGCGCCTTCTTCCACTTGCCGAGGCGTGATTGTTCGTTGTATTGATCCGACAGCGATTCGAGCCGAGTTTCTTCCTCGGGCGTCAACAGCACCGGGCGGGCAGACTGTTGGGCAATGTCCAACTCCCGGGCTCGCTCCGCAACCTGACGCTCGGCTTCTCGCACTTCGGTCTCGATTTGGCGGAGATGTTCGACGCTTGCGACCCGCCGCTCCTGGTAGTCATTCCACTGGCCGATGAGTTCCAGCACCTGCGGGTCACACTCGGCGATGGTGGCCTCGTGTGCGTTCACCGCTTCGATCGCCACTCTGATGGCCGCAACCTTCTTCCGGTGGACACCGGCGCGCTGCTCACCCGAACCGGGGTCTGCGGCGGCGCGGAGCCGGAAGGACTTGGCCTTGACCGCAAGATCCAGGTTCGATCTGATCTCTTCCACCGCAACCGCGTCGATCGCCGCCTGCCGTTCCCACTGGTCGATCTCGGCCTGCAGACCGACTTCGGGAGAACGGGCGGCGATGCCGTCGAGATACACCAGCACCGCTGCCGAGGTGCTCACCGGTGTCACCGGTGCGCCGGCGCTCGCATCGAGCTCGAAGAGCAGACCCTGGTGTTCCACAAGGCCTCGCAGACCCACCGTCGAACCGCTGGACAGTCGACGAATGGCCTCGAACAATTGACGCTGGTGAGGCGGGGTCAGCCCTGAGACAACCGTTATCAGCGGGTGGAAGTCAAGGCTGTTGAGATCATCTCGGAAGTCGAGGCGAAGGAATCGCATGTGAAGTTCTTCGACCCGTTTCGGGACCGACTCAAGAAAGAACCGGCGCCCCGTCGCTAGGAAATCCCAACCGGTGCGAAACCGCTTGAAATCGGAGTTTCTCTCAGACTGAGGAACCCTCGACCCGCTGCTTGAAACGGTCCAGAGCGGACTTGACGATCTTGTCCTCGGCCCGTCGCTTCACGAATCCTGGCAGCGGGACTGCCAGATCTATCGTGAGTTCATAGTCCACTTCGGTGACAGGGAGGCTCGGATCTTCGGTCATGTCATGGAAGACGTAACGGCCCTCGATCTCTCGGGCGAGGTCACCACTGACCAGGTTCCAGGCCAGCTTGTGCGGCACCTCACTGAGGTCGTAGGCCAAAACGTAGCTCGACATTCGACCCAGCCCCTCCGCCTCAAATCGAACGGTGGCAGGTAGGCCCTGATCGTCGGTGGTCAAGATCTCCACGGTCCGGAGGTTCTCCACCCACTCGGGATAGGCGGCAATGTCAATACCGACCGCGTAGCAGTCCTGAACCGTTGCCTGAACGAGGACCGATGAGACGGTGTGTTCGAGATTCGAAGGTTGCGAGTTTTGGTCAGCCACTGCTTGCAAAGGGTACGGCCACCGACCCCATTTGGCGAGTCAATCTGCCCTACTGGTCCGCTAGCGCAGCTCGCAGCCGTCAATCGCGGCCTGGAGCTCTTCCGCCAGACGGTCATAGTCAAACCGTGCCAGCGCCCGCCGTCGTGCCGCGTCACCCATCCCAAGACGCATCTCCGGTGTTGTCGCCAGCGTCTCCAGGGCGTCGGCTACCGCCGCTACATCATTGGGGTCATCGACGATGAGGCCGGTCTCGCCGTGTGACACCGCCTCGTGTGCCCCACCGGATCGGCCGGCAACCTGGGGCACGCCGGCAGCCGCCGCTTCCAAGAAGACGATCCCGAACCCCTCCTGCTCAAGACCAAACCAACGCTCGTTGCACAACATTGCCATCATGTCGGCGGCTCCATACAGCGATGCCACCTCAGCATCGGGAAGGCGTCCGGCCAGCTGCACCGGTGCATCGAGGTCCCGCACCAGATCGGCCAGCTCCCCCGCTTGACGACCGGTGCCGCCGATCACCACCTTGAGTCGAGGCCCCGACGTTTCCTGGCCAGGTGCGGCCGCATCCGCTGAGCCGCTGTTCACGGACCGGTTGGCGTGACCAAGCCGACGGTCGACCTCGGCCGCGGCCCGAATGAGGGTTTCCATGCCTTTTCGGGGGACCAACCTGCTCACCGTCGCGACCAACACGTCCTGATCGGTGACCCCGTAGCGGGCTCGCACGTCGAACCGCTGCTGCGGGTCAATCGGCGCAAATCGTTGGCCGTCGACGCCGGGCGGTATCACCACCGATGGCAGGGAACGACCGGCGCACCGCTCGGCCTCGTCGAGTGCGTACTGGCCGGCGGAGACCACCAGCGACGCGGAGCGAAGGGTCCGACCGAGCACCTGTCGCAGCAGCGGCAGTCGCCCGGGAATGGTCACCTCGGCGCCGTGAAGGATGACGCCATAGGGGATGCCGAGTGACGGACCGATGGCGCCGACGGGGATGGCGGGATCAAACAGAACAAGTTCGGAGTTGGTCCTACGAGCCATCTCCCGTATCCGAGCCGGCAGCCACGGGTAGGGAATCAACCACGGTTCCGGTGAACGCTCGATGGCGAAGGGCTGCTGGGCATCGAAGGCCGCCGTGCCGCGATATGGCGTGGTGTACACCGATGTTGCGTCGGTGGGAAGGCGTCGCCACAGCTCCCACAGGTAGTTCTGGATGCCACCGATTTTCGGTGGGAAGTCGTTGGTGACCAGCAGATGACGGCGGCTCATGCGACGTCCCAGTCTGCGGCGTGGAAGCGTGGCTCTACGTTGTGACCAAACTCGGCCTGGACCTCGGGGGCTGGGTCATCGGTGAGCTCGGCCAGCAGGTCATCTCGACCGAGTCGGCGGGCCGCCCAGACGGCATGGGCCCGTAGCAACGCGACGTCGTGGCGGAGGTAGGTACGCAACAACTCATCGACCGGCGGTCCGGTTGGCTCTGCGATGTTGCCGAGCACCACCAGCGCAGTTCTTCGGATGTAGTCGATGTTGCGATCAGCGATGTACCACCGCCCATGACGGGCGACGATGGCCTCATCGGTGGCGGTCAACAACCACTGCAGGTCGACCTTGACCCGCGTTGTCTCGGCCCGCGTTGCCTCGGCCCGCGTTGCCTTGGACCGCGAGCTGCCGATGGTGAGGCGATCGACGGACCGATTCGGCGGGCAGACGTCCTGACAATCGTCGCAACCGTAGATTCGGTCACCGACCGCCACCCGGTACTCGGGCGGGATCGCTCCCCCGGCCTGAACAATCCATGCCAAACATCGAGTGGCGTCCACAATTCCCGGAGCGATGATGGCGTCGGTCGGACAGTCATCGATGCACTGACTACACGGTCCACATCCATCGGCGAGGGGTGGTCCAGTCGGGTCGAGCGCAGCGTCGGTGACGACGGCCCCGAGCACGAACCAGCTACCGGCGTCCGGCAGCAACAGATTGCTGTTCTTTCCGTACCAGCCGAGGCCGGCCGACCAGGCCACGTTCCGATCAACGAGGGCGTTGGTGTCGGCGACGATCCGTGCTTCATAGCCACACTCGACCAGCCGGTCAGCCACCGGGCGCAGCGCCTGCTCCAAGTCGTCGTAGTGATCGTGCCAGCTGTAGCGAGCGACCGTCGCTGCCAGCGCCGGGGTGTCCGCGGGGGACGGGCGGTCAAGATGCTGGTAACTCCATGCGCCTGCGATCAGGGACCGAGCGTTCGGAACGACCCGTGACGGGTCGGTGGACCGCTCCGGGTTGCGATAGGTGAACTGCATCTCACCGGCAAGGCCCGCTCGCTTGCGGCTCTGCAAAACGGTCCGGGCCGGTTCTAACACCGATGCATCGGCGACGCCGACCGCAGCCAAACCTGCCGCTCGGCCGATGGCCAACAGGTCCTCGGTGAGGACCGATGTCCGGGTGTTCACCCCTACAGGTTGCCCGATTTCACGCCCTGTTTCACTTAGGAGTCCAGCGCCTCCCCTCTAGGGGCGCTTAGCCGGCGCCATGGCGAAGCTGATGGTCAGCCGGAACCCCGTCGTGCAGCAGGTCAGGGACCATCCCCGCGGACTGCAGCCGTTTAAGAGCGGAGAATTCTGCCACGTTGATGACCACGGCTTCCTCCGGCTCCCTATTCACGATGAAGCTCACGACGCAGTCATCACAGGTCGAGGTGTCTTGGCGGGAACAGGTCCCGCAATCGATGGTCATACTCATACCGCAGGACACTAGGGACGGCCTGTGACATCTATGGTCGGCTGGGGCGACCAGGTCGATCTACCCTCTTGATTCGGGCGGTTTCGGGCCGTGAATCATGTTGGCGAAGCTACTGGTACCGTTGCCGTGGTGAAGGCACTTGAGTTCAGCCGTTCAGAAGCCCGCTATGTTGCGGCCGCCATCAGCTCGCGGGTACGGCCAGGTAGCGGGGCCAGCACCGGCCCTCTGTCGCTGGTCGAAACCGCCGATATCGACCTTCCCGGCCCCGGCTGGCATCGGGTGACCACCCGGTTGGCAGGAATCTGCGGTTCCGACCTCGCAACGGTGGATGGCCGCTCCGCTCGCTACTTCGAGCCGTGGGTCTCGTTCCCGTTCATTCCCGGCCATGAGGTTGTCGGCGACCGAGAAGACGGCGTCAGAGTGGTATTGGAGCCTGTGCTCGGCCACGCCGCAAGAGGTTTCGAGCCGCCGTTCCCCGATGCCGCGCCTGGTGACGGGGACGACTACCGCCACCTGGTGAGCGGAGATCTGGAGCCCGGCATTCAGACCGGATATTGCGCCTCGACCGGTGGTGGCTGGTCAACCGGCTTTGTCGCTCACGAGAGTCAGCTTCACGCCGTGCCGGACGAGCTTTCCGATGAGGCCGCCGTCATGATCGAACCGGCTGCGGTCGGCGTACATGCTGCAATAAAGGCCCGCGTCTCCGAAGGCGACACGGTCGCCATCCTCGGCGCCGGCACCATGGGCTTGATGACGCTGGCCGCCATTCGCCAGTTCTCCCCCGCCGCCACCGTGATTATCGGCGCGAAGTACCCCGAACAGCACGAGCTTGCGCGTTCCCTCGGAGCAGACATGGTGGTCGCCCCAAGCGAAGTACCGCGGGCGGTCCGTCGGACATCTGGCAGTTTCATGATCGGCGATGATCTCTCCGGCGGCGCAGACGTGGTCATCGACGCTGTCGGATCGGGTGCGTCGGTCGACGAGGCACTCGGCACCGCCCGACCCCGGGGCCGGGTAGTCCTTGTCGGCATGCCCGGCCGGGTATCGATTGACTTGACGGCCCTCTGGCATCGAGAGACCGAACTGGTCGGTGCCTATACCTATGGCACCGAGCAACTTCCAGACGGGTCTACTCGCCGCTCATTCGACATGGCAATGGAGCTGGTCGCTGCGGCTGACCTCGGGAGGCTGGTGTCTGCCACCTATCCGCTGGAACGCTACGAACAGGCGCTCTCCCACGCCGCAACCGCAGGGGCTCGTGGTGCGGTAAAGGTCTGTTTCGATCTGCGCTGAGGTCGCGGCTAAGATTGTGAACGTCGCTACGGCTGCAATTAGACGTTGCATCGTGGCAGAATCTCCGATTTGTTGAACTCCTGGAGGAACCGTGGAAACCGAACCAACCGTTGACAACCGAGACATCATCGCCGACGAGGTGGACTCCGACGCTCCCGCGCTTGTCGAGGAAGAACTGTTGGTCGAGGAGATCTCCATCGACGGCATGTGCGGCGTCTA
>CAZSTV010000198.1:0-10895 GCA_964609665.1 uncultured Acidimicrobiaceae bacterium
CGAGCGAGCTCGATGCGGTTCTGCAATTCGTTTTCGCTGATGCCGCGCTCCTGTTCAACCGCCATAGCCCGACGCTCGAAGGTTGCTCGGTCGGCTTCCTGCTGCAGCTCTTCGCGCACCGGTGTCCGGAGCGCCTTCTCCATCTCCGGTTCGGGGCGGACCGCGACGACCCGCACATCGACAATTTCAATGCCGGTCTGTTCGATCCGGTCGTCGCCACGAAGTCCTTCGGCGATGGCGGCGCGCAGCCGGGGGATGCCGTGGACCATGACCTCGGTGAGCGCCATGCCGGCAAGCACGCTGGCGGCGTGCTGCTGAGCCAGCTCGGTGAGGAGGCCACCCACCTGTTCGAGCGGTGTGGCGGACCAGGTGCCGTGTTCGTTGTCGATCGTGAAGTCGATTCTGCGTGAGGCGGTTTCGGGGTCGACGAACCGGTAGGTGATGGAGGCCTGGACGGCAATCTCCTGGTGGTCGCTCGTGCGGTCCCGAAAGATGAGCGGCAGCTCTCGCTCGTCGAGTGGGAGTTCGCTGATGGAGCTGATGCGGGGTCGGAACCAGAAGGCGAGCCCTGCGCCGCTGCGCGTGACGTCGCCCCGGCGGACGAGTCGGACCCATGTGTTGGAGGACGCTCGCAGGTGGTTGATGTGCGGGCGTCGAGTGATAGTTGCCATGTCGTCACCTTTCTCTTCATGTTGACGATTAATCATCATCATGACGCCAAACCGAATTCTCGTCAAGTTGACGATTGTCACGCTAGGCTGGGCCGTGATGGAGTTTCCGCCCTTCGCTGTCACCGTCGACCTTGTCGTCTTCACCATCAGGGATGACCAGCTGTGCGTGCTGACGGTCCGCCGCGGCGTTGCGCCACACAAGGGGAGGTTGGCGTTGCCGGGCGGGTTCGTGCAGATCGACGAAGACCTGGAGGCTGCCGCAATTCGGGAGCTGCAGGAGGAAACCGGCATCGAGGTGCCCGGGCGTCTACACCTGGAACAGTTGGGCACCTACGGCTCGCCGAAGCGGGATCCTCGCATGCGCACGGTCAGCGTGGCCCACCTGGCGCTGGCCGCGGACCTTCCCGACCCGGAGGCCGGCACCGACGCGGCCACGGCCCAGTGGGTTCCTGTCGGCGAAGCACTCAATAGCCAACTGGCCTTCGACCACGCAACGATTCTCACCGATGGACTCGAGCGGGCCCGAGCGAAGCTCGAGTACACCACGCTGGCCACCACCTTCTGTCCGACTCAGTTCACGATCGCCGATCTGCGCCGCGTCTACGAGGTGGTATGGGGCACGACCATCGACCCTCGGAACTTTCATCGCAAGATCCAGGCCACCGCCCGCTTTGTCGAACCGACCGGCGAACTCACATCAACCGGTCGCGGGCGACCCGCCCAGTTGTTCCGGCCCGGCGACGCCACGGCCCTGCATCCGCCGCTGGTGCGCTGAACCGGGCCGCGGCGCAACCACCTCCGTGATGTGAAAACCTTATGGAGATCGGCGGTAGGCGGCGAGGGGGACAGCGGTGAATGAGGCTGCGGGAAACAGGCCGGAGGTGGTCGTTGAGCGTTCGTTCGCGGTCGGAGCGTTCATCAAGGACCTTCATCTACCCGACGCCAGCATCGACGGCGGCGCCGTCCACGTGTTGCTGCACACCTATCCCGAGGTCCAACCCGCAGTCGTCGACGTTGAGAGCGGCGCGGTCGAGCCGCTCGGGCCAACGTTCGAAGGGGACTACAACGACTATTGGTGGGGCGCCGATCGGCAACTGCTCTTGCTCAACGCCCAGAGCGAGTTCCTGGATGAACGGCATTGCAAGATCTTGGTCGCCAAGAGTTTTGCATCGATCCTGGCTCGACGGGAGTCCACCATCATCGCCATGTCGGCCGGAGGCCTTGCCGCACTTGAGGCAGGCGACCCTTCAAGCCCGGGAGACGCACGAGTTGAGGTGTGGAACGGCCACACCGGCGAGCTGATGCTCACGATCGACGAGGGTCTTCAGCACTTCGCCGCCGCCATCGCCTTCGCTCCTGACGAGACCGAACTGGCCATTTTGGAGCGGCGCGGCAAGTCATCGATCATCACCCGATGGCGGTTGGCCGACGGAGGCCAGATTGCCACCTACGAACTTGCCAACCAGGGCTCGTCGTGGGGCATTTCGTACAGCCCGAACGGCGACCGGCTGGTGGCGGCCGTTACCGACCCCCGCGACACGGTGCTGGAGTGGGACCTAGCTGGTGGCAACGGCAACCCCGCCAAGACCTACCCCCACCATGACGGGGGTTCCATATTTGTTCCGCAGGCAACGTCGGCCTCCTACAGCCCTTCAGGTGAGCTCCTCATTGCGACCGGGGGCAAGGCCATCACCGTTTGGAATACCAAGACTGGCGAACTTGTCGGCGTGCACCAGTTCCGCGGTCCGCTCGCGTCCGTTCGGCCGCTGGCAGATGACAGCGGCATGGTCATCGCCCGAAACGACAAAGGAAACGGCACCGTCGAGGTGCTGCGCTACCCGTGAGCGAGCCGCCCGCCACGGTTGGCGGCTCAGTCCGCCGCGCACGTCGGATAACTCGGGGCCCCGACTTCCGGTGGCGAGTAAATTGCGTGCATGGTTGTTCGAGCGCTGACCACCGATGACTACGCGTTGTACCGAGACGTTCGGCTACAGGCGCTTGTGGCAGACCCGGGCGCCTTCGGCTCCACCTATGAGCGCGAGTCGACGTTTACCGACGATGAATGGCGCGAGAGGGTTGTCGGCGGTGACCGTCTAGCCTCGTTCTTCGTCGACGAGCTCGATGATGTTGAGGGTCTTGCCGTTCCCGGCGTCGCAGGCACCGGCGGCATCTTCTTTTCCGAATGGGACCCGCAACCGATGGTGGTCGGCATGTGGGTCGACCCTGCGGCCCGCGGTCGGGGGTCCGGCAGGCGGCTGCTCGACGCAACGGTGGCATGGGCTCGCCAGACCGATGCGACCGACGTGATGCTCTGGGTGGTGCAAGACAACGCACCGGCCATTGCGCTGTACGAGCGCTACGGCTTCGTCGCTTCCGGCAAGGTTGACACCGTTCCGTCAAACCCGTGCGCAGAGGAACTGGAAATGCGGATGCCTCTAACCTGAGGACCCGTGGCCTGAGGGACGGGTTCAGACCGCGGGAAATGAGTGGGCGGCCTGCCCGGCGAACCGTACGCCGAAGGTGTCACCGCGGCGGGCGGCAACCTCGGGCCCGGTTCGTACCCGGAGCGGCTGGTCGCCGTAGCGGAGGTACACCATGGCGTCGTGCCCGTAGAACTCGACCACCTCAACGGTTGCCTCGTCGCCGTCGGTGAGCCGGAGCTGTTCTGGTCGCAGCAAAATGTCGATGTCGCCCGATCGGTTCACTTCAAGCGGGATGGCACCGAGCGGGGTAGTGGCCGTTGCGCCGGCGCCGGTACAGCGCAGCAGCGTTGCCTCGCCGACAAAGTCTGCAACCCACCGGTTGACCGGATGGGTGTAGAGGTTGTTTGGCGTGTCGACCTGGACGACCTGTCCCTCGTTCATGACCGCCACCCGATCACCGACAACGAACGCTTCTTCCTGGTCGTGGGTGACGAAGATGGACGTGATGCCGAGGTCCAACAGCAGGCGATGTACCTCGGTCCGCAGCTCGCTTCGCAGCGACGTGTCGAGGTTTGAGAACGGCTCGTCGAGCAACAGGACCCGAGGCTTGGGGGCCAGCGCCCGTGCGAGGGCCACCCGCTGTTGCTGCCCGCCGGACAGCGTCGTTGGCATGCGGTCCTCGGTCCCGCCGAGTTCCACCAGCGCCAGGCTCTGTGCCACCTGTTCCGCCGAGCCCTTTTTGGGGAGACCGTATGCAACGTTCTTGGCGACGGTCAGGTGGGGGAAGAGCGCCCAGTCCTGAAACACCATGCCGATCTTGCGCTTCTCCGGCGGCACCCAGACCTTCTGCCCGGAGGCCTGGTTTCCGGTGACCAGTTGATCGTCGATGAAGACGGAGCCGGACACCGAACGTTCCAGCCCGGCAATGGCCCGCAGCAGCGTTGTTTTGCCGCAACCGGACGGGCCGAGCAGGGCGATGGATTCACCGGGCTCAACTGAGAGTGACACGTTGTCCAACGCCCCCGGTCCGTCAACGTTGCGGTCATAGCGGAAGCTGATGTTCTCCAACTTGACCGACCCGGCCCGAGTGCCCCGAGCGGCCAGAGTGGGGCGCGGCGAGGCATCGACTGGCCGTACCGGTTGCTCGGTGGCTGCAGCACGCCCGCCAGATTTGGACATGCTTTGAGTGTAGAGCCGTGATGGTAAGTATGCCTATCTCGCCATGTCGGGCCGCCAATACGTGGGATTTCGTCCGGGATTGGGCTACACCGTGTCTGTGACCGAACTGCCCGTCATGCCGGGACTGGACGCGCTGACCGGGGCCATCGACCCGGTGACCGCTCGGTTTGTCGATGCGGGATACCGGCTGTACCTGGTCGGCGGCGTTGTTCGGGACCTCCTGCTTGCGGGCTCGGGCCCGTTCGACCCGGCCGCGAATGACATTGATCTAACGACCAACGCGGAGCCGAAAGAGATCAAGCGATTGGTCGCACCGATCGCCTCGGCGATCTGGGCCCAGGGCGAACGCTTCGGAACCATCGGCGCAAAGGTCGGTCCGCATGCGCTTGAGATCACCACTCACCGGGCCGAGGCCTACGACCCAGAGTCTCGCAAGCCCGTGGTCAGTTTCGGGGAGAACCTGAGCGAGGATCTGTCCCGTCGGGACTTCACCGTGAACGCGGCCGCCATCGAATTGCCGACCGGGCTCTTGCACGACCCATTTGACGGTCGGGTTGACCTTGACGCCCGGCTGCTTCGCACACCGCTTTCCCCCTCGGTCTCCTTCGGCGACGATCCGCTGCGGATGATGCGGGCGGCCCGCTTCATCGCACGGTTCGGTCTTGACCCGTCTCCGGAATTGATTGAGGCGGCGACCGAGCTTGCCCTGCGGTTGGAGATCGTTTCGGTGGAACGGGTGTCGGTGGAGTTGGACCGTCTGCTCATCACCGCCAACCCGGCGCCCGGGCTGGAGTTTTTGGAACGCACCGGTTTGCTCCGCCACATCATTCTGGAGCTGTTCACCTCTTCGGTCGATTCGGCCGGCCGGGAGCAAGCGATCGCTCTGGCAGCCATGCCCGGTACCGGGAGGGTTCGCCTCGGTGGGCTGCTGTGGCCGGTCCGGGACCAGGTCGGCCAGATCATGCGACGCCTCAAGTACTCGCGGGCGGCGGGAACGGCGACGGCCAGGCTGGTCGAGGCGGTCGAGCAAGGCACCGGTGACAACGCAAACGACGGGACCGTTCGCCGGATCGCCGAGCGGGTCGGCCCGCAGCGATTGGACGAGGTCTGCAGCCTTGCCATGAACGTCGCGCCGTACCTTCGGAGCGGAAACGCGCAACGACTCGTCGACTCGATCGAGCAGCTGCAGAGGAGCGAGGATCTTTCGGACTTGTCGTCGCCGCTTTCGGGAAGCGAGATCATGGAGTTGCTCCAGATCGAGGCCGGGCCCGATGTTGGGCGAGCCCAGCGGTTCCTGCGCGACGTCCGCCTCGACACCGGACCCCTCAGCGTCGACGAGGCCCGGCGGGCCGTCGTTGCCTGGTGGGCCGAACAGCGAGGCTCGCTGTAGCGGTCATTTTCGGGCCCGGCGGTTAAATCGGCGAGACGAGAGGAATCCGACCGGGCTCTTTCGCTACCCTGGAGTACGGCAAGGAATCGGCAGCCGTACGTCGACTCCGTTTGATGTCATTCAAGGCCGCCCACAAGGTTGATCCAGTAGTTCGATTCTGTGGTCGGATTCAGCGGTTGGAAGGTGGTGAGTCATGAGTTTCACGCCAAGCAGCACCCGAAGCGGACCGAGTACCGATGTGGAAGGCGTTGTCAGCTACCGGCTGGCGAAGCAGCGCACGATTGACGCCTATGCCAGCGGTCGCCGCACCACCGAAGAGGTGTGTGATGCCCAACCAGAGCTCCGGCGGGTTGCTCATGCGTTTGGGACATCACTTCCTGAGCCCTGCCCCATCTGCGATGGCGATGAACTGGTTGCCGTTTCGTTCGCCTTCGGAGCGGGACTTCCCAAGGCGGGAAGAGTTTTAGCAGATCTGAAAGAAGCCCGTCAGCTACGTACCCGCGGTAAACCTTCCACCTGTTACCTGATAGAAGTATGTAGACAGTGTTGGTGGAACCACCTCCGGGAATCATACGGAGTCCCTGGCTAAGGACGAGTTAGACGTTGGCAATTCAGCTTCCCCCGGGCCCGCTTTCGGGCCCTTCTCATGTGCGTAACCGGCGGCGTAACCCGTTCTGGCGTTTCCGACGCCTCTTTTTTGTGGTCGCCATCATCGCTGGGGTGGCCATCGGCGCGGTGTGGTCGTTCGCCAGCCAGGTCGAGCTTGAAGAAGACAACTTCGACGAGCTGATCGAGACCACATATATCTGTACCGCCGAAGTGCTGCGAGGCTGCGGTCCGGACAACGCCGCAAACGAGTTGGCAGTCGAAGGTCAGGACCGGGTGGTCGTCGAATACGGCGAGATTCCCGACGTGCTGATCAACGCGGTGGTCGCCACCGAGGATCAGAGTTTCTTCGAACACCGTGGTGTTGACCCCGGCGGTCTGCTCCGTGCCGCGTACCAGGTTGGCAAGCAGCGTGTGACCAGTGACGGCGGCAGTCTCCAGGGCGGTTCGACCATCACCCAGCAGTACATCAAGTTGGCAACCAACGATGACGCGGTGGACATTGCTCGTAAGGCCCGAGAGATCGTCCGGGCCATCAAGCTTGAGCAGGAGCTTGCCGAGACGCTCGGATCCACCGAGGCGGCAAAGCAGCAAATCATTGAGCGGTACTTGAACCGGGCGTACTTCGGCCGCGGCGTCTACGGCGTCCAGGCTGCCTCCCGGATTTATTTCGACAAAGACGTTGGTGCCCTGAACACGCCCGAGGCGGCGTACATGGCCGGTCTGCTGAAGAACCCGAGCCGCGGCGACGCCTGGGAGGATCCGGGGGAGGGAGACCGCCGCCGCGACATCACCCTTGGTCAAATGGTCGAGCACGGCTACATCACCGTTGAGGAACAGGTCGAGGCCGAGGCCGATACCTGGCCCAACCTGATTCCGCCGCCGGTGGCCGAGGTTGGCCTCGGTGAGGTGGCGGGCAGCGAGATTGGCTCGGAGTACTTCGTCTCTGCGGTGCGCCGTCAGCTCGACGTGATCTACCCCGAGGGCGAGTACTTCACCCAGAGCCTTCGTGTGTACACCACGCTCGACCCGGAACTGCAAGCGCTGGCCTACCGGACCATCACCCAGAAGCTCGACCCGAACAACGAGTTCATGCCCCTCGGGTCGCTGTTGAGCCTGGATGAGAACGGTGAGGTAGTTGCCATGATGGGTGGCGCCAGCTGGGATGACTCGCAGGTGAACCTTTCGATGGGTACCCGCGGCGGTGGCTCCGGGTTCCAGGCCGGCTCCCAGATGAAAGCGTTCGCTCTCGCCGAGTACATCGAGCAGGGCTTCTCGCCAAACTCGCTGTTCGAAGCTCCTTTCACGATCGACTACCCGCAGGATGCCGAGGGCATCTGTGCTCGTTGGAAGGTTCGGGGCGGCGTCTCGAACAACCCCGAGGTGTCCACCCACCGGACCGTCTACCAGGCAACGTTGAGTTCACTCAACACCGTCTTCGCCCAGATGAGCACCGAGCTTGGGGCGGAGCGGGTGAAGGACATGGCAAGCCGCCTCGGCATCGACTCGGACATGTTGGCCTGCCCGTCGCTCGTTCTTGGCCCGAACTCGGTGTCTCCGTTGGAGATGGCAAACGCCTACAGCACGCTCAACCGTGAGGGCCAGCGGCTTGACCCGGTCTTCATCGAGCGGATCGAAGACGCCGACGGCAACGTGCTCTGCTGGTACCCCCAGGATTCCTGCACCACCGACAGCCCCCGGGTTCGGGTTGGCGAGCAGGTGGTCGAGCCGGCGGTGGCCAGGCAGGTAAACGGAGCACTGACCCGAGTGGTCAGCTCCGGCACCGGCCGGGCGGCGCAACTGGTCCAGACCGATGAGTCGGTCCGGGCGGCAGCAGGCAAGACGGGCACCACCCAGTTCAACCGTGACGCCTGGTTCACCGGTTTCACCTGTGGCCTGACCACATCGGTGTGGGTTGGCTACCCCGGCGTCGAAGGTCGGGCCGTGTGGTACATGAACGATGCGGCCAACGAAGAGTTCGGGGTGGAGATTCCCACCATCGCCGAGCTGTTCGAGACCGACGAATACAACAACAGCCGCGGCAACGGCGACATCACCGGTGGCGAAATCCCGACCGAGCTGTGGCATGACTTCATGATCGAAGCCACCGAGGGGATGCCTCCATGTGAGGAGCTGGCGGTCGAAGGCGCTGCCGACGATCTGCGCATCGAGGGTCAGGAACTGCTGACCACGCTGTTGCAGTGCGCCGAGCCGGACCCCGCCCTGGTCGCAGCAGCTCAGACCACAACGCTGCCCGAGGATCAGCCTCCCGCCGGCCAGCCCGGTGAAGGCGAAGATGGCGGCGACGGCGATGATGAAAACGCATTGATCCTGCCGGGCTCCGCCGGTGTGGTCCAGAACGTGGCGTACCGCCCGGCCCAGAACAGTTCGTTCCAGGGCAGTCCGTTCCAGGGAAATGAGGAGCAGCCGCAGCCGACGGTTCCTCCGGAGCAAACCCCGACCACCGAGCCGTGTTTGCAGATTGACCTTGAGGGCAATCAGATCACTACCACCGTCCCGGACCCGAACGCGGCCACCACGCTGGCCGATCCCAACCAGCCGGACCCTAACGATCCGAATCAGCCGGACCCTAACGACCCGAACGATCCGAATCAGCCGGACCCCAATGATCCGAACCAGCCGGACCCGAACGACCCGAATGCCGGGAACGACAACAACGGCGACGGGAACAACGGCAACAACGGCAACGGGAACAACGGCAATGGGAATGGCAATAACAACAACGGGAATGACGACGGCTAGTACATGACGCTCTAGGCCGAGAACCTTCCCAGTCCGTTCGTGCAGTGCGGTGCAGCGCAGTGCGGTGCAGTCTGCTCCTGCCTCGCCGATAGTGCCGATCGGGTCCTGGCCTGGCGCCTAGACTCGGCCACGATGATCAATCGATTCGACAACTATCGGGCGCACCCCTGGCATGGGCTACCAATTGGCAGCGACCCGCCGGACGTTGTCGATGCATACATCGAGATCACCCCGTTCGACGCCGTGAAGTATGAGATCGACAAGCGGACCGGCTACCTCCGGGTTGATCGTCCGCAGGGTTCATCGGCCCTGCCGCCGACTCTCTACGGCTTCATTCCGCAGACCTTTTGCGGTGATCGGGTGGCCGCGCTCACCCCGGGAGCCGAGGCGGGCGACCATGACCCGCTCGACATCTGCGTGCTGAGTCAGCAGCGCATTGACCGGGCCGAGATTGTCATGCCGGTTCGTGTGGTCGGGGGCATTCAGGTGCTCGACGGTGGCGAGGCTGACGACAAGATCGTCGCCGTGCTCGAGAGCGACACCGTGTTCGACTATGCCAAGGAGCTCTCCCAGCTTCCGGTCACGGTCGTCAACCGGATCGTGCACTACTTCGCCACCTACAAAATGGACATCTCCGGTCAGAAGCCAAACGAGATTCAGATCCTCGGCAACTACAACGCCGCCCACGCCAAAGAAGTCGTGTCGGCATCGATCGCCGACTACCGAGATGCGGCAGGCGAACGCCGCGCCGAACGGGCGGACTAAGCCAGGAGTCTGGTCTCGTCGACCGTAACGCCGTTCACGGCTGGAGGTCCGCCCCGGTTCAGGCGATTCCCATACTGGCTGTCACAGGCCCTCTCTAGAGTCGGCTACGTGGTGAAGCTGGGAATAGTCGATAGCGTTGAATGGCGTGTGTGGTCGCGGCGTTGCCGCGGCTCCGGTCGTCAGGTGCTACTTCTGAGACCGAACATACCCCTGCCCCTGATCGTCGGGGGCCCCGGGCGAACCCCGGGTCCGTAGGGAGGTATATGCCTTGAGGGCTTATGAACTCATGGTCATCTTCAGAGCCGATACTGATGAGTCGACCATTCAAACTTTTGTGAATCGGCTGGAGAGCATGGCCAAAGAGGCCGGCGCCACCATGGAAAAAATGGACAAGTGGGGCGTGCGTGACTTCGCCTTCGAGATCCAGAAGGCTACGCAGGGCTTCTACGTAGTCTCGGAGTTCCTCTCTCCCAATGCGTTGAGTGAACTCGACCGCGTCATGCGGCTCGCGGACGAAGTGATCCGCCATAAGTTCATCCGTCTGCCGCTCGACGAGGCTCATCGTCGGGGCCTGGCCGGCGCCACCGCCTAAGGGAGAACCATCTCATGGCAATGGACAACACGGTGACTATCACCGGCAATGCAACCCGTGAACCGGAGCTTCGGTTCACACCATCAGGCCAGGCCGTTGCGAGCTTCGGTATGGCGGTCAACCGCCGTTGGCAAAACCGGCAAACCCAGGAATGGGAAGAGGCCGTCTCCTTCTTCGATGTGACCGCTTGGGCACAGCTTGCGGAGAACGCGGCCGAGACAGTTGCCAAAGGCACCCGGGTCACAGTGACCGGGCGTCTGGACCAGCGCAGCTGGGAGAACCAGGAGGGCGAGAAGCGCTCCAAGGTTGAGATCGTTGCAGACGATGTTGCGGTCAGCCTTCGTTGGGCTACCGCTGAAGTGATGAGAAATGAGCGGTCGGACGGCGCCGGTAGCGGTGGCGGTCGACCCAGTGGTGGCGGCGCCCCCAGAAACGATGCCCCGCCCCCCTACAACCCCGATGAGGAGCCGTTCTAATGGCTAAAGGAAATTCACTCATCAAGAGGA
>CAZSTV010000199.1:0-10890 GCA_964609665.1 uncultured Acidimicrobiaceae bacterium
GCACTCACGCCGCATTTACGGAATCGAAACCGAATACGGGGTTACCTGTACGTTGCGCGGGCAGCGCCGTCTCAGCCCGGACGAAGTGGCGCGCTACCTGTTTCGTCGCGTCGTGTCCTGGGGGCGGTCATCAAATGTGTTCCTCGTCAATGGCGCACGGCTGTACCTCGACGTTGGCTCCCACCCCGAGTACGCCACCGCCGAGTGTGACTCGATCGGTGAAGTCGTCGTCCACGACAAGGCAGGGGAGCGAATCCTCGAACAGCTGCTGGACTCCGCCGAGGAGCGGCTCCAGGACGAGGGCATCCGTGGCACGGTCCACCTGTTCAAGAACAACACCGACTCCGCCGGTAACTCCTACGGCTGCCACGAGAACTACCTGACCACCCGCAACGATGACCTCTCGCACTACGGCGAAGTACTCATCCCGTTCCTGGTCAGTCGCCAAATCTATGCAGGCGCCGGCAAGGTCCTCCAGACCGCCCGTGGCTCCATGTACGCGGTCAGCCAGCGCGCCGAGCACATCTGGGAAGGCGTGTCGTCGGCAACCACACGCTCCCGTCCCATCATCAACACCCGGGATGAGCCCCACGCTGACGCCGAGCACTACCGCAGGCTCCACGTCATCGTTGGTGACTCGAACATGAGCGAGTACACCACCTACCTCAAGGTGGGCGCCATGGCCGTGCTGCTTCGCATGGTCGAAGACCCCGGTTGCATCCTGCGGGACATGACCCTCGAAAACCCGATCAGAGCCATCCGGGAAATCAGCCATGACCTCACGCTTACCCGCAAGGTGCGGTTGGCAAACGGTCGTGAAGCCACCGCTCTCGAAATTCAAAGCGAATACCTGAACCGCGCGCTCCGGTACGAGGAGACCCACGGGTTCCCCGAAGATGAGGTCAAGGCGCTCCGCATGTGGGAGCACGTCATGACCCACCTTGAGAGCGACCCGTTCAAGCTTGAGACCGAGCTCGACTGGGTGATCAAGTACAACCTGATCGAGGCCTACCGAGCAAAGCACGACCTCCCGCTCAATCACGCCAAGGTGGCGCTGCTGGACCTCCAATATCACGACATCCGGCGGGACAAGGGCCTGTTCTACAAGCTGCAGGACAACGGCCGGGCCGAACGGACACTGGTCGACAGCGAGATGTATGACGCAATCGACACGCCGCCTCAGACCACTCGGGCCAAACTGCGGGGAGATTTCATCCGCAGGGCCAAAGAAAAGAAGCGGGACTATACCGTTGACTGGGTGCACCTGAAACTCAACGATCAGGCCCAGCGCACCGTGCTCTGCAAGGACCCGTTCAAGAGCGAAGACGAGCGTGTAGCCAAGCTCATTGAAACCCTCTAGTGCCGACCGGTCGGCGGGCCACTATATTCGCCAGGCGGCGACGCTGATCAGGGTGTTGCACCACTAGTACGACGAGGCCCCCTCGGGAATTCTGCAATGTCGGTAAACAAACTGGAACGGCTTCTGAACCTCACCGCCGTGCTCCTGGATACGCCGCGCCCGCTCACCGCTGAGGATCTTCGGCAAAAGGTGGACGGGTACCCGCCACCCGGCGCGGCATTTCACCGCACGTTCGAGCGCGACAAAGAGGACCTTCGGGTACTTGGCATCCCGTTGCGGGTGGAGCGGGTTCCCGCAACCGACCCACCGCTCGACGGCTACCGCATCGCCGCCGAGGAGTACTACCTGCCTGATCCCGGTCTTGCTCCGGACGAACTGGCAGCGCTGCACCTGGCGTCGCTGACCGTCCGCATGGAGGGCATGGGTGATCAGGAGGCGCTGTGGAAGCTCGGCGGCTTTGGCCCGTCCGCCACCGACGTTGGCGCCGGACAACCAAACGGTGACCCCGGCGTGGTGAAAGACGTTGTGGCCAGCCTGCCTGGAGATCCGGCACTCGTCCCGATCTTCCAGGCCATCTCGGAGAAGCGGGCCATCACCTTCGGGTACCGGGGCGAAACTCGGACCGTGGAACCTTGGCGTCTCGATTTTCATCGCGGCCGCTGGTACCTCACCGGGTTTGACCGGGTGCGCGAGGGCGAGCGGAATTTCCGCCTTGATCGCATGGATGGCCATGTTGAGCAAACCGATCTGAAAGCCGAAGCAACCCCACCGACCGCCACCCTGCCGGACGGTCCTCGTCGGGCGTGGGAGATGGGGGAGGAGGACCAGGTCACGGCCAGGCTCCTCGTCGACGAGAGCCGGGTCGAGTCGGCGTCCAAGCAACTTGGTCCCGACGTGATGGCCGAGACCCAGCCAGACGGGTCGGTCATCTACGACGTGCCGGTCGTCAACTACGACGCTTTTCGCTCGTTCGTCCTCGGCTTTCTGGAACACGCCGAGCTGCTCGAGCCGCCCGAGTGGCGGGCCGACATCATCGGTTGGCTGCGTTCGGTGACCACAACGGGTTCGGTGACACCATGATGCGGGCCGTGCTGCGCACGACTGCTTTGCGCACGACTGCTTTGGGTCGGCGAGGTGTCACGTGGCTCGGGTAACCGCGGCCGACCGCATGCGGCGGGTGCTGGCCATCGTCCCGTGGATTGTGGCCAACCCAGGGGAGAAGGTGGCGGACGTCGCTGCCCGCTTTGGCCTGAGCGAATCGGAACTGCTGGCAGATCTTGGCGTCGTCTACATGGTTGGGCTGCCGCCGTACTCACCCGACGCGCTCGTCGATGTGCAGATCGATGACGAGGGACGGGTCACCATCCGACTCGCCGACTTCTTCTCTCGGCCCCTTCGGCTCAGCCCTGGTCAGGGATTGGCGCTGGTCGCCTCCTCAGATGGGCTGCTGTCGGTGCCGGGCACGGACCCTGATGGAGCGTTGGCCCGGGCGCTGTCCAAGCTTGGCGCCGCTCTCGGCGTCGGCGAAGACGACGAGAGCAGGCGCATTGACGTGCATCTTGGCGCCGCCGAAGGTCGGATGCTCGATCAACTGCGAAATGCGGCCGCCGGCGGAACCGAAGTGGAGCTCTCGTACTACTCCTACAACCGTGATGCCCGGAGTACCAGAGCGGTCGCTCCGTGGCGGGTCTTTGCGGATTCGGGCAACTGGTATGTACACGCCTGGTGCCACCTTGCCGAGGGTGAACGCATCTTCCGGGTCGATCGAATTGAGACCATCACCGAGCTCAATCGGCCCGCCGCGGTCCGCCCCGATGATGCCGAGGAGGGCATTGGCGTCTTCCACCCCCGCGAAACCGACCCCCGTATCACGCTTGACCTGCCGCCGCACGCGGCCTGGGTCGTGGACTCATACCCCTGCGAGAACGTGACAGAGGGGCCAGACGGCCGCATCGTGGCAACCTTGGTGATTACGGCCATCCCGTGGCTTGAGCGGCTGCTGGTCCGCCTGGGTCCCGAGGCCTCCGTCGTTGGTGCCGAGGGCCTCGATGATGCAGAACACCTGGTCAGCAGGGCTGCCGACCGCATGCTGGCTCGCTACGGCTAGGATCGCCGTTGGCGGTGCGGTTTACAAATGCACAACTGGCTGGGGGTTTTGCCTCATGCCTGGGAGCTAGTCTGATCTCGAATGGTTACTGAACCTGATGATAAGTGGGCCTACGGTACGACGGCTCAGTCAGAGCCCAACGCCGCTTGGCCGCCACCTCCCAGTGATGGCGTATCGGTAAACGACACCGTGCGTCTCAGTACTGGCCGGTGGACCTCTCCCAGCCTCGGCGCAGCTCAGCCGCCGCTGGTGCATGCCGGGGACAACCCGGATGCCCCCTTTGGCGAGGACGATGACGACGACGCCTACTTTGACCAGTTCGGCTACGGCCAGAACTACGGGGACGGTTCGCTCCAAGACGACTACACCAGCGGCGGAGGCGACGACGACTACGACATCGAGGCAGAACTCGGTGCCGGCGATGCCCGTCGCAACGCTATTGAGTGGGCCGTCGTGCTTGTCGGCGCTGTGCTGCTCGCTCTTATTCTCCGTGCGGTCCTCCTGCAGGCGTTTTGGATCCCTTCCCCGTCGATGGAGTCAACACTGCTGGTCCGTGACCGCGTTCTGGTCAACAAGGTCAGCTACAACCTTCACGAGATCCATCGCGGTGACGTGATCGTCTTCCGCCGGACCGAGGCGGAAATCGCCGCCAATCCGGAACTCCCCCGAGATGTCATCAAGCGGGTCATCGCCCTCGAAGGCGAGACCATCGAGATCCGGGACAACAAGGTTTGGATCAACGGCGGCGAACTCCTCGAGCCCTATCTCGATGAGGACGTGCGTACCGATGACTTCGAGGCGGAGACAGTGCCCGAGGGCCACGTCTTCGTCATGGGCGACAACCGAGGGCTGTCGCTTGACTCACGTTTCGAGACCGGGCCCGTGTCGCACGATCGAGTGGTTGGTCGAGCGTTCTTCCTGTTCTGGCCGCTCGATCGGCTGGGTTCGCTCTAGCCGGTTGGCAAGCGCTCCCGGTTATTCCGGGATCGGCTCGAACACGATTTCGCTAAATGAGCTGTAGTGGTCCGCGGTGTAGAACAGCTCACCGGCGGCGCCAGCCACGATCCGCCGCGCCCCTCGGTCGTCCTCGCCGGGAGTGATAACGGTGTACTCCCGGTAGTGGCCGAGTTCTCGGTCCGGTAGGAGCCCCTCGCGGTTCTCAAAAACCAGGTCATCGCGGTCGAACGGGAATGGCCCGCCGGACCCGATGAGGTCGAGGGTGTCAAGGGCCTCACCGGGGAGCGAGTCGATGGAGATCGGCGGCAGATCGGTCATCTGCGTCGGTACGACTTCTTCAGCGTCGCCCTGACCCTGGTCGGCCGAATCGGTCTCGGCCGAGCCGTCGCCCTGGTCGGAGCCGTTCGTCTGATCGCCATCTGCCGACTCGGCGTTACCGGCATCGTCGCCGCTGCCAGCATCGTCGGTGTCACCGGCGTCGGCGGTCGCCGATATCTCGGACGAGGTCTCGTCGCCGGCACCTTCGTCGTTCAACGGTGCTGCCAGAAAGCCGACGAGCAGAATCGTCAAGACGAGTGCCAGCGGCCAGAGTTTCCTAATAGTCATCGGTAGTACTCCCGGATGACCGCCATCATGCGGTCGACGTGGTCGGAGAAGACGCCGTCAATGCCGACGTCAACGATCTCAGCAATCTCGCGGCTGTGCTGCGCTCCCCAGCCGAGGGCGCAAAGTCCAAACCGGTGAAGCAACGTCACCCGGCCGCCGACCCACTCGCTATGGAACAGGTTAAGGCCATCCATGCCGAGCTGCTGCAATTCGGCCGCTCGGCGTTCCAAACCATTTGGCAGGTGCTGTAGCCGAGTGGAGTTGATGAGTCGAGCGGTGGTGTTTGGACGCCACTTTGTTAGCTCTGCCAGATCCGGGTGGCAGAGCCACAGGTTGGATTCGGCGGAGGGGTCAACGGCACGGACCACGTCGAGGACCGGGCCGAACGCGGACGGGTCCTTTACGTCGAGCGAGATAGGAAAGTCCGGACCGGTCAGCTCGTAGAGATCGGCAAGAGCGGGGATGTGCTCGGGGAGTTCATCGCGCTGCAGCGAGGCCACCTCACGTCGACGAAGCCGCGATCCGACTTTGCGATCATGGACCAGTACGGGCACACCGTCAGCGGTGACCCAGACGTCGCTCTCGATCCCGGTCGCACCCATGTCCAAGGCGGTCTGAAATCCGACGACAGTGTTTTCCGGCGCGTGGGCCATCGCTCCGCGGTGTCCGAATCCCACCGGTTCGCCGTGCAATGGGGGTAGTCGTGGACTCACGTCGCCATAGTGCCCGGTTCCGGTGGATTCGGCGTGCGCGACTGCGGATTTTCGTGGTCCAGCGGTCGCTAAGGGCGTCGCGAGTGGTCGAAACGTAGGGCGTCCGACCCAAATCCACACACAGAGTGATGCTCAACCACTAAAAGTCGCCCTCGTTTGGCCGATTTTGCACTGATTGCAGTTGACATCCCATATCCGCTTAAGAGCGGTTGAGTCCCTGCCGAATCAAAGAGGGCTACACCAGTCGAAGCCGAGTATTTGCAAGGCAGGAGGACCACCCTCAATGGCAACAATACGCGCCAGCTGTTCAGATTGCGGTGACGTTGAGCTCACCACCCAGGACGTTCATGTCCGGATCTGTGATGACAACAACCAGGGCACGTACTCGTTCCGCTGCCCCCACTGCCGGATGACCGTCGTCAAACCGGCCGAAACCAGGACCATCGACCTGCTGGTTGCGTCCGGGGTGTCGTTCACGACCTGGCGCATGCCAGCGGAGCTGAGCGAGCCACATGTTGGCGAACCGATCAGTCACGACGACCTGCTCGATTTCCACCATCTGATGCACGACGATTCCAAGCTCACAGCAGCGCTGGCCGAGTTCATCAACGGTTGAGTGGTCCATCCGGTTGGCGACCGCCAACCGGGAATTCGGCCCTTGCACGCTGAAAACGAAACTTCATCGTAAATGCACCGACCCGGCTCCTAGAGCCGGGTTTTGTGCGGGTACCCTGTGGGCGTGTTCAATATCGGGCCCGGCGAGATCATTATCGTTGCCCTTGTCCTACTCATAGCCGTGGGACCGGAACAGCTACCCGGCGTCATCCGTCGGGCGGGTCGAGTGGTTTCACAGGCGCGAAGTATGACCGAGGGATTGCGGTCTGACTTCATGGCGGGCATGGACGAGATCGAACGGGCAACCGATCCAAACGCGTGGGCCGCGTCGGCCGGCCCCTCCGACGGGTCGAAACCGGAGAAAAAGCACACCGCAGCGATGGCGGACGCCGACGGTTCTGATGACGCCGACGGTCCTGATGGTGTGGATGCCGCTTCCTCTGATGAAGTGGATGCCGACGCCGAGGCGGCTGCCGCTGCGGCCGAAGCTGCCGAAGATGCAGCGGTCGACGAACACTTCGACGACGACTCTGACGACGACTCCGATGGCGAAGACTCTGACGACAGCGCTGCTGACGACGTTGCCAATGGCAACTCTGACAATGGGCGCAGCACTGTTGGTGACGCTCCGGATGACCCCTCCGATGAGGATGCTGTCGTGGCGGCCGGAGACGACGACGGGACGGACGCATCATGAAGCTGCCACTACGTAAATCCAAGGCGGCGGAAGTCCCCGAGGGCGACATGACGCTGGTCGGGCATCTGACCGAACTTCGCAAGCGGCTCATCCGCTGCTCGCTCGCCGTGTTCATCGGCGCAATCATCGTGTACATCTTCCGGGAACGAATCTATGAGTTCCTCGAAGAGCCCTACTGCTCGTTCCAAGACGATGCTGAGCGGGAATGTCGGTTCATCATCACCAAGCCGCTTGAGGCGTTCTCGGTGATGCTGACCATGGCCGGGTATGGCGGGCTCCTGCTTGCCACCCCTGTCATCCTGTACCAGATGGGCCGGTTCATTCTGCCGGGGCTCTACCCCAACGAGAAGAAGGCGCTGCTGCCGTTCATCGGCGTGTCGGTCATTCTGCTGTTCATGGGCATGGCCGTTGCGTACCTGTTGATGCCAAAGGCCCTCGAAGTGCTGGTCGGCTTCGGCGTCGACTCCTTCGAGCCGCTGTTCTCACCACTGGAGTACCTCGGCTTCTTCATGAAGATGCTGTTTGCGTTCGGCATTGCATCAGAACTTCCGCTCGTGTTGATCTTCCTGCAGAAGATCGGTGTGGTGAAGACAGAGACCCTGGCCAAGAACCGTCGAATCGCCGTGGTGGCCGTCGTCATCCTCGGAGCGGTGATCACCCCGACCGGCGACCCGTTCATGCTGCTCGTGATTTCGGTGCCGATGTATCTCTTCTATGAGATTTCCATCATCGTCGGCAGGCGTATTAAGAAAGATGACGGCTCCTCGCCTGCTCCGGTCTCGGTTTGACCGCGGCATCCGGTGACGACACCGCTGGCCCTGAGTCGGAAACGACAACCAGAACAGCATTCGTAGACGGACTGGGGTTTGACCCCGACGAGTTCCAGGTTGAGGCGTTCGACGCCGTCGACGGCGGCGACCACGTCATCGTTGCCGCACCGACCGGTGCAGGCAAGACATTGGTCGCCAGCTATGCGGTGGAGCTTGGACTCGACTCGGGACAGCGCGTGTTCTACACCACGCCGATCAAGGCGCTGTCGAACCAGAAGTTTCACGACCTGGTGGCTGCCCACGGTCCGGAGAACGTTGGCCTGCTGACCGGGGACAACAACATCAACGGAGACGCGCCGGCCGTGGTCATGACCACCGAGGTCCTCCGCAACATGTTGTACTCCGGCAACTCTCTCGATGGTCTGCAAACCGTTGTCCTCGACGAGGTCCACTACCTGCAGGACGCCTACCGGGGACCGGTGTGGGAAGAGGTCATCATCCACCTGCCGCGGACCGTGCAGCTGGTCTGTCTGTCCGCCACGGTCTCCAACGCTGAAGAACTCGCCAACTGGATCGAAACCGTGCGGGGCCCGACCACGCTGGTCGTCGAGACCGACCGTCCGGTCGAGTTGACAAACCGCTACGTCGTCGGTGAGCGGAGCGGGCACCACCTGCATTTCATGAAGACCCTCCAGGGCCGTCGGGCCAACCCCAAGGGCTTCCGCTACGACCACGACCCCAGCGGCGGCAAGGGGGGCAAAGGCGGTCGAGGTAAGGGCGGCAACCGTGGCGGAGGTAACCGAGGGCGAGGTGGCGACCCCCGGCGCCGGAAGTGGCGCACCCCGGACCGGGTCGACGTTGTCAGCCTGCTCGCGGGTAAAGATCTGCTGCCCGCCATTCACTTCATCTTCTCCCGCGCCGCCTGCGATGATGCTGCCCGCGCGGTGGTCAGTGCCGGTATCAGCCTGACGTCGGAGTCCGAGCGGGAGCAGATTCGCGAGATCGTCGCCAGTCATGTGCGGGTCCTCGAAGAGGCCGACCTGGCAATCCTGGACTACAAGGGATTTCTTTCCCGACTCGAATGCGGGGTGGCCGCCCACCATGCCGGCATGGTCCCACCGTTCAAAGAGGCGGTCGAGGCTTGCTTTGTCCGCGGTCTGATCAAGGTGGTGTTCGCCACCGAGACGTTGGCGCTCGGCATCAACATGCCCGCCAGAACGGTGGTCCTTGAGAAGCTGACCAAGTTCACCGGTGAGCACCACGAGTTCTTGACCCCGGCTCAGTTCACCCAGCTCACCGGCCGAGCCGGTCGGCGGGGGATTGATACCCACGGCGAGGCGTTGGTGCTCTGGTCGCCGTTTGTCCGATTCGACCAGGTCGCCGACCTGGCATCGAGCAAGCAGTTTGTCCTCCGATCATCTTTTCGGCCCACCTACAACATGGCGGCCAACCTCGTCCGCCGCTACGAGCCGGAGCGGGCCCGCCAGCTCCTGAACCTCTCCTTCGCTCAGTTCCGGGTCGACTCCGGCGTGGTCCACACCGAGCAACGGGTAGAGAAGCTACTGAACCGTCGGGCTCAGGTGGAAGGCCGGATCGAGAAGGACTTCGGACCTGTCGATGAACTTCGGGCCGCTGCGGCGACCCCGCCGGTGGAAAGCAGGGACGAGCAGGCCATCGCCTTTGCGTTGAGCAGAATCGACCCCGGCGACGTGCTGGACATCGACGGACCGGATCTACCGTCACCGGTGGCGGTGCTAGCGGTCGCGTTCCGCAAAGGCGGCCGGATTCGGGTCAAGGTGACCGACCGGGAGGGCGAGGTCTATGAGATCACCCCGGCCGATCTGATGCAGCCTCCCGCCAAGGCAGGCATCGTCGAGCTACCCGAGCCGTACATGCCAAACAGCGTGTCCTTCGTTTACGAGGTCAGCAAAAACATGGCCAGGACACGACTGGCGGCGCCGAAGAATCGCAAGTCGCTCGGCCCGACCGGTGAGGTGCAATCCAGGACAGAGCTGGAGCCCGCTGCGGTCAAGGCGCTGCGAAAGCTCGACCGTATTGAGCGGGACCTTGCACGAACCCGGGCCTCGGCAGCGGCGAAAGCGGACTCGCTCGGCGCGCAATTCGACCGGGTTATCGAGTTGCTGCGCATCCGTGGCCACCTCTATGACTGGGACCTGACCGGCAGTGGTCAGCGCCTTGCCAGGCTGTATCACGAGAGCGACCTGTTTCTGATCGAAGTGCTTGTAGACGGCCTCTTTGACGAGTTGAACACCGCTGAGCTTGTGGCGCTCGCATCGGTGTTTGTCTACGAGGAGCGCCGCAGTAGCGGGCCCCGGATCGAGCCGTGGTACCCCTCTTCGGAGCTTCGTCGCCGGTTCCGCCAAGCTCAGGCAAAACACTTGGACCTGGTGAATGACGAGAGCGATCTGCGGCTCCCGCTCACCCGCGAGCCGCACGCGGGGTTTATGGCCGTGGCCCACGGTTGGGCATCGGGCGGCGGCCTGGATGACGTCTTGGCCGACGAGGAGTTCACACCGGGGGACTTTGTCAGAACCGCCAAGCAACTGATCGACCTGCTGCGTCAGCTCGCGAAACTGGCCCCGGAACCACAGACAGCGTCACGGGCCCGGGCCGGTGCCGAGGCCGTGTACCGGGACCTCGTCGCCGCCTCCTCGATCGTCGAACCCGGCGCTGGCTCCGATGGCGACGATTCTGACGACAGTGATGGTGATGACGAGGACGCGGACCAGACCGAGGACAGTGATGGTGATGACGGGGCGTCGTCATGACCATCGAGAAGGGAAAGTCCTGGGGGTATGAGGTCGAACCGGGGGAGGAGCTCCCCACCGCGGCCGATGATGCCGAGCTGGCAGCGATGGCCGCGGCGTCGCTCGACGGCGGACGTGCGCTTCGGGCCCGGATCGCCGGTGGCGACCTGCTGACCACGCTCGGACTCGGAGCCGGGCGGGGCGACAGCGCCGAAATGGCCTACCCGCTCGACCTCTGTTTCGCCCACCTCAGCAATGACCCCGATGCCGACCCTGAAGCTGGCGCCGAGACCATCC
>CAZSTV010000200.1:0-9680 GCA_964609665.1 uncultured Acidimicrobiaceae bacterium
TTCCGGCGCCGTAACCTACATCGGCTGCGGGAGCCCGATCGGCCAGCAGGAGGACAGGCTCTATGAGACGTATCGCGGAATCGTCGAGCGTGCCCCGAGGGCTGAGCTGCTTGTCTTCAACTACCCTGAGGTGCTGCAGATTTATCAGGCTGAGGATGGCGGTCAAGCCTGTATACCCAATGGTGTTTCGGTCACTGAATCCATCGAGGCACGGGACATAACCGATGCTCTGAACGAAGCGATTCGCGCCGCAGTTGCAAAAGTGGAGGGCGAGACAGGTCGGGCGACGGTAGTGGATGTACGTCCTGCGTTCGAGGGCAAAGGCGCCTGCATCACTGAGGAGTACATCAATCGCTGGGATTCCGACAAGGGGAGTGCGGCGTATCATCCGACCGAGGCCGGTTGGGGGCTCTACCTAACCTGCTTGCGCAATGCCGTTGCCGGCAAGAACTGCAGCGGCGAAGGTAGCGGGATATCTCGACGGCCGGCGCCGGTTCCTGAGTTTGATCTTGGGGAGTTGGAGGGTTCGATTGTTCGGTTGTCTGGGTCGAGTCGTGGTGAGCCGACGTTGTGGGTGAGTGGTGGCCGGTTGCTGCACATTGGGACGGCGGCTGACTATTGGGATTGTCACGCGATGGCTGGCGGTCGGGAGACGCCGGTTCCGGCGTCGTATGTTGCGTCTGCTGGGTGGCCGGTGGATTGGTCCGGCACGACCGACCGCTGTGGTTCCGATGCGGCCCCACCCTCGACGCCACCTCCTGCTCCGGTTCCTGAGTTTGATCTTGGGGAGTTGGAGGGTTCGATTGTTCGGTTGTCTGGGTCGAGTCGTGGTGAGCCGACGTTGTGGGTGAGTGGTGGCCGGTTGCTGCACATTGGGACGGCGGCTGACTATTGGGATTGTCACGCGATGGCTGGCGGTCGGGAGACGCCGGTTCCGGCGTCGTATGTTGCGTCTGCTGGGTGGCCGGTGGATTGGTCCGGCACGACCGACCGTTGCTAGATCGGCAGCTGGTTTCACCACCCCAGTCATTTTCTCTTTCTGGGACTAAACCCGGTTGCCGCCAAAACATAGGGGTTAGTTCCGCGAATTCAATTTCGATTTGATCTGAACGCTTCACAGTTGATTGTTGAAGTAGTACCCTGCTTGGCAGCGGAACCGTACACCCTTGACGAGCAGACGCTTCAACGCCGCAGTGTTTCCGAACCCACCCTCGGAAGCCCGTCAATCGAGTTCGGTATTTTTGAGTGGCGCGCTCAAACCGTAATTGGCGGACCGGACTCAAGGAGTTTGCAGTGCCCGAGGAAGCAACGTCGCATCATCCTCATGCCCCCATTTCACACGCATCAGCCGGCAGCGAGCTGATGACCCGACCGCGCCGCGTCGCCGTTTGGTTAGCTGAGCGCTTTCGGGGGCTGCCGCCGTGGGTGCTTCTGGCGCAGTTCTTTCTGGCAACCGGTTGGCAGCGCGCTGCCGTCACCCACAGCATCGACTCGGAGTGGTGGGACGGCACTGTGCTGGAGAAGTTTGTCTACGACCATCGCTTCCTGTCGATCGACTGGTACGAGGCGACCATGCTGGAGGGAATCGTGACCCGGTGGCCCGTCGCGGTCTGCGTGCTAGTGGTCGCCGTGCAAGCGGCTGTCGGCCTCATGTTGATCTTCAATGCTCGACCACTCCTTGCGCTTGCGCTCGGTGCAGGTCTGAACATCAACTTCGCGCTCGCTGGAGCCGTCAACCCTTCGATCTTCTACCTCATCATTGGAGCGGCGCTCGCGCTGTGGCACGTCGACGCATCTGTCGCTTCAGCGAGCACCCGAAAGCTCGTGTCGGCATCGACGCTCGTGACGGCGGCTGCCCTCGGTGCCCTACTGCCGGAAATCGCCACACTTGATCCTGCGCACGTGATCGATGACCCGGCGATCGTCCTGAGCTTCGCGTCGCTGCTCTGGGTCGGCGCCTTGCGAGTCGATCTGACCCGAGAACCGGACCAGGCCTTCCGGCCACGGTGGCGTGACCGCGGCGACGACTCGTTGGTCGGGTCGGCCCTTCGACCCACCGGTGGCGATGCCCGCCTGACACATCGCCGCGAGACGCGCTGCGAGCGATCGAGGTACTGAGTTAGTCGTCGAAGCCGACGAAGCTGACGACGTCATCATTCGCCGCTCGACGTGACACCACGTCATTCGCCACGAACTCGCTGTTTGGCCACCCCATGGCGACACAGGTCATTATGACTTCGTCCTCGGGGATGTTGCCGTGTTCTCGAACCACCGAGGACTGCATTATGCCCTGGCCGTTGATGACGCAACCGAGGCCCTTCGAAGTTGCCGCGAGCACCAGGCCATAGGTTGCAGCGCCACAGTCGAAGTGGGCCACTGTGTCATCGGCCAATTCCCGGTCGATGGTGACCACCACTGAGACCGGGGCATCGAACTGTCGGAAGCCACGCATGACCCAGTCCTGACGCCGCTCTTTGTCATGGCGCTCAATGCCCATGGCTTCGAACAACTGGACGGCAATCTCGACCTGTCGCTCCCGGTGGATGCCCTGATAGCCGTGGTCGCTCATCTTGATCTCACGGTCGACCGAAGCGCCGGCCATCATCCGCTCGGTGTTGCCCTCACGAATGAGCTCTAGCGGCGCTCCGGTGATGGCGTGGAAGTTCCATGGCTGAGTGTTCATCGATGACGGGGCCCGCTTGGCGATCTCGATGATCTCGGCCATCAACTCCTTGGCAACCGGTTCTCGCTTGTAGCCGCGGATACTGCGCCGCGATGCCACCAATTTCTCGAAGTCCACTCCGGTTCCTCCCAGGTCTTTCGCCACTTGAACGAGCAGTAGACGATAACAGGGGCGACCGTCGGCACTCCAAACGGCTGCACTGCACCGCTAGTCCCAGGTGCCGAACTGAAAAGCTTCCCCGGTAGCGCTTGCCAACCGGTCCACACCGGGCAATTGGGCACGGGGTGACGTTGCGCCTCGGTCGATCGTCCGGTGATGTAGTCGACTGCTGCTCTTGCGGCAGCGACGCGTTCGGTGTGATCGAGCATGCGCGGCTCCTGACTTTCTTGGCTTGCAAGTCCCGCTGTCGGGCATGGGAAATCCCATTGACATAATTGACCGCCGACCGGTACCAAGTCGAATTCGAACCGGATCGAGTCGGGGTGATCAAAGGTCCCTGCGGTCCGTTTAGCCGTCCAGTTTTGAACAGGGTTTTAGGCGCGATTTGAAGGATAAGTCGCCCGGTCGGCGGATATGTCGCAGGTAGCCATCACTGGCTAAGCTGCCGTGTCCTAGGTCGATCCGGCAGGCCAGGCATCGCCGGGGCGAGGGTATTGGTTTCGTTGCTACCACTCACATCTCATCCAGCCACACCACGATTCTGGGCTGAATATGAATGAGGTGAAACGGAGCGCCTCGCCACAGTCGTTGCGTGACCTTGTGATCAACGCTGGGTTGGAGCTGATAGAGCGCGAGGGTCTCAGCCTGACCTTTGATTCGATCAGCTACGCCAAGGTCTTCGAGTACCTCTGGGATCAGTATCAGGTGACGGTGACCAGGGGATCGGTGCACGAGCGGATCTGGGCAAGTCAGGATGACTTCCGGCGCGACGTGCTGACCGAGTCTGTCTCGTATTTCTCTGACAATGCCATGGCCACGGTGTTGGCCCAACAGGCTTTGTCCAGCAACGACGCCTCGGAGTTTGCGCTGTCGCTTGGCTCAGGCACGCTCCTGGAGCTGATGAAGCGACCGATGTTCGGCCGCTTCCAATCGGTAAAGGCGCTCTCATGCTGGTTTGACGATACTCTCGCCACGGAGACGCTTCACGAGCTGCTCAACGCTCGAAGCGGTCGCGCTCTGTCGGAGTTCGCTGATCAGATTCCCACGACGTTTCGTGAACTAGGTCTTCGCCACAGGGCCGAGCGTGGGCTCGACGCCGAGCAGGCCGCTCGGCTGTGGGCCATCATCACCGCTGCGGTCACCGAGGGCGGGCTGATCAACTATCACGCCGGCTCACACGACGTGACCGCGCCCGTCGAGTTCATGTCGGTTGCAGCAGACGCCGACAAGCCCTGGTGTTGTCTGTCCGTTGGCATCAAGGCCGTGCTCGATGCCCTGTATGAGCCGGACCCGGACCACGGAGATTTCCTGTCGACAACAGCACCGCCACCAACAGCGGTGGGCGCAGGACGCTCAGAGTGGAGGCCCAGAGCGCCGGTCCAGAGGCGAAACCGTCGAGACGTTCCCGGTCGCAGCTTCGGGAACTGGTGCTTACCGCCGCCGTCGAGTTGCTCTTCCGTGACGGTGCGCAGTTGCGACCCGACCTGCTGACCTATTCGACCGTGCTGAAGCACCTCCAGGACGTGCAGGGTGTCACCGTCAATCGGTCCTCCATCCATCCCCGCATCTGGACCAGCAATGAGGCCTTTCGCCTCGATGTGCTCGCCGCGTGCCTCGACGCGAGCAGCGGCCCGGTGAGCGTGGTCACCGAAATAGTCGAAGCGATCCAGCCCGTTCATCGTGCGAACGGCTCCATCGATCCGCGGCGCACTGCGGCGCAAGTGTTTCGCCGCGGCGCCGGCACGTTCTCGGGCTTCGACGAGCGGGCCGTTGACTTCCGGCGGCTCCTGCAGATCAAATCTGCGCTGATCGATCTACCGGACTCGGCGGCACGAACCTCCCTGCGGGCATCGGTGGCCCATGTCGAATCTCAACGGATGCAAGGCAACAACGCGGAGCTGCAGTCGCTCGTCATCGACCGGGGCTTCCAGGTGCGACCAGAAATCGGCATCAGTCAGAGTGACGCGATCCACATCTTCCAAACCCTCAGCATGACGATGGCGTCCGGTATCGCATTCAACGAGCTGGCCGGGATCACCAGTTCTACGGAACCGTTCCTGCTCTGTGCCACCGGCTCGAACACGTTGCAGAAATGGTCGCCGCACGGCTTCGCTGCCTGGGCGTTTTTCGAACAGCTCTTCGAGGAGATAGCCCCGGAAGGCTGATCCAACCGCCACGCCGTTTGTGGGCGGTGTTTAGCTTCCCTGCAGAGGGCCTGAACCGCCCTGCGGCGGCCGAGGTGGCGGGTACCCGCCAAGGGCTCGCTGTGCCGGGGTGTCATGGCCTGCTGCATGAGCGCCACCATTGGGAGCGTCGCCGCGGGGCATGCCGCCGTTTGTGGGCGGACCAACGTGACGGGTCACCCCGCCATTGACTTGCACCGTACTGTTAGGATGAGCGGGGTTGTGCGGCGGTGCCGTGCCGTTTGCGGGTGCGCCGTTGTGAGCTCGAGCGCTTCCGTTGGCAGGAGCGCCGGCGCCACTTGGAACGACGCGACTTGGAACGGTGGCGTTTCGAACGCCGCCACCAGGAACGCCGCCACCAGGAACGGCGGCACCTTGAACGCCGGCGCTGGGCGTACCACCGCTGCGCTGCATCGGTGCTGACCCGTTGGTGGCCATCTGCGGCACCACGTCGTATCGGAGGTCGCCGTCGAGGTCCAGGTCGGCCCGGCTTCGGCGAGAGGATCGGCTGGTGTCACAGCTGACCCGAAGGACCGCCGTTTCATTCAGAAGGTTCACCGAGACCAGGTCGACGTCGGTTGCATGCAGGCCGACGCGGTCCCAGAGGTCCTCAAACAGCTCTCGTCGACGGTCCGGCCGAATATTGTCGATCTGGTCA
The DNA here is from genome assembly GCA_964609665.1 of uncultured Acidimicrobiaceae bacterium. Classification (GTDB taxonomy): domain Bacteria; phylum Actinomycetota; class Acidimicrobiia; order Acidimicrobiales; family SZUA-35; genus JAHELU01. Next base: position 5,684 of record CAZSTV010000200.1, read on the forward strand.
TAGACAACATCTCGCACCACCACGCTTTTGCGCCAGAACAGTTGTGAGAGCGTGCCGATGATGATGATGATCGAAACGTTGGCAACCAGCACTTCGCTCCAGCTGAGCACCGTTGCCCCGATGGCGTTGGTGAGGCCGAGGGCGATGGTCACAAACAGGTAGGACATCTCTCGGACCGGTACCGACTCGGTCCGGTAACGGACGATGCCGAACAGTGCGAAGAGTCCGAACCCGAAACCGACGCCCACTTCGACGCTGTTCATGAAGAACGCAACGAGGAACACGACCAGGTTGAGCGTGACCATCATGAAGGTGTGGTCGCGGTCCCGGGTCTGGCGGTAGTAGAGCAGCCCGACCAAGACCAACATGACGATCAGGTCGAGGGCCATGTTGGCGAGAAGCAGGTTGACGTCGTCAGCCTCGAAAATTCTCCGGCCAAAGAGTTCAGCGTCGGTCATGACAGGTTTTCCAACTTTCGGAGTCCCGCCTCGAAGCGATTCCGCTTGATATCGAAACAGCTGGCGATGCCAACACAGTATTTGCTGACCGAACCTCGGCGAATGCCGACCTCGCTCAGCGATCGCATGATCGGTGAGTTGGCAGCTCGCCCGCCGTTCTTGATTTCCAAGATGGCCGCGGCGCCAAAGTCGACACGTTGGGTGTTTCGTGCCTCACAGCTGAGGCCCAGGTCGATGGTCACCCGTTCGTCGATCCCAACCAGGGTGACGCGCTGGTAGACAACCTGCAGTGTCGGCTCGATACCGGTCACGTCTATGCCCATGCTGTCCACGAGCTCAAGCTCTTGCGGCCCGAGTTCCATGGGAATCTCCGGCACCTGGATGCGGGTCTTCGCTGTCCGCCGTGGCCCGGTCCTTCGCTTCACCTCAAAGAAGGAAACGTCGGTGCTGCTGTAGTGCCGGTAGCGAATCTTGTGGCGTCTGCGGCGGCCGTTGTGGTGGTCGCGGTAGAGCTGCAGGCCTGGGCTGTCGAAGTACAGGCTTGAGTAGAACGGGGCAGCGCCAACTGGCGTTACCACCAGCCGGTAGTTGCTATCCGGCTGGCTGACAAGGTTGGCAAGGACCTGGCGAAGCTGGAACAGATCCAGCATGACCTTGGTGTCGATTCTGCTCAGGAGATCGACTTTCATAGCCGCGCGCAGATCAATCCGAGGCAGGTGTTGTAGCTCCGAGAGTGCCAGCGCTTCGGCAGACGCGGGCTCGTGGACGGCAGGGGGCGCGGCGGCGATTACCGTCATGCCAGTCCGCGGGGCCGTTCTGTTGCCCGTAGTTCACCCATAGTTCATTTACACTACCGCTGAAAGTGCTGTTCGAAATGGGCTATTTTCCCGCCACGGAGCTAGCGTCGACGACCTTTGATTGCCCGGCGCTCGAATAGCCTGCACTTCTTTGGTAACAGGTGTCGAAGGGCAGGTTCCGGTTCGTGGTAAGGGTGAAGCAACTCAAGCTCGAGGCGCGAAAGTGCGTGGAGCATCAGATGATGAGGAGAAACAGATGACAAAGTTCTCGATGGTTGGCGTGTTCAACTGTCCGGAAGGCAAGAACGACGAGATGGAAGCGGCACTCGCCGCCCAGGTCGTCGCCGTCGCCGACGACCCTGGGGTGGAGGTGTACTCCTACCACCGTGGCGAAGGTAACTCCTATGGCTACTTCGCTGTGTTCTCCAGCATGGAGGCCATGCAACAGGCCAGCCAGGGTGAGGCGATGCAGGCCGCTATGGCCACCTTCGGCGAACTCCTGGTGGACGGCAAGCCGGACATGATGTTCATGGGATCTCCTTTCAGCGCCAAGGGTCTCGACATTTGAACGACCACCGAATCGGTCGGGCCAAACCATCCGTGGTTGCGGCTCGACCGATCGGTAGGTAATCATCGAAGCGTCGAGGCGCTGACGACCTTGGCTGTCGAGGGGAGTTTCTCGTTGACAGAGACCACCGCAGGAGGTCCGTCATGAGCGGCGACGCCGAGCTGTACCGCTTCGATCGTTCCACCATCGTGCACCGCACCCCGGAGCACCCGGTGCGAACAGGGGTTGAGGTCATGAGCCTTGAGTTCAACGCCGATCCGTTCGAGCATTTTGCATGGATGCGTGAACAGGCCCCCCTGTACTGGGACGACGTGACCGGGCTGTGGGCGGTGACCCGTCACAGCGAGATCAGCCACATCGAGGCCAACTGGGAAACGTACTGCTCGTCCAAGGGTTCCCGGCCGGAAAGCTCGGTCCCATCGATGATCAACGCCGACCCGCCGGATCACACCCGTCGGCGCAGGATCGTCAGCTCCGGGTTCACTCCACGCCGAGTCTCTGCTCATGAGGACTTCCTCCGAGCCACGGTGACCGAACTCATCGACGCCGTCATCGAGGATGGGCGTTGCGACTTTGTGAACGACATCGCCAAGCCAATCCCACTGCGGATGATTGCGAAGCTCATGGGTCTGCCGCTGGCAGACGAAGAGAAGCTGCTGCACTGGTCCGACCTGTTTGCGACCGGTGGCGACGATATTCGAGAGCAGGTCCACGCTGCAGTGCTGGAGTGGGTGGAGTACATCGTGGCCGAGATGGCAACGAGGAACGATCCCGAGGCCGAAGATCTCATCAGCCTGCTCATGCACACCGACGGAGAACCGCTCTCCACCGAAGACTTGATTTACGAGACCATGCTGATCCTCGTCGGTGGTGATGAGACCACACGCCATGTCATGTCCGGCGGCCTCGAAGCGCTGTTGTTGCACCCCGAGCAGTTGGCGGCGCTACGGGCGGACAGGAGCCTCCTGCCGTCGGCCATCGAAGAGATGCTCCGCTGGGTCACACCGGTCCGGAACATGAACCGGACTGCAACCCACGACGTTGAGCTGTGCGACCAAAGTGTTCGTGCCGGTGATCGGCTCTTGTTGATGTATCTGTCCGGCAATCGTGATGACGCCGTCTTCGACCGACCGGACGCCTTCGACATCACCCGGAACCCCAACCGACATCTTGCCTTTGGTGGACACGGGCGGCACTACTGCCTTGGCGCTCAACTGGCGCGGCTAGAACTACAGGTGCTTTTCGAGGAAGTCCTCGATCGGCTGCCAGAAATCGCCCTTACCGAGCCCGGAATCAAGCGGCCGGAGCGAGCGGGAAACTTTGTCCTCGGCGTCGAGTCACTGCCGGTGGTATGGGGATTCTGACCCGATGGTCGGCGTTTGACCCAAATGGGCAGTAGGTTACGGAGCTGTGTCGGCCCGTACTCTATTGATCAAGGTTGTTGGCGGAATGGCCATCGTTCTGGCGGCCACCTTGCTTTTCGCCATCACCACCGGCTGCGATGACTGTGACACCAACGTCATCGCAACCTCGGGTGGGACATCCACGAGCACCCAGGTCGAATCGGCCCTGTCCGACGATCTACCCGACGCGTCGGTTGAACGGGTAACTGATGGCCCGGGCGCCAACACCGGCGATCCGTTCCAAGCGTTGGCAAGCCCGGAAGGCATCCGGGTCCTTGGCACCACAGTGCCGGGGGAGAGCGACGGATCGTCCACGACAGTGCTCACCGATGAGTCGGTGACCACGGTCGCTGAGACCACGACAACGACGGCCGCTCCCACGACCACAACGGCGGCCCCATCAGCGCCGTCCTACGCCGACCCGGGGGCCGTTCCGGCCAATGGCGACACGTTCTACGTCAGCGCGAACTCCGGTAATGACGGCAACGACGGTCGTAGCGCGTCCAGCCCTTGGAAGTCGCTCCAGGCCGGGCTGAAGCGCCTCACCGGTGGACAGACCCTGTTGGTGATGGACGGCGAATACCGAGAGGTCAAGGCCCCCGGTATCGCCCACTACACCGTCGACCATGGAGGCTCAGCCGGCAATTGGATGCGAGTCGCCGCTGCGCCCGGTCACTCCCCAACGATCGTTGCGAGCCAGGGGAGCGGCATCCAAATCACCTCTTCCTACGTCGAGGTGTCGGGGCTCACCATCAGGGGCTCGGGCTTCGG
>CAZSTV010000200.1:9726-10717 GCA_964609665.1 uncultured Acidimicrobiaceae bacterium
CATCTCGGTCAACAACGCAGACCACGTGCGCCTCGTCGGCAACCGAATCACCGCCATGCCGACCTCTGGCATTTCGGTTACCGAGTCGTCGAAGTTTGATCTCATCGGCAACGACATTTCGTACAACTCGTTCTGGAGCCCGCTCCAGGGCAGCGGCATCTCGGTCTGGCACTCGAAGAATCGAGGGCACGGCGCCGGGTCCGACGGCTACCACGATCGCATTATCGGCAACCGGGTCTACGGCAACGAGAACAAGGTGAACTCCCAGTTCAAAGAGTTCAAGGTCAAGAGCGATGGCAACGGTATCATCGTCGACCAGAACATTGACACCGGGTACTCGGGGCGAGTCCTCATCGCCAACAACCTTGTCTATGACAACGGCGGCCGCGGCATCATCGCCTGGGAATCGAACCGCGTCGACATCGTCTTCAACACCGGGTACCAGAACGGCCAGACCGATGGCATCAGCGGCGGTGCAACGGAGTTTGCCGCCGGCAAAGCCAACGATGTGATCATCGCCAACAATGTTGGGTGGGCTCGGTCGGGGCTTCCCGCCATCATCTTCGATCGGGTCACCAGCGGCAACAGCTACAACAACGTGCTGATCACCGACAGTCCCTCAGGTCACGCCGGAAGCCGGGACATCATGCATTCCGGCAACCCGGGCTTCCGCAACGCGTCGACCGACCCCGGCAGCGCGGACTTCCGGCCATCGGGTGACAGCGTGCTCAAGGGAGCGGTGAGGGATTCACCGACGTTCGTTTCAACCGACCTCGTCGGGACGAGCCGCGGTGGCGGCACCCCTGATGTCGGCGCCTTTGAGGCCGAGGCATCCAGCCGGTAAAAGTTTGTACGTTCCTCATGGTCGAGTTGGTCTGACCGATCCGACTAGAGATGACGGTTGCAGCGCTTGGCGTCTCGCCATACGAGTGGATTGTCAACTCCAACGCGCTCGGGGTGGCATTCGTATCCAAGGAGAAGGGCTTTCGGG
>CAZSTV010000201.1:0-1459 GCA_964609665.1 uncultured Acidimicrobiaceae bacterium
GGGTATCGATCGGTCGACCCCGCGGAGCTGACGCCGGGACTGGTTGCCATTCGCTCCTCCGAGCAGGCCGCCGGCCTTGACCGCTGGCCCCGAGCGGTGATGCGTAAGCCGCTGCAACGTTTGTAGCTGGTCCGGCTCAAGTTCCAAAACGAAACGGGGCGGCCGGATGACCCGACCGCCCCGTCTCGATTAACAGTCTCGACTTATCGTCTCGATTATTCGATTGTTGCTTAGGCGTCGATGCGCTCGACGATGGTGGCGTTTGCCATGCCGCCACCCTCACACATCACCTGGAGGCCGTAGCGGCCGCCGGTGCGCTCCAACTCGTTGACGAGCGTGCTCATCAGCTTGGTGCCGGAGCTGCCGAGGGGGTGGCCCAGAGCGATTGCTCCGCCGTTGACGTTGACCTTGCTCATGTCAGCGCCGGTTTCCTTCTGCCAGGCCAGGACGACCGAGGCGAAGGCTTCGTTGACCTCGAACAGGTCGATGTCGTCGATGCTGAGGCCTGTCTTCTCAAGGATCTTCTTGGTTGCCGGGATCGGGCCCTTGAGCATGGTGACGGGGTCGGCCCCGGCCAGTGCGAAGGAGTGGAACCGGACACGGGGCTTGAGGCCGAGCTCAGCAGCCTTCTCGGCGCTCATGATCAAGACCGCTGACGCACCGTCGCTGATCTGGCTGGAGTTTCCGGCGGTGATCTTGCCGTCTTCTTTGAAGGCGGGCTTGAGGCCGGAGAGGGTCTCGGCGGTGGTGCCGGGACGGATGCCCTCATCGGCGGTCATCATCTCGGTGGTGCCGTCGATGTCGATCGGCACGGGGATGACCTCGTGCTCGAAGCGGCCCTGCTCGGTGGCAGTCTCGGCCCGCTGCTGGCTCTGTGCGCCGAGCTGGTCAAGATCTTCACGGGTGATGTCGTACTCATCGGCAATCATGTCGGCGCCGATGCCCTGCGGCGGGAGGCCGGTCTCGGCGTAGCGCTCCTGCATGGGGTCGGAGAAGGGGAGTCCCATCTTGCCCTCGACCACCGAGGCACCCATGGGCGTGCGGGTCATGACTTCAACACCGGCGGCGACGACGATGTCGTAAGCGCCTGCGAGCACGCCCTGGGCTGCGAAGTGCAGCGCCTGCTGGCTGCTGCCGCACTGGCGGTCAACCGTGGTTGCGGGAACGCTCTCCGGCCAACCGGCGGCAAGGACGGCGTTGCGGCCGATGTTGAGCGACTGCTCGCCAACCTGCATGACACAGCCCATGATGACGTCATCGACCAGGCTGGGGTCCAGGTTGTTGCGCTCCTCAAGTGCTTTGAGGACGTGTGCTGCAAGGTCGGCGGGGTGCCAATCCTTGAGCTTTCCATTGCGACGACCCCCTGGGGTCCGTACCGCATCGACGATGACTGCTTCAGGCATGGTGTGCTCCTTCATATTTCGATCTGGCATATTTCGATCTGGCATATTTCGATCTG
>CAZSTV010000201.1:1559-10564 GCA_964609665.1 uncultured Acidimicrobiaceae bacterium
GTGTGCTCCTTCATATTTCGATCTGGCATATTTCGATCTGGCATATTTCGATCTGAACTGCGATCTGGCGATTTCTCGATCTGGGTGGGTGGATAGCGGGTTATTCCGCTGTCAGCTCGGCCGGTTCGCTTGCCGGCAGGCTGAGATTCTCTTGTATGCGGACCAGGACCGACGCAAGCTGTTGGCGCTCGGCCCGGGAGATGCCGGTACGAAGTTGGTCGCGCACGACACCGTCGATGGCGCTGACCTTGGCCACCAACTCTTTTCCGGCTTCGGTGATGGCGATCAGCCAGACCCGTCGATCCTCTGGGTCCGGTGTGCGCTCCAGGAGATGTCGTGCCTCCAGCTGGTCGATCACCGTGCCCGTGGCGGCCCTGCCAAGACCCATACGTTCGGCGAGAGCGGTTTGGGTGTTGGCCCCGAACTCGTTGACGTAAGCCAGGAGGCTGGCCTGGGAAAGGTTCAGTTCGAGGCAGGCGAACCGCTCGTCGTAGAGGCAGCGAATTTGGCGAGCCGCGGCCATGATCGTGCTCTCCACCCGCAGCCACGGGGGCGCATCGAGTTCATGATCCGACCTCATGCCTCCAGGATACACAGTCCTGTGGTCGAATACAGTATGGGACCAGCTTGTATGCCCCCATACAGTCTTTTGGCTGCTAGCTGAGGCCGTCGTTTGGCAGAGTGGCCAGCTGCTCATGATCGTGGCCGAAGAGGAGCCGACAGCCATCGTCTTGTAGCGCTGCCAACTTGTGCATCGACGCCAGCTGTTGCTCGGTGTCATGGCCGAACCGGGGCACCAGCATCTCGTCGAGCATTCGCTGAAAGTAGATGCAGTCGCCGGTCAACACGACGGGACCGGAGTCCAGCTCCACCCGAAGGGCCTGATGGCCAGGGGTATGGCCCGGTGTCGGAACACAGATCAGGGTCCCGTCGCCAAAGACGTCATGTTGGCCATCGACCTGCTCCACCTCGTGGCCGTGGTCATAGTCGATCGGGCTGTAGACACCCTGCTCGATGAGTTCGGCGTCGTGGCCGGCCTCCCATTCGGCCCGGTTGATCACGATGCGAGCATCGGGAATCTCGCCGGTCCCACCGGCATGGTCGAAGTGGAGATGGCTGAAGATCATCAGGTCAACATCGGACGGTCGAATGCCTCGATCGTCGAGTCTGGCCGACACCTCTTCGCCGGGGTGGTAGTCCGGTCGAAACGCCTTCACGGTGCGTCCAAGCCTGGAGGTGTCGTGTTGCAGCCCCTGGTGCATGCCCGTGTCGAACAGGACCAGACCCTGCGGGTGGTCGATCAACCAGCTGGTGATGGGCAAGGTAACGGTGCCCTCCTCGCCGGTGATGACCCGCAGTCCGGCCTCGATTTTGCCGACGTCCAACGGAATGATCTTCATCTCAACCTTCGATTCTGCGAGCTTGCGGACTAGAGCGCTGCCCAAAACGCAGCGAGACCGGCGGCGGCCGTCCCCGGGTCCTCGGTCATCCACCAGTGGCCGTTCCCATCGAGCTCAAGGTGGCCAGCGTTCAGAGGGCCGACCATCTGCTTGGCCAGATCCGAACTGACGTAGGCGTCACCGGTGGCATCGATCATGAGGCCCGGCGGCAGTTCTGCTGCCACCAGCTGTTGGCCGAGTTCCGCCAAGACCGGTTGCTTCGCCGCTCGGTACAGCTCAAGGATGCAGCGGCCCATGTCGTCGGTGAAACCTTCCGAGAGTGCCTGGGCGATGTCGGCCGGGAGCCCGAGGCCCATGTATGCAGCGGTCCGATCCTCGGTGCTGATGCCGGCCATCGCGGCGATTGCCTCTTCGCCTGCACCGGGTGTCTGCCAGGTTTGGGCGGCGTCATGCCAGACGTAGTCGGCGTGAAGCAGCCCGCCGCAGTCGGCGGCCCAGGACCGCACCTTGTCCGGGTGGGCGGCGAGAAGGCCAAACACGTGACCGGCTCCCCAGTCATGGCCGACCAGGTCGATGGGGCCGTCGATGTTGTCGAGCTCCGCCGCCAGCCAGGCGACGTAGTTGGCCGGTGTCGGTTCCCAGTCTGCGGGAGCGGGCGCCCCGAAACCGGGGGCCGAAAGCGCCACGGTGTCCTGGACGCCGAGTTCCGCTAACGACTGGAAGAGTGGACCCCAGATGGCGTCGGTCTCGGGATTGCCATGGACGAATACCTTGGTCATAGTCTTGAACCTGTCAGCCGTGAACCGTCTTGGTTCGATGAACAACGTCACTGTAGGGGAAACGATGAGTTCGAATGGAAGTGAGGCCGTTGCGTCGTCGGAAGGGACGGTGTTGGTGGCCGTCGTCGACGGTGTCGCCACCGTCACCCTCAACCGGCCCGAGTCCCGCAACGCCATCAATGGAGCGCTCCGACGAGGTGTGCGAGACGCGATGACCACGTTGGAGGCCGACCCGGCGGTTTCGGTGATTGTGCTGACCGGAGCGGATCCGGCGTTCTGTGCTGGTCTCGACCTTCGGGAGGTTGGCAAGGGCAACCCGGACGTCATCGGCTCCCAGGTGAGTGGCAGCACGAGGCCGTTCTCCAAATTGACCAAGCCGGTCATCGGCGCCATCAACGGCGCGGCCATCACCGGTGGGTTCGAACTTGCGCTCAACTGCGACATGCTCTTCGCCTCGGACCGAGCGGTGTTTGCCGACACCCACGCCAGAGTAGGCGTGATGCCCGGATGGGGTCTGACCGCTCTGTTGGTCGATGCCGTCGGGGTCATGCGCGCCCGTGAAATTTCGCTCACCGGCAACTTTGTCACCGGAGCCCAGGCCGAGGCGTGGGGATTGGTCAACCGCACCGTCAGCCACGACGAACTTATGCCCACCGTGTACGGGATTGCCGCAGATATCGCAGGCAACGACGAGCACGGCGTGCGGCGGATGTTGGCCACCTACGATGAGCAACAGGAAGACCGCCTGGCTGTCGCGTGGGACCTGGAAGGGGCGGCATCGGCGGCATTCAGGGGCGAAGTGGACTTTGAGCCGGCCGAGGTTGAGGCCCGACGTCAAGCAATCATCGATCGTGGTCGAAGTCAGCTGTAGGCGTCTTGAGACCGCCTTCGGTTTGGGTGACCCCCGATGGTTGGCGCGATGATGGCAGAGATCTGAATACCGATTTGCATGCAGGTTCGAAATACGAGGAGCTAGATGAGTACACGAAGCGAGCAGGACGTCCGGGAACTGACCCGCCAGCTGGTTGAAGCGGTTGGAGCCGACGCCGGGCAGGTCGAGTTTCGCTCCGCTCAGTGGGATGCCGGTCTCGCCATGGTGCAGTACCCGGAGGGCAAGGGCGGACTCGGCGAGCCGCCGAAACTCCAAGCCGCCGTCCAGGAAGAGCTGCTGACCGCTGGCGTGCGCTACGACTCAATGGTGATCAACCCCATCGGCATCGGCATGGGGCTGCCAACCGTCCTGACCTACGGCAGCGACGAGATCCACGACCGGCACCTCAAGCGCATCTTCACCGGTGAGGACATCTGGTGTCAGATGTTCTCTGAACCGAGCCACGGCTCCGATGTTGCCGGTCTGGCTAGCAGGGCGGTCAGGGATGGCGATGAGTGGGTGGTCAACGGACAGAAGGTGTGGACCAGCCTGGCCCACAACTCATCGTTCGGCATGCTGCTGGTGCGGACAAACCCCGACGTGCCAAAGCACAAGGGTCTCTCGTACTTCATCGTCGACATGAAGAGCCCCGGCATCGAAATCCGACCGCTGTTCCAGATCACCGGCGACGCCGAATTCAACGAGGTGTTCTTCACCGACGTCCGAATCCCTCACGAGAACCTGCTCGGCGACGTTGGTGACGGCTGGCGGGTGGCCACCACAACGCTGATGAACGAGCGGGTGGCGCTTGGCGGCAGCAGCGCACCGAAGGGCAGCGGCACCATCGCCGCGCTGACCAGCCTGTGGGAGAAACGGGGAGCCGAATTGCCCGCGGGCCAGCGCGAAATCATGCGAGACCGGGTGTCGCAGCTGTGGATTGAAAGTGAGATCCTGCGCCTCACCACCATCCGGGCCCGAGCCAACTCAACCCTTGGCAATCCCGGTCCTGAAGGGTCGGTCGGAAAGCTGGCATCGGCAGAGCTGAACCAGCGGATCTGGAACACCACGATGGATCTGCTTGGAGCCGACGGGTTCATTCACGAACCCGGTTACCCGCTCGACCGCAACGCAGAGCGGTCCATATCGCTGTCCAAGAGCTTTCTCCGCTCCCAGGCCAACACGATCGAGGGTGGCACGTCCGACATCATGCGCAACATTCTGGGAGAGCGAGTCCTCGGACTCCCAGGCGATGTCCGCGTCGACAAGACTGTCCCCTGGAACGAGATACCTACTTAAGCGGCGACGACGGGCATCTCGTTCCCGACGAGATTCCTACTTGAGGTGGGCGCGGATGGCGGCGGCGTGGAGACCGGGGCCGGTGTCGTGGGTGTCGGTGATTGACACTTCGGTTAGGCCCGCGTCTTCAAGCATCTGCTTGTAGCCACTGCGGGGGAGCGCGCCCGCCCCGCACTCGGCCCAGGCATCACCGTCGTTCGGTGGCTGATAGCCGTCGTCGGCGACAACATCGGAGACGGCAACCCGCCCGCCGGGTCGCAACACCCTGGCGATCTCGGCGAAGACCGGTTCTTTGTCCGGAGCCAGGTTGATCACGCAGTTCGAGATGACAACGTCAACCGAAGCGTCCGGTAGCGGAATTTGCTCGATCATGCCGTGGAGGAACTCAACGTTGGTCACCTCGGCCTCTGCGGCGTTGGCCCGAGCGACGTCCAGCATCTCCTCAAGAAAGTCCAACCCGTAGGCCTTCCCGCCAGGGGCGACCCGCTTAGCGGACAGGATCACATCCAGTCCGCCGCCGGAGCCGAGGTCGAGGACGGTCTCACCTGGTCGCAGATCAGCGAGCGCATACGGGTTGCCGCAGCCCATCGAAAGTGCGGCCGCGTCCTCCGACTGCGCAGTGTGATCGTCGCCGTACTGGCTGGCGCCCCACCGGTCATCGGAGACGGCTTCGGCCGGTTGGGTTTCGACCGCTGCGCGGTAGTAGTCGCGGACCGAGCCGTGGATGTCATCACTCATTGCAGTTGTCCCTTTGCTGTTTGGCTTGCTGTTCGATTCGTCGTTGGATCTGTCGTTTGATTAGTCGTACCGGTCAGTGCGTCGGTGAACGCGGTGCCAACGTTGCCCATGACCATCTCGGCCGCCGAGGGGAAGCACTCAAGGCAGCGTTGATTGACCTGCCAGAGGCTGGATGTGGCGACGCGTTCGACGATGACGAAGCCAACGTCGGTCAGCTTCGCAAGGTGGTGCGAGATGGTTGACTGGCCGACGTCCAACCGGTCGGTGATCTCGCCAACCGTCATCGGGCGGTTCTCGACCGACAGCAGATGGAGGATCAATACCCGGGTCGGATCGCCAAGGGCGGCGAACCATCCCGCCCACTCTTCGGCCTGTGGGCGTTCGATCGCCATCGACTGCGGCTTGTTCTGCATCTCTGTCTGGCCCTGCTTCATCGATCATCGACGATAGTCGATGAATGCAGTCGTGGCAATTCGCACGACCGCTCACGGCGGCGACCCCCACCCTGGGTCATAGGCTGCTCGCAGTGTCCGGAACCACACAGCCTGGAACCACACCGTCAGACGCCGCACGGCGTCCACCGATTTCGTTTATGTACTCGGTGACCGGCGTCGGTCTGCTCGCCAACACCATGATCACGCCAAACATCCCGGACGTGTTGGCCGATCTTGGCCGGTCCGACGGGAGCGCCGGCTTCCTCGTCGCCTCCGGCGCCCTGCCCGGGGTGATTTTGGCACCGGTGATCGGGATCCTGGCCGACCGATTCGGTCGGAAGCGAGTGCTTCTCCCGTGCCTGCTGCTCTTTGCCATTGGTTCGCTCGTCGGTTCGCTGGCCCCCAACTTCGAAACCTTGATCGCCGGTCGCCTGCTGCAGGGGGCGGGGGGAGCGGGGCTTATCAACCTTGCCCTCGTCCTCATCGGTGATCACTGGGATGGTCTGGACAGGACTCGCCTCATCGGGCGGAACTCAGCGGTGCTGACCTTCTCCCTCGCCGTGCTTCCCTTGGTATCCGGGTTGATCGCCGAGGTTGGCAGTTGGCGAGCATCGGTGGCGGTCGGCCTGTTCGCGTTGCCGGTGGCGGCCGCCGGTCTCATCGTGCTCCCGGACTCGAAACCCGGCGTGACCATTACCGTTCGCCAGCAGATTCGAGGCGCCGTTCAGGCCTCCCGGCGACCGATCCTGCTGTTCGTGTTCCTGGCCATATTTCTGCTCTTCGTTGTGATCTTCGGAGTCTTTCTGACCGCGCTGCCGGTGCACCTCGAAGAGGAGTTCGGTCTTGGGCCCGGTGCCAGAGGCCTGGTGCTGTCGCTGTCGGCCCTCGGCGCGGTCGTGACGTCGTTCAATCTCGGTCGGCTGCGGGAGGTGGTGCCGCTGCGGGCGTTGCTCGTGGTCTCCTGCCTCTTGATTGCCATGGCCGCGTTCGGTGTGGCAGTCGCCCCGATTCTTGCGCTGGTCATCGTGGCAATGCTGCTCTACGGGGTCGGTGACGGCATCATCATCCCCGCCCTCCAGGACGTGGCAAGTTCGGTCCCCAAGGCGGAGCAGCGGGCGTCGGTGATGGCGGCCTGGGTGGTGGCAGTTCGGCTTGGTCAGACGGTCGGCCCGCTCGGCGCGGCGCTGATCTTTGCCAGGTCCTCGACCTCGGTGGCCATGTTGGTCGGGGCGGCGGTCTTCGCAGTCGTTGCGCTGATGTTCACCGTCGGTCCCGTTGACGACGAGGCGTTGCGTGCAGAATCTCCGCAGCCGTCAGGCTGAGACAACGCTCGGGGTCAACAGCAGGTAGCCGTCCTCCAATGTCGGCGCCACGATGTCTGCGTTTCGCGGCGGCACCCCGAGACACCGGTACCGCCCGTCGGCCAACCGCCACGACGCCCGGACCCCAACCGGCTCGCCGTCTTGGATCCACGCCCGGCCTGTTGCCGAATCGGTCAAACTTTGTGGTGAGCCGACGAACTGCAGCCGACCATCGAAGAGCACCAGCACGGTGTCGCCGATGGCCGCTTCATCGGTGAGATGGGTGGAAACGATGACGGTGGCGTTGTGGCGTCGCTCGGCCACAATTTCTCGCAGCCGGAACCGTTCGTCGGGATCGAGCCCGGCGGCCGGTTCATCCAGCAGTAGCAACCCGGGGGACCCCAGAATTGCCTGCGCGACACCAAGGCGTTGGCGCATACCGCCGGACAGTTCCGAGACCCGGTCGCCAACCCGGTCGACAAGCCCGACCTGGTCAAGAACGTGGTACACCAGATGCCGCCGTGCCCGGTCATCGTCCTGGCCTTTGAGGACCGCAAGGTAGTCGAGCACATCAAAGACCTTTGCCGACGGGGCCATCGCCGGGTCCTGTGGCTGGTAGCCAACTCGGCGGCGAATCTCGATGCGATCCGACTCGTGTAGGGGGTCGAGCCCATCGATAAGGATGGAACCGCTGTCTGGTCTGGTGACCGTTGCCAAGCACCGCAGCAGCGTGGTCTTTCCGGATCCGTTCGGGCCGAGCAGCGTGATCAAACCACCCTGCAGTGCAAGGTCCACGCCACGCAGCGCCTCGTTTGAACCAAAGCGTTTTGCCACGGCGAAGGTCAACACCTGGGCTGCGCTCATCCCCTGAGCTCCAACAGCTCAAAGGAGTTTCGCCGCAAGGTCGCGACCACCAATCCGGCCGCCGCGACAACCGCAAAGAGTAACTGCCCGCCTGCGGTGAAGGCCGCCAGCGGATCGTCGGCCGCGGCCCGGACCAACAGGACACCGACCAGCCAAACGCCGCCGACTGTTGCCGCCGCCAACCGCGGCCTGACAAAGGTCATTGCCGCAACGGTGGCGGAGGTCAACCCGAACGCAGGAAGCAGCCAGGCAAACGCCATTGGTTGATTGCCAGGGCTCAACACCGCGGCAAGCGCAAGCCAGAACGTCGAGAAGCCGAGCACGACTGCCGCTCTGGTCAGAATCAGTCGAAGGCCTCGCATCGGCGTGGCGACAGCCATCTCGTGAGCCGGGTCGGAAGCAACGCCGTATGCCATTGACACGCCGAGCACCGGCACGAGCGGGGCAACGATCAAGAGGGCAAGCAGGTTCTCCCGTGGCCGGGTGGCGTCGTTCCCGATCAGTCCGATGAGCACTGCGAAACCCGTGGCCAGGTACCAGGAGCGGCGCAGCGCCGGCGTTGCCACCATCAGCCGGGTAATTCTGGCCGGTAGCCCGACCGCCCGCAGGAACCGCTCGATGCGCCCCGGCCGTGGTGCGTCCAATTCGATGGTGACCGCTCGCCAGTTCCGGTCGATGCGGGCCTGATCGATTGGCCACTGCTGATCGAAGGTGGTCATGACAGCACCTCCTGGAGCTGTTGGCGGGCCCGCATGAGTCGGGTCTTGACCGTGCCCTGGGGGATGTTGAGCATCTTGGCCGCCTCCTTGGTGGACAGGCCGTCTATCGCCGTGGCGATGAGTACGGCTTGCAGGTCGGGGTGGATGGTTCGCAAGGCCACCCCGAGCGATCCGTGGGTGCCGTTGTCGACCAGCGCGTTCTCAAAGGTCATCGCACGGTCGTACCGCTGGATCGTTTGTGGGGCCATCGGGGTTGGTCGTTTCTTTCGGAGTTGGTCGATGAGTCTGCGGACCCCGATTCCCCAGAGCCAGGCTCCGACCTGGCCATCACCCCGGTACTTGCCCGCCGACTGCCAGACCGAGACGAAGGTGTCCTGCAGCGCCAGATCGGCGATGTCAGGGTCTCCGCAGCGGCTCTCAAGTCGAGCGGTCAGCCACGGGGCATGTCGTCGGTACAGCTGCTCAAGGGCACTGCGGTCTCCCCGGGCGACCCGTGCCACTAGGGCGCGGTCTTCGCTGTCGCCGGTGTCTGGGGGAGGGACCATGACTTCCTTGTCGGATCGAACCGTTCAAACGGTTCAGATGGTGGTGAGAAAACCTAGT
>CAZSTV010000202.1:0-10551 GCA_964609665.1 uncultured Acidimicrobiaceae bacterium
CCGTTGAGCAGCGACAGTTCACCGTCGTACGCGTAGTTCTGGCGATAGACGAAGGTGCCGTACTTGTTGCCGTCCCGGCGACGGTTCAGGTGGGTTGACCAACCGGCCATCACCCGTGCTGCCTGCTCGACATCTTCCTGGGTGTAGATCTGGCCGCCCTGCGGGTCGATGCCGAGGCTGTGGAGTTCCAGGAGCTCGCGGCCGTAGTTCTCGTTGACCTTGAGCGAATCCGATGCGTTGCTGACGTCATTGTCGAGGTAGTGCAGCATGGCCGGGGAGTTGGCGGTCGCTCGCAGCAGGTCTCGGAAGCTGCCCATGGCGTTGGCCCGAATCACGTTCTCCTGATACTCGGGGATCAAGGAGCGGTTTGAGTCGAGACTGATGTTGAAGTGATCCATCCAGAGGTGGCACATCATCTCGAACAGCTGGTTGCTGCTGTAGCGGGCCCGAACAAAGTTGGCGTGGGTCAGCTCGTCGCGCAGGCCGTTGGGGTTTGCCTTGTCGGCGTTGGAGATCTGCAACGCCGTCCGCTTGAGGTACTTGTAGCCCTTGAGCTGGTTTTCCACCCCATCGTCCGGACGGTTGCGACCCAGCTGGTCGGCGATGTAGGCCCCGGGGGAGGAGATCCCTGCCAACAAGCCGGGGGTTGCGCCAAAGGTCAGCTTCGCAACGACGGCCTCGGCCGATGAAGTGGTGTTCAGCGGCGGGAAGCTCTGCGACGGCGGACTGGTCGCCGGTGGTGCAGTGCTGGCAGGCGCTTCGGCTGATGACGGATCACTTGTCGACGAATCTGCTGACGGGGCTACCGATGAATCGCTCGTCGATGGATCGGTTGCGGGCGTCGGCTCGGGAGCGACGGTTGTCGGGGTGGAAGGGGCGAGCGAATTGTCGGTGACCATCAGCGTGTTGTCGCTCAAGTCAGATGTTGGCAGGACCACCTGACCAACTTTTGTGCTGCTGTCGAACACCGGCTCTGCCGCTACCACCTGGATGACGGTGGTCTCCGACGCCGCCGCGGTGCTGGCGATGGTTTCTGTTCCTGTCGCTGCCGCGGTGGAGGGGGTCGTTGGGGAGCTGGTAGGGGAGGCGAGTTGTTCCACTCGAACCTCGCTCGGGTCGCCACACGCTGCGACGACCGCCCCAGCTGCGAGGACGCCCAGCGCTCCTCGGCGAGTCATTTTGGTGTTGAAGCCACCACCATCAACGTCGGAATTTTCATCGGACTCTTCGGCCCGTATTTCCTGTTCCAGTACATGGTCCAGCACTTGATCCACTACCCCGATCGGTTTCTTCCGCTACATCAAGACGCCCTGGAGCGCTGCGGAATTGTTCTTGGAGGGAGCGGCTGCGCAGCTGCGCGCCGTACTCCACCCTCCTTGTGTCGAGATATATGACAGTTCCGATACTGCCGGAACAGATTTTTGTTCCGCTGACCCCGAATATGACCGCTGGGACCGTTCCGCTCTACGATCGGGCTACCTCACAGCGTGCACCTCTGCGGGGGTTTGAACAGGAGTTGAGCATGACGGAACGGCGTCGGACCCACCGGTCCTATGTGAGCTACATCGACAAGTCACGGGAGTACTACGGCGCCCATGGCTATGAGCGTCCATATCAGTGGGCCACCCACGACGATGCACCGTTCACCCCGCTGCCGAAGCCGCTTTCGGAGTGCAGGGTTGGCATTGTCACCACGGCGTACTTCCTGCCGGACGGCTTTGTGTACCGGGTGCCGTCGGATTTGCCGCGAGTCCCGGCGACGGCCACGAGGGAACAAATCGGCAATCTGGACACCAACTATTTGTCATGGGCCAAAGACGAGACCCATACCGACGACCCGAACAGCTTTCTGCCGCTCGATCGAGTGCAGGAGATGGTCGACGCCGGGCGGGTCGGCTCGGTCAGCGAGCGAATCTATTGCCTGCCGACCCAGTTCAGCCACCGCCAAACCCAAAAGCGTGATGCGCCGAAGGTCTTGGAATGGATGAACGAGGACGACATCGATGTTGCGCTACTCGTCCCGCTTTGACCTGTGTGTCACCAGTCCGTGAGCCTGGGAGCACGATATTTCGAAGAAGCCGGCATCCCCACCGTGGTGGTTGGGTCGGCCCGTGACATTGTCGAAGAGTGTGGCGTCGCCCGCTTCGTCTTCGTCGACTTTCCGCTCGGCAATCCCTGCGGCAAGCCTGGCGACGTTGACATGCAGCGATCCATCGCCTCGTTGGCGATGGACGTTCTGGAGAACGCCTTTGTGCCGCGAACCACGGTCCAAGCGCCGTTCGTGTGGGATGAGGCCGATGATGACTGGCGACAGCGGTTCATGCATGTCGGAGACGACAATCGGGCACAGCTGGCGGCTGACGGCGAGATGCGGCGCAAGCTGCAGGAAGAAGTCCGCGAGACAAAGCAGGCGGGCTGAACGGAGTAGAGATGACCGATACAGCGCAGCAGGTGTACACCTCCGCAGAGGTCGCTGAACGATGTTGCGCCGACCCGGAGTTTGGTCTTGCGTCGCGGTACTGGACCGGCGGGCTGCGACTGTCCATCGGTGACAACGACGCCATCGGCTACACGATGACCGATGGTGTCATTTCAGCGGGACCGCCCGAGCAGGGGCCCGGCGTTGTGGCCCTGACCGGTCCGGCCGAGCTGTGGGAGCCGATGCTGCAAGCGGTGCCGCCACGGTTCTTCAACGACGTCTCGGCTGCGGTGGGCATGGGGCTCGATCGCAGTGGCGACATGATGGCGTGGTGGCAGTACGTCCCCGCGATCCAACGCACCGTGGAGTTGCTGCGGGCGCCCGCCCCGGCGGAATCAATGGAGGTGGGGCTCACCGCAGCGGAACGCGGCGCTACGCCCCGGTTCGACTCGCCAACGGGACGCTACGTCCACGTGGAGCTGGCGGGCCAAGATCACCGGATCTACTTCGAGGAGGCCGGGTCGGGTATACCGGTGTTGCTACAACACACAGCGGGATCGCATGGGACCCAGTGGCGCCACCTGTTCGAGTACGGGGATATCACCGACCGGTTTCGTCTCATCGCCTACGACCTGCCGTTCCACGGCAAATCCATTCCCCCGGTCGGAGCGCAGTGGTGGGCCGAGCAGTACAAGCTCGAAGGCCAGTTTCTCCGCTCGATTCCGGTTGCTCTGTGCGACGCGCTATCACTCGACCGACCGGTGTTCATGGGGTGCTCGGTCGGCGGACTGCTTGCACTCGACCTCGCGCTGCATCACCCCGAGACGTTCCGTGACGTCATCTCGCTCGAAGGTGCGCTGCACGTCGGCGGCAACTGGGAGGGACTGCACGGCTTCTGGCACCCCCAGGTCAGCAACGAGACGAAGGCCAGGATGATGGAGGGCCTCACCGCTCCGACCTCACCGGCCGCCTACCGCAAGGAGACCATCCAGACCTACGCGTCGGGATGGCCACCGGCATTCATCGGTGACCTCTGGTACTACATCGTCGACTATGACCTCACCGAACGAGCAGGCGACATCGACACCTCGCAGGTCGGGGTGCACATTTTCAACGGCGAGTATGACTACAGCGGCACCGTCGAGCGTGGCCGCCACGCCCACGAAGCAATCGCCGGTTCAACCTTCACCGAGATGCCAGGTGTCGGGCACTTCCCGATGTCGGAAAACCCCGATGCCTTCGTCGAGTACCTGCTGCCGATATTGGACCGGATTGCCGCCGGCTAAACCTCGAGCGGCAGGTCGGCGGCCACCCACTCGCTGAGTGAACCGTCGTACACGCCAAGGTTCTCGTGGCCGAGGCGCAGCAATGTGAAGGCGTCGCTGGTGGCGGCGATGCCTCCACCGCACCATGTCACAATTCGGTCCCCGCCAACTCCGGCCTCATCAAACATCTGCCGCAGCTCATCGAGCGGTCGGTAGCGGTGGGTCTCCTGATCGACGAGCAGCACGGCGAAAACGTTGCGTGAGGACGGGATGCGACCAGGCCGTCCGTAGCTTGCGTCGCTGCCGTCGTGGATCTGCGGTGACAGCGCGTTGACCAGACACACGCTGTCGTCGGTGGTCGCCGCCTGCACCTCGGCCGTGCCGACGATGGTCTCCGGTCGCGGGTGCGCCTCCAGGGTGACCTCGGGATACGACGGATCGGGATCGGTGGAGACTGCGCTGCCGTCGCTGGTCCACGCTTTCCATCCGCCGTCTACGACAAGTGCGTTATCACACCCGATCGAGCGAAGGAGCCACCACACCCTGGTCGCCCACATGTTGAACGAGCGGTCATAGAGCACCACGGTGGTGTCCGGGCCGACGCCGCGACGCCCGAAGGCGGCCGCAAGCTCATCAGGACTCAACGCCATGAACCGCAGGTCGGAGTCTTGGTTCGACAGCTCGCCGATCTGGTCGAGGAAGCCGCTGCCGGGGATGTGTCCCTCGTCGAAGGCGCCACGGCCAGAGGTGACCTCGAATGGTCCGGCGTCGGACGGGCGGAGAAACACCGAGCAGTCAAAGATTCGGTAGTCGGCGGGGGCGGTGCCATCGGGACCAAGCGCCTCGGCTAGCTCTGCGGTGGAAATCAACATGGGATTCGTCCTTTCGTCCGGACCAAACGGTACGCCCACGGGTGCCGCTGTACCAGTCCGAGCGGCCGGTCCGAGTCCCAGGATCGGGCTCTACGCTGGCCATGTGACGTTTCAGCCAAACACAGACGAGCTCCTGGGCCGCAACGCCGAGTACGCCGCAGCGGCCTACGACAGTGAGGTTCCCGGTCAGCCAGCGCGCCACCTGGCCATCGTGGCCTGCATGGATTCGCGGATTAACCCCTATGCCACCCTCGGGCTTGCAGACGGAGACGCCCACATGATCCGCAACGCCGGTGGTGTGATCACCGATGACGTGATTCGGTCCCTGTGCCTGTCCCAGCGATACCTCGGAACCAAAGAGATCATCTTGATCCACCACACCGACTGCGGCCTGCAGTCGGTGGATGAGGCCCAGTTCCGCGAGGAGCTGACCGCCGAGCTTGGGGTGACCCCTGCCTGGTCGCTGGACGGATTTTCCGACCCCTACGACAATGTCCGCCAGTCGATCAAGCGGCTGACCACATCGCCGTTCCTCCCGCACACCGACCACATTCGAGGGTTCGTTTACGACGTGACCACCGGCCTGCTCAACGAGGTCAGCACGACTGATGAGGGCAACATGGTCGATGGGTTCAACGCGGCTCGTACTCCAGACTCGCCACCGTCGGGTGGCGCCAACGCCACCGGTTCCCACTAGCGGCGTCGCTGGTCCTGTCGATGCTGGCCATGTTTGACCTCGACAACACGCTGGCCGACCGGGCGGCGGCGGTGGCCGCGTGGGTCGATGAGTTCTGTGCCGAGTACTGCCTGCCGGCCGAGGCTGGCCAGTGGATCCTGGCCGCGGACAACGACGGCTACGCCGATCGGGCGACGGTCTTTGGGGCCATCAGAGAGCGCTACGGACTGGCGCCGCCAGTCGACGAACTGCTGTCGGTGTATCGCAAACGGGTGGTCGAACTGACGACCGCTGTTGATGGGGCGCTGGCGTGCCTGGCGACGTTTCGGGATGCGGGCTGGACGCTGGCCATCGTGTCAAACGGGTCGAGCGGACAGCAGCACGCCAAGGTCGAACATCTCGGGCTGCGACCGCTGGTAGACGCGGTCGTCGTCTCCGGTGACCATGACATCAAGAAGCCCGACCGTCGCCTGTTCGACATTGCCATCGAGGCCTGCGGCTATCCGCCGCTGCCGGCAGCATCTTCAATGGATAGACGGTCGGACGAGACGCTGTGGATGGTTGGCGACTCGGCGATCAACGACGTCGTCGGACCGGCGAAGATCGGCATCCGCACCGCCTGGTTGCATCGGGGAAGGCCGTGGAGTCACGACGAGGTTGTCCCCGACATCAGCCTCGATGCGCTTGCGGACCTGATGCCGGCCCTCGCCGCAACCGATGGCGCTGGTCAGTCTTTCGGAGATCGGTAGCTGCGATACACCGTGAGCAGTGCCTGCTTCTCGCCGTCGGAGAGGTAGGGGTCCGCAGCGATTGCCTCTTCGGTGGACACCGCTGGCGCCGCCGCGGCTGCATCGCCGGGGTCGGATCCGTCGCTTGTTCGATCTTTCGGGATCAGACCGGCCTGGGCCATCAGCGTTTCTGGCGAGAGCCCCAACGCCTTACCGACGCTGTTGAGTACCCGAATTGACGGCTCGTGCAGGTCACGCTCTATCTGGCTGAGGTAGGCGTTCGAAATCTCCGCCATGGAAGAGAGCTGTCGGAGTGACAGGTTCGCCATCCTCCGCCTGGCGCGGATGAAGCCGCCGAGTGTTGCTGGCTCTCTCGCTGGTTCTGGGTCTGGTTCCGGATCTGGTTCGGACGTGGGTTTTTTGGTCATGGCAGCTTGGCTGAAAACGAACATGTCGCAGACCGAACCGGTCTGCGACATGTTGCTATTGGAGAGAGATCGTCGCCTAGTTCTTGGAGACGGCGGCGAGTGCTCGGTTTGCGAACTCCCGCTGGTTTTCGAGCGCCTTGGCTGCGAACTCGAAGTAGCTGTCGACCATGTCGGTCGGGGCCGAGATGGTGGGGAGGTTGCGGGGCTCGGAGCTGACGCCGGGGATGGCGGGGATCTGGACCCGGGTGACGAACTCGTTGTAGGAACCGGCGAGGGAGCCGATGCCGTCGATGGCCAGGGTCTGACCCTGCTCAAGCAAGGAGAAGTACTGCTCCTGTGCTTTGGTGGCCACCGCTTCGAACTGGGTGGTTGCGGTGTCGACTGCGGTGTCGATGGTCTCTTCCGCGGTCTTCTTGGCGCTTTCGGCCCTGGTGGTGGTCTTCGTGGAAGCCTTGCGGCTGGCCTTGGCGGCGGGGGTCTTGGTGGCGGACTTGCTTGCGGTCTTGGTCTTTGCGGCCATGATGCACTCTCTGTTCTTGGTGTTGGTTCTTCGCGTGGTTACGCGTTAACTATGTCAATCACTATACCCAACAGTTGCAAGCACTGCAAGCACTTCGCTTGCATTTGCAAGCGAAGTTTGTCACACGTCCGGGGAGTGCGTTAGAACCGTCCCCCACGGCCTGGCGGCCGGAAACGGTGCCTAGGGACCTTCGAGCACCTCAATGGTGCCCGCAGTGCCGTCCACCTTCACCAGCATCCCATCGGCCAGTTTTGAGGTGGCGCCTTCGACCGCAACGACGCAGGGGATCGCAAGCTCACGGGCGACGATGACGGCGTGGCTCATTAGCGCACCGACGTTGACCACCACCGCAGCAGCGGGCAGGAACAGAGGGGTCCACGATGGGTCGGTCAGTGGCGCAACCAGTACCTCGCCCGGCTCCAGGGAGCTGGCGTCTGCAGGATCCAGCACCACTCGGACCCGACCGGTCGCAACGCCGCTCGACCCGGCATCGCCGGACAGGGTTGCCCCGGCCTTGGCCAGCTCGGGAGCGGCGACCTGCTCGGCCTCCATTTCCTCGATGGTCGGCACCTCGTCCTGGGACGTGATGAAGAACCGGGGCTCCACGGCACTGAAGCGCCGGTGGAGAGCCAGCCGCTCCTCCAGCACGTCGGTCATGGAAGACGGGTTCTCCATGTAGGCCGGGAGTTCGGTGCGGGGATAGAGCAGCGCCACCGCGACCGGGTCTGGGTTGCCGCCGCGTTCAGCCGCTCGCCGCACGAGCTCACGGTAGACCTGCTTGGCCGGAAGCGACGATCGCACCGCCCGGTCCCTCGTCGCCTCACGGGCCTGGGCCCAGAACGGCACGGCCTTGACCGCCTTGTCGAAGTTCATCTTGTCCATGAAATTCAGGTGGGGTCGGACTTTGGCCACCGCGGCGTCTCGCTTCGACTGATCCTCGGCAAGCCGGGATCGGGGGGAGAGGTCGGCGTCGGATCGTCGCATCACGTCGATCGCCCCGAGTGCCAGCTCCGGTGTGTTGTCCCAGGTCCTGCTCGACAACTCCCAGTCGTTCGGCCCCCGATGCCCGTGCTTGTCGACGAAGGCCCCGAACGTGGTGAGGAAACCCTGCGCCTTCGGTTCTTCCGCCACCCGCGCGAGTAGGCCGGTGACGCCCTCGTCGAAGGCGGCCATAAGGGTCGGCTCGGCCTTGACGATTTGAGCGACGGCGTTGAGGTCGTGGGAGTACTGAGCGGAGCGCACGTCTCCGGCGGCGCCGATGAGGTGGGTGACAAGCCCGGGTTCGCCTGCCGCTGTCGCTGCGTCGGCCAGGATGCCGGAGACGATGGCCGCCACCGCCGTGGACTTCATGTGGTTGCCGAAGACCGGGCCGAAGTGGTCGCCGAAGTACGTCAGGTAGTCGAGCAGGAGCGAGTCCGGGGCATCGAGGGGTGGACGCCGGTGTTCGATCGCTGCCGCTTTGGTGAAGCTGTCCTCAACCACCGGCGGCAGTTCCTTGGCGCCCAGCGCCCCGAGCACAGTGCGCAGAATCTTGAGCGACGAGCTGATGCTCTTGTCGCCCTTTCTCGGCTGGTACGGCGGCGGGTCTCCTTCGCCGAAGAACGCAACGTCGATCGCCTCCGCCGATGAGCCGGGGGCACGAACGCCCATCATGCGAAGGTAGGACAGGTTGAGGTACGTGTATCCGCCGTACAGTCCGAGGATGACCGGATCGTCTGACTTGAAGTCAGACGGTGAATGGATGCCCAGCTCGCGGTACGCCTCCCGCCAAGCGGCCTCGGCCGGGATGATCGCCAACTCGTAGGTCAGCGCGGTCACCACTTCGGGAAACACCTCCCCAACGTTGCCCCTGGTGTTGATCGGCCAGCGCGGGTCGATCGTGCCCTCAATAATCCACTGTGTACCCATAGTTCCCTTTCGGCGTCGATCAGCTGTGGCTGACCCGCTGCGCCTTTCCTTCCGAACGGGCAACCGAGCCCTGTTCTGTCACCGACACGGCGGCCGACACGCCCACGTTGTTCTTGACCAACGCCGTCAGCTCCTGGCCAAGTTCTTCTGCAGCGCGTTCCGCACCGGGAGCAATCTCCACCTGGACCGCCAAGGTCTTCATGTTCCCCGACTGCCCAACCGTCAGGTGGAAGTGGGGACTGAGCCCGGCCACCTTCAGGATTTCGGTTTCGATCTGTGACGGGAAGACGTTGACACCCCGAATGATCATCATGTCGTCGGAGCGGCCGGAGATTCGCTCAATGCGTCGCATCGGGCGGGCGGTTCCTGGCAGCAGCCTGGTGAGATCACGGGTTCGGTACCGGACCACCGGGAGCGCTTCTTTGGTCAGAGAGGTGAAGACCAGCTCGCCGAATTCGCCGTCGGGGACCAACTCGCCGGTATCGGGGTTGATGATCTCGGGGTAGAAGTGGTCCTCCCAGACGGTCGGCCCGTCTTTGGTCTCCACGCACTCTTGAGCAACGCCCGGACCCATAACCTCCGAGAGGCCGTAGATGTCGACCGCGTCCATGCCGAGCCTCGCTTCGATCTCCTCCCGCAGGCCATCGGTCCATGGCTCGGCACCGAAAATGCCAACCTCAAGCGACGACGTTGCCGGGTCCATGCCCTGGCGCTCCATCTCGTCGATCAGATTCAGACAGTACGAGGGGGTGACCAGGATGATCCGGGGCTCGAAGTCACGGATGAGATTCACCTGCTTCTCGGTTTGGCCGCCCGAGACCGGAACGACGGTGCACCCGAGTTCCTCGGCGCCGTAGTGAGCGCCGAGCCCGCCGGTGAACAGTCCATAGCCGTAGGCGACGTGTGCGATGTCCCCTTGGCGGCCGCCGGCGGCGTAGATGGATCTTGCCATGAGCGTTGCCCAGGTCTGGATGTCGGCCTTGGTGTACCCAACGACGGTCGGCTTGCCGGTGGTGCCGGACGAGGCGTGGATTCGCACCACTTCGTCTCGAGGAACCGCAAACATCTTGAACGGGTAGTTGTCACGCAGGTCGGCTTTTGTCAGGAACGGAAACCGTGCGAGGTCGTCGAACCCCGTGAAATCGTTGGGGTGCACTCCGGCTGCGTCGAACGCCTGTTGGTAGTGGGGAACGTGCTCATAGGAGTGGCGCAGCGTGGCCTGCAGCCGTTCGAGTTGCAGCGCCCGCAGCTCGTCCACTGATGCGGACTCGATCGGTTCGTACCCGATGCTGTCCGATGTTGCTCCCCGTCCGCTCACGTTCTCTCCTGCCCGTTGGCTCAACCGTCAGCTGAGCATAGTGGCTGGCCAAGATTTGGCCCGGTGAGCAGTCCGGTTGGTAGAACCTCAGATGTCGCAGGTGATCGTGTCCCAGTCGGCCTCGTCGAAGGAGCCATCGGGGCCGAGCACCCACCCGGCAAGGGTGATCTCGGCCAGTTCGACGTCGTAAAGGTAGGCCGCGGCAAGGTCCCGGTAGGTGTCGCATTGGGCGGCCGCCTCTTCGGGGGTTGCCAGGTCGACCGAGAACTCAAGCTCCACGTCGGTGCCGGTCGAGCCGTACGAGTAGCCGCTGTTGGAGTCGACGTTCAGCTCGATCCAGTCATACATGATGTCGAACCGCTCGTCTTGGTCTGCCGGCAGGCTCTCGCGAGTGGTGCCATCAAAGTAGTACTGGGA
>CAZSTV010000203.1:0-10540 GCA_964609665.1 uncultured Acidimicrobiaceae bacterium
GGTCAGGAACGACTCGCCGATGCGGCAACCGTACTTTGCGAACAGCTCCTGATGGCATGGGAAGGCGTTGCCGCTGGTCACCGCCGGGTCGAGCACTTCCAGACCCCAGGTGTCCGAAGCGATCATCGCCACCTTGCGGTCTGCCAGGTAGCGAGCCTCGGCAAGGTAGATGCCGGGCTCCTGGGTCAGGTAACGGTCTGGATCGTCGCGCACCAGGTGGGTCCAGCCGGTGTGGAAGATCGGAACGTCTCCGGCCCGGATCGGGAGGTTGACCCGCTGACGGTGCAATGCGTTCTCGATGTCATCGATTGTGATGCGGTAGTTGTCCCGCAGGACAGGCTTGCCGTTCGGGGCGATGAAGAAGTCATCGGTGGCACCGGTGGCGACCTTCAACCCGACGATGTCGAGCACGACGCCTCGGGTGGCGATCGGACCCATCGTTTCGTTGCCGAGAGCGGTGAGGCCGGTGGGGCTGGTGAGCGAATCAGTGGTGTGGCCGTTGTAGAACATAGGGCCGATACCAACGTGGCCGAGGCCATCAATTTGGGAGCCGATCTGCAGCGTGAAGTTCTCGGCAAATCGCTCCTCAAACCCGGTTACAAGGTTTGGACCGAGCGGGTCGGTGCCCGATTGGATACCGCCACCATCAGCAAACTCCTGTCCGGCATCGAAGCCGAAGGCGAGCAGATACATCTCATGCAAACGGGGTGGAACTGCCGGGAAGGCGGGAAAACCGTTGAACATCGCCTCACCCATTTGGTAGGCGGTCACATCGCCTCGCTTCATCCGAGACATGGTGGCAGCGGTGCGATTGGGGGTCACCTCGTTGAGCGTCCCCCGCTGATCGTCGATGCCATAGGCGCTCGGCACCCACTCTCCGGCGATGACCGCCTCAACGTCGAACATGTCGTCGTTGTACTTGCGGTTCATACCCTGCGCAGGCTCAGCCGTAGCCATTTCCACGGCAACAGCCGCAGTCGTCGCGGCTGCCGCAGCACTCGCTCCGAACTTCAACGCATCGCGCCGGCTCATCTGGTCTAGATGAAAATGAGCGTGGTCGTGTCTCATATATCCCCCATGGTGATCGTTGTTCTTCCTGTGCGAGAAGCTAGGAGACCCAACCAACAAATTCAAACAGAAGACATAACATCCTTATCCTATTTCGGAAAATTAGCTCGTGAGAATTACCGGGTCGTGCACGTCGAACTCGGCGACCGACCACCGAACCAACACATCGATATGCGGCGACATATCGCCTTCGGGCCAGTCCAATTCCATCAATTGTCGTCGGGACCGACGGCCCATCGAAATTCGAGCAAACTCGAATGTGGTCAGCGAGACCTCCCCAAGATGTTCACCGGTGCCAACGTCGAACCGGCGCCCATCGACTTCCACGGTAAGCCTGTCGAGCCCTCGCTCCTCGGCGTCGCTTGCCATCACAGAATGGAACTGGTCGAGGTAGTGGGCGAACACCGAATCATCGGATTCCGACGATGCCTGGGCGCCGAGCGCGGCGCGAATATCCCATTCGTGGGTCCACTGGTCGACGAACAGCTGGAACGGGAAGGCCTCCCCCGCCTCCTCCATCACGTTCGAGACTTCTGGCCCGGCGGTCGACCACTCGTCCAGCACCTGCTCCAGGCTGCGGTCGGACCGCGCGG
Organism: uncultured Acidimicrobiaceae bacterium; assembly: GCA_964609665.1. GTDB lineage: Bacteria > Actinomycetota > Acidimicrobiia > Acidimicrobiales > SZUA-35 > JAHELU01. The sequence goes on from CAZSTV010000203.1 coordinate 1,662, forward strand.
CGACGTGCCCGTCTGCCCACGCCTCGGTGGCCGCGCCTTCGGTGTTGCCATTGAGAATGTCGGTGGAGATACCGGCCAGATGGGCGTACACGTCCTTGACCGACCACAGCGGGCAGGCGCTGGTCATCATGTCGCCTTCGGATGGGGTCAGCTCTCGGCCAAGGGCCAACAGGCCTTCTCGGCCACTTCGGTACTGATCGCTCAGGGGGTGTCGCATCGGCCGATCGTAGCCAGGCGGCTGCTGGTTCGAGGGATCAGCGGCGGATGCCAATAAGAGGTAGCCAGAACGGCGAGGCGACACGCCGTTGCGGCTGGGTGCTACACCGTTCCGGTGGTGTCCTGCAGGTCGACGGTCGATGCCGCGAGCGCATCAAAGGCCGGGACCGGCCGTGCGGTGGCCGGGTCGGATTGCAACGCCGTCTCGATCGCCTTCGCCACCGATAGCAGCCGGTGGTCGCCATAGGTCGCGCCAATAAGTTGGAGCCCGAACGGCATGGACAGATGGTCCCGTCCCGCCGGTAGGGCCACCACCGGATGACCGATGACGGTGATCGCCGCGGTGAGGGTTAACCAGGCCATGTAGTTCTCGACCGGTGCCCCGTCGACCACCGTTGGGTACAGGTCCTTCCACGGGAACGGCGTGACACTGACCCCCGGGCAGATGATCACGTCGTAGTCATCGGTGACCGCCTGGAACTGCCGAATCAACGCCATCTGGCTCGCCCTGGCCCGGGCGATGTCTTCCATCGGGGTCTGCAGCGCCGCGTCATAGCTGGCCCGAATGTTCGGGTTGAAGCCCGGGTCCCAGCCGTCGACCTCCGCGTGATACTGCGTGACGAACACATCGGAGCGAATGCGCCAGTCGGTCTCGACCGCGGCGGTGAGATCCACCGCGACCGGCTCACAAACCGAGACCAGCGGACGGAGTTTTTCGATCCTGGAGCGGAACTGTTCACGGATCGCCTCCGACACCATCACCCCGCCAAGATCCTCGGTGAAACCGATGCGCAGCGAGGAGAGCTCCGGCGGGTCGAGGGTGGCGAACGCTTCGGCGTCGAGCGGGAACGCCATCGGGTCTCGCGGTCCGCGCTCGGGACGGCGGGAAATGACCGACAGCAGCAGGGCGACATCATCGACCGTTCGGGCCATGGGGCCCTGAACGCTGTAGTAGGTCTGCGGGGTCGTCCGCTCCTCGAAGGGGACAACGCCCGGGGTTGCCCGATACCCGACAACGCCGCAGTAGCAGGCCGGGATGCGGAGGCTGCCGCCGTGGTCTGACCCGGTTGCCAGCGGCGCCATGTTGGCCGCAAGGGCCACACCGGATCCGCCGGATGAGCCCCCACAGGTCTTGGACGGGTCGAACGGGTTGCCGGTGGCTCCAAAGAGCCGGTTCACGGTGTTGGCGCCGATGCTTCGCTCCGGGATGTTGGTCTTGCCGATGACGATGCCGCCGGCGGCCCGGATCTTGGCGACGATGCCGGAGTCCGCGGACGGCACGTTCTCTGCAAACTCCGCGCTGCCGTAGGTGGTGAGCACACCTTCGGTGACCTGTAGATCTTTGATGGCCACCGGGAGTCCGTGGAGCGGTCCCATCGACTGCCCTGCGGCGGTCATGGCGTCAGCCCGGTCCGCCTCGGCCCGGGCCCGGTCTGCGGCAACGGTGACCACAGCGTTCAGGTACGGATCGAACGTCTCGATCTGCTCCAGGCAGGAAGACACCAACTCCGCCGATGACAGCCGACCGGAGCGCAGTTCACTCCTGGCCTCGAGAGCGCTTAGGTCATGCGGTGTGCGGTCACTGGCCATCGGGCCATTATCGGCCGTTCACCGACCAGTGCCACGGCTCGCTCGGCAGGTTGTAGAAGCCGAAGCTGTTGGCGTTGGCGTTCAACCACTTGAATCCGGCGCTTGAACGGGTGCCGATGGTCTTACCGCCATAGGTGAAGTCGATCGCCTTGCCAAGCTCGTGCTGTGAAGAACCGGGCCGGGCCGTCGGTGGACGACATTGCGAAGAAGGCATCGAATACACCGCGTAGTTGCTCGTGCCGCAGTGGGCTTTGCGCAGCCTGATTTGCGATGCGTGGTCTCGGTAACCCCAGCCGCCGAAGTCATGGCCTTCGCTCTTGGCCTTGTCCAGCATCCGCTGCAGATTGTCGGCGATCTCGATATGGACCCAGAACCCCTCGACCTTGGTGATTTCATCGGCGGTCGGGTACTTGGTGTTGTTGGAAGATGACGGAGCGGGGTTGCGGCGGCGGGCCAGCTCTGCCTGACGCTGCAACTCCTTGTTCTTCTCGGTGATGCCGTTTGCGATTTCTTTGTCGCGCTCTGCCATGACCGCGGCCTCGTAGAGCTGAGCTTCCAGACGGGCTTCCGCTTCGTTGAGCAGAACGGCCTGCTGATCCCGAATGCCCTCAAGCACCTCGAGTTCGCTGGCGATCGCCGAGCGGAACTGTTCGGCGTCTTGGGTTGCTCGGGCGGCCAGCGCCTCTTCGAGCGCAAGGTCCTCTCGTGCTTCCTTCAACTGTTCGGCCACGTCCACCTCTTGGCGGGTGACCGACTGCACCAGCGACTGCATCCGAACCGCTTGGTTGGGATTGGTGTTTTCCAGCACCGGTGTCGAACCGACGTTCTGATCAACCCACGCGGAGATCGCCCGCTCCGAGACCTGGCCCTTCAGGTCGTTGATCTCTTCAATCTTGAGCGCAACGGCATCGGACGCATCGGCGAAGCGCCCCTCGGCCGCGGCCAACTGCACCTTGGCCTGTTCGAGCTTGTCCTCCTGCTCGTTGACCTGACCGTTCAGGCCGGCCAGGGCAGCGGCAAGCTCGTTCGCCTCAGCGGTGCTGACATCGATGGCCTGCGCCTGTGTTTCGCGCTGCTCCTGTAGTTCCGCTCGCTCCTCTTTGAGCTTCTCGATCTCCTCGGACAGATCAGCGTCGGAGGGGAGGGCTGAAGAGAGCACGGCCAGTGCGACCACCGCGGCGAAGAAGAACCGGGGCACACGGGCCTTCCGGAGGCGTTTGTAGGGTCGAAAAATGGGCATGTGAGTCCTACCGCCTCGCCACGCATACTTTAGCCCAGGTAGAGCGACGGATTGGTGGATACCTCACCTCGGGGGCGCCCCGGCCGTCCCCTGGGGCGCTTCGGCCGTCTCCCGGGGCGCTTCGCCACACTGAAACTGGCTCAGATAGATTGACACCGTGCCCTCGTTGCGAATTGCCCTCTGCCAGATCGACGTCGTGGTCGGCGCGCTCAACACCAACGTCGACCTGATTATCTCGGCCCTGCGACAGGCCGAAGCGGCCGAATGCGACGTTGCGGTCTTCCCTGAGCTGACCATTCCCGGTTACCCGCCGGAGGATCTTGTCTACAAACGTCGGTTCCTTGAAGAGAACCTGGCGGCGATCAATCGTGTTGCCGCCGCCACCGGATCCTGCGCGGCAATCGTCGGGTACCTCGACTACGACCGGAGTGCCGACCCCGATGCCCCGGACGCCCCCTACCCGCCGGTCGTCTACAACGCCGCGGCGGTCTGCGCCGGTGGCGAGATCAAGGGCAACTACTACAAGAACCGGCTCCCCAACTACGACGTCTTCGATGAGAAGCGCTACTTCACTCCCGGGACCGAGTTCCCGCTGTGGTCCATCGCCGGGGTCAACGTGGGCGTTTCCATCTGCGAGGACATGTGGTTTGCCGACGGCCCGGTCAACGTGTTGGCCGAGGGTGGCGCCCAGATGGTCATCAACATCAACGCGTCGCCGTACCACCAGACCAAGGTGGAAGCCCGCAATGAAATGCTCACCAAGCGGATCTCTGAGACCGCAACGCCGCTGGCATACGTCAACCTCGTTGGCGGTCAGGACGAGCTGGTGTTCGACGGCGCCTCAGTCGTGCACGATGGCAACGACCAGTTGGTGGCACGAGCCGGCCAGTTCGTCGAACAGGTCCACGTTGCCGACTTCGAAGTGACGGCACCAAAGCCCGTCACTCTCCCGTTGACAACGGTCACCACCACGACATCGGTCTCCCAAACCGGACTCCCGCCGGTGCTCGAACCCCTGCTCGAACCGCTGGAGGAGATCTGGCAGGCGCTGGTGCTCGGCGCACGAGACTACGTTCACAACAACGGGTTCACCGACGTCTGCTTCGGCCTGTCCGGCGGCATCGACTCTGCGCTGACCGCGGCGCTGGCCGCCGACGCTCTAGGGCCGGAGAACGTGAACGCCGTGATGATGCCGTCGCGGTACTCGTCTGATCATTCGGTCTCGGCTTCGGAAAAGCTGTGCCAGAACCTTGGGATCAACGTGCGGTCCATCGCCATCGAACCGGCCCACCAGGCGTTCCTGGAAATGTTGGCGCCGTCATTTGGCGGTGATGACCCCGGCTTGACCGAGGAGAACCTGCAGAGCCGCATTCGCGGTGTCACGCTGATGGCCTTGGCGAACAAGTTCGGCTGGCTGGTGCTGACCACCGGCAACAAGAGCGAGCTGGCCGTCGGGTACTCCACCCTGTACGGCGACACCGCCGGAGCGTTCGCCGTGATCAAGGACGCCTGGAAACTACAGGTGTACGACCTTGCCGAGGACTACAACCGCCGGGCCGGTCGGGAGATGATTCCCGAGTCCATCCTGACGAAGGCCCCGTCCGCCGAGCTTCGACCGGACCAGCGAGATGATCAAAGCCTGCCGCCCTATGAGGTCCTGGACCCAATGCTGATCCAGCTCGTCGAGCACAACAAGACCGCAGCGGAGCTGATCGAGGCCGGAGGGGACCCGGACGTCGTTCGGCGCATCGCTCGCCTGGTGGACATCGCCGAGTTCAAGCGGCGCCAAAGCCCGCTCGGCACGAGGATCACCAGGCGGGCCTTCGGTCGGGATCGCCGGATGCCGGTCACCAATCACTACCGGGGCAACCCGAGCGAGTAGCTGCGGCCAAAACGCCGTGCAGCCCCGGCGGAATGCCGGGGCTGCTGGTGTAGCCGTCTAACTGTCGGGGAGGGGACCCGGCCGGTTAGATGCTGGCGTCTTCAACTGCGCCGTCGGTGTCAGCGCTGTCTGCGCCACCGGCGCCACGGTGACCCCGGTTGCCACGACGACCGTTGCGCTCACCGTCGTAGGTGCCGTTGAGCTTCTCTTCGACGGACTCGTCGAGACCCTCTCGGATCTCCTCGGCCCGCTCCTCGTCGATGCGGCCGTTCTCGACCGCCTGATCGATGCGCTCTTCCATGTTGGCGACCAGCTGGTCTGCGAGGTCTTCGACCGAGACGCCCTGCGCCTCAGCGACATCGGCGAGGGAGTTGCCCGCGGCCAGTTCGGCACGGATCTCTTCGCCGCTCAGACCGAGGGTCTCTTCGAGGGCGGAGAGGCTGGCGCCACCCCGGCTACGGCTCTTGCCTTCGCGCTCGGTCAGGTCCGGCACGGTGTTGAGCCGCTCATCGATCTTTGCGTCAAGCTCGGCGAGCTTTTCGGCGGCCTCGTCTTCGTCGATGCGCTCGGCTTCAACGGCCGCGTTGATGCGCTCGGTTGCAGCGGCGACCATGGCGTCTTTGAGTTCGTCGACGTCGACGTCCTGCTCGGCGGCCATGTCGGCAAGGCTCTTGCCGTCTTCGAAGCCCTGGCGGATGTCATCGGTGCTGAGGCCGAGTGCCTCGGTGATCACCTCGGACTTGGCGCCTCGGCGGTGGCCACGGCGGCCGCTGCGGCCTTCGGACTCTTCGGCTTCGGCGTCTTCGGAGGTGGCGTCTGACTCTTCGGTTGTGGTGTCGTCAGCGTCGGTGTCCGCTTCTTGAGCCGACGCGAGGCCGATCGGGGCGAACAGCGAGCCGACGGTCACACCGCCGACGACCATGGCGGCGGGCAGTCCAAATCGCTTGAACTTTGAGGTAGTCATGTTTGGGGTTTTGCTCCTATTGCTTGAGGGGATGACTACATCGTGCGGCAGTGGTGTTAGGGCTTTGTGATGACCATGCTAGAAAACGAGGGTGATTGTTACCGTCGTGCGTTTCCCCAGCTCAGAGGCCGATTCGGCAGACCCGATGACCGTTGACGAGGCCCGAAAGCGGTTTGGGATCAACGCCCACACCTACCTGGACGTTCCGGGCCTGCTCTGGAAGGCGTATCTGCTGTCCGAGGACGGCTGGACCGTTGGCGGCACGTACTGGTGGGCGGACCGGGCCAGTGCCGAAGCGGCCTTCAATCCGGGGTGGCGGGCCGGGGTGACCGAAAAGTACGGCGCCGAGCCGCTGGTTGAGTGGTTTGACGCCCCGGTGGTGGTTGACCCTCGCAGCAACATGGTCCGGGTCGAAGCGCCGCCTGAGAGTGCCAGAGGCGGCCTGGCGGCCCGCCCGGAAGCGGAGAGCTAGTGGCAGACATCCGGACCGAGGTCACCGAGATTGTGACCGGGCTTGCCATGTTGGGCTACCGGGAGCTCGACCACGCGCTCGGGGTTCGCCCTCGGCTTGTCAGCAACGTCACCGAGGACCACTTCGATCGCCTCATCGACGCCCGGGAGTCCGGGAAGTACACCGACGAGTTTGAGACCGCCTGGGCCAACGGGCAGCTGTTTGCGTACTCCCAGGAAGGACTGCGGGGTCGGGCGCCCTGGTGGCTGGAGTGGAAGGGCCCTCACCGGCCGCCGGCCTATGAGCAGATCCCCGCAGACCTTCGCATCGATCACGTCTACCTGATCAGCTGCAAGTACGGGTCCGACATCCTCATGAACGCCAGCCCGAGCCACCTGTTCGAGCGGGTGTTGGCCGAGCGGCGCAGCTCCCGGGCCAGCGATTGGTACCAGGCCGTTTCGCCAGACGCGTATCAGGATCTGTGGTCGCGGTGCCGTGAGGCGTTTGCAGCGGGGGATGTGGACGTCGGGCCCGTGCCCGAGCAGGCGTGTGAGCTGACCCCGGCGGACCGCAAGGCGATCAAACCCGCATTTCGGTCTCGGGCCTGGCCTTCGGATGAGGCGGCCGAAGCTTACAAATGGTTGGCGATCGACGTCTCGAACCAGTCAGCAACGATTTGGAAGGAGAACCTCCGACGGGATCCCGAAGAGATGCTGTGGCGGCTTCTTCGCTTCGCCCCGTCGCCGTACTTTGTGCTCGGCCGCTCGTCCGATGGCTGTCCGCTGCACTATCGCGTGGCGACACCGTGGGACTTTCGTCAGCTCTACACGCTGAAAGCGTTTGATGCGTGGGGCGATGCGGTCGGCCAGCCATTGGTTCGGTGGCGGGCGGAGATCGTCTCAGAGGAGACCGGGGAGTCCTCAGCGGTTGAGGGCCACGTGGAGGTCCGCTGGAGCCATGGACGCTTCGGAGGCATGCCAGAGGCCAAGATCTACCTCGACACGCCCCATCATCAGGTGCCCGGGTACCTGGTTCTGACCTGACGGTGTGGTCGAAAACCAGACACGAAAACCAAATAGGAGAGAGCAGTATCCCCGCCGGACGCCGCTCCCTCCTATTCAAAAATTGAAGAGTACAGGTCCCCGACCGACATGTCCGGTCGGGGATCCGAATTTCTCGAAAAGCGCCTAGGCCAGGGCCTCACAGACCGTGTTGGTCATGAGAGTGGCGACCACGTAGGGGTCGGCGTTGGCGTTGGGGCGACGATCCTCGATGTAGCCCTTCTTGTCCTGAGCGACCTGCCATGGGATACGGACCGAGGCGCCCCGGTCAGAGACGCCGTAGCTGTACTGGTCGAAACGCTGGGTCTCATGGTCACCGGTGAGGCGATCCTCGATACCGACGCCGTAGCCAGCGAGATGCTCTTCGGGCTTGCCGGGAGCGCCCAGCGACTTGGCTGCGGTCTCGATGGCGTCGTAGCCCTCACGCATGGCCTTGGTGGAGAAGTTGGTGTGCATGCCTGCGCCGTTCCAGTCACCCTTCATCGGCTTGGCCTCGATGGAGATTTCGACGTGGTGCTTCTCGCCGACCCGATACAGCAGGTAGCGGGCCATCCAGAGGTGGTCGCCAACCGTGACTGTGTCTGCCGGGCCGATCTGGAATTCCCACTGGCCTGGCATGACCTCGGCGTTGGTGCCCGAGATGTTGAGGCCGGCCTCGATGCAGAGGGTGGTGTGCTCTTCGACCAGGTCACGACCGGCAATCTTCACGGCGCCGACGCCGCAGTAGTACGGGCCCTGCGGTCCGGGGAAGCCGTGGGGCGGGAAGCCGTACGGCCACTTGGTGTCGGGGGCGAGCATGGTGTATTCCTGCTCGAGGCCGAACCATGGCTCCTGGTCGCCGTACTTGGCGAGGGCGTCGCGGGCCGCGGCCCGGGTGTTGGTGGGGTGGGGCGAAAGGTCAGCGGTGAGCTGGGTTTCGCAGAGCACCAGAATATTGCTGCCGCCGCGGATCGGGTCCGGGCACTGGAAGACCGGGGCGAGGACAACGTCAGAGTTGTCGCCGGTCGCCTGGTTGGTGCTCGACCCGTCGAACCCCCAAATGCCGGGCTCATCGCCATCGGCCAGGATCTTGGTCTTCGATCGAATCTCAGCAGTTGGCTCAGTGCCATCGATCCAGATGTATTCAGCCCGGTAAGTCACAGGTTCTCCCGACTTCGTCTATAGGTTTCCAGATTTCACTAAACCGGGCCGCGGGCCGAGTCGCAATACATAGATTGTTAACGCCGTGTGAATCCACCCTGATCCCGCTATTTCCGGGGTGTCTTTCGGACCTGAAAGGTGTTACTAATCGAGGGGTGGAACGAGAGCAGGAATATGTGCTTCGAGCAGTCGAAGAGCGAAACGTCAAGCTGATCCGACTCTGGTTCACTGATGTTTTGGGCAAGCTGAAGTCGGTTGCCATCTCTCCGGTGGAGCTTGAGACCGCCTTCGAGGAGGGTGTCCACTTCGACGGCTCGGCCATCGATGGTTTCAGC
>CAZSTV010000204.1:0-1980 GCA_964609665.1 uncultured Acidimicrobiaceae bacterium
CGTGGGTGGCGTACTCGCCGATGAACCGGTACGGCTCGGCGAACTCGGTGTCCCAACCGCAGAACACGTCGGTGGTGTAGAGCGTGGCGTTCTTGGCGTTGAGGTGCTCGATAACCCGGGGGAGGAGCGCATCGAACTTGGCGGGATCGAACTGCTGGAAGTCGGGCTTCCACCAGACCTCGTCCTTCACGCTGTCACGGGCGACCGCAAAGGTGTCCTTTGTCGGGCGTCCGGTGCAGGTGGGGTCGGTGTAGTAGACCAGGGGACCGTCGACGCCAAGCTTGGTGGCGTAGGCCTTTTGGTCGGTGCCGTCGCCGTCGGGGTCAACCCAGCCTCGGTCGTTGGCAATTGCTTCCTCGAACAGCTGATCCTGTGGGAGGTCGGACTTGAGGGTGACCGTGGTCAACCCGAATTGGTTTTCCAGCTCGTTTGCGAGGCTCATGATGCCTCACATATCGGCTCGCGCGAGCAAGGATTAATGGGTGGACCTATGGGTGTCATGTACCGTCGACTCCGGTTGTCGTGGCAGGTGGGACGCTACGCATCGTTGCGCAACGCCCGTAGTTACCGTTTGGGTATCACTTCTCGGATTCCAGCCACGCGGGAGTGCCCATGTCGACTTCGGAGCCGAGCCGCAAGGCGATTGCCTTGGACTGACCGTCGAGATCGAAGATGACCCGTTGACCCGGTCGCAGCATCCGGAAGACAGAACCCTCCAGGGCGGTTGCGGCAAGCTCATATTCGACCATGTCAGCGGTATCGGTGACGATGAGGCCATCACGAGTTACCGGATCATATGATTTGACGACACCCTGCAACGTGTTCACATCCTTCAGACGATTTGTGCAACCGATTTGGTCGGCACCCTGTATCTGTCCTATTGCTAGGACATATTGCCCAACGGGGTCCCATTCCAATATCCGATTGATGCAAAGGTTAACTGTCACACTCGGGCGAGGAAAGCCGCTTGGGCGAGTATCACCATACGAAATCACCGGTATCAACGCTACGCATCAGCCCAGAATCACAGGAGCAATCCGTGGCTCGCTCGGTTTGCATCAGGTCGGGTGGTCGACTCGAATTGCCCGGTGATTTACAACGTAGGCACGCGGCCGGTCGCGCCATGAGAGTCGTCGTGATGACACCATGACCGTTTCGGAGGAGCAGAACCCCATTCGGGAGCTGCTCGGCGAGGCCAATTTCCGCAACTTCTGGATTGCCCAGGTGTTGATGTTCGGCATCAACGGCACGGTCCGATTCGCGTTCGTCTGGTTGATGGTCACCTTGACCGATTGGTCCGCGGCCGAAGGGTTGATCGGCATCGCCTATGGCGTCCCGGCGCTCCTGTTCTCGCTGCCCGCGGGAGCATGGTCAGACCGGGTCGACCGAAAACGGTTCTTCGTGGCGTGGGCATCGCTCGCCTGCGCGGCGTTTGTGGTGTTCGCGGTGGTCGTCGGATTCGACGCTGCGACACCTCGGGTCGCCGGCGTTGCCGCCGTGGTGCTCGGGTCGATCCTTGTCATCCTGTCGCCGAACCTCAATGCCATCGTTCCGCTGCTCGTCCCACCGGAACGTCTGGTGAATGCAGCCGCGCTGCAGAACGGTGGGGGACAGGCGGCAGGTTTTCTCGGTTTGGCACTCGGTGGCCTGCTGATCCAATGGGTCGGCAACGCCGGTTCGTTTGCCATGATGGCCGTGGTCTGCGCCATCGCCGTCGTGCTGATGCTGCGAGTGCAGATCCCAAGTGACTCTGACTCTGAGTCGGATTCTGGCTCGGACTCCAACCCCGACGCCGATTCGAATTCGGACTCGAATCCTGGGAAATCGAAACGTCCGAGCCTGTTCGCCGAGGTTGTCGCTGGCATGCGGTACGGGCTTGGCCGGGAGCCGAGTCGGACGCTGCTTATCCTCGCCCTCATCCTCGGCTCATCGTTCAGCGTCATGCAGATCGCCATGCCGCGCGTTGTCGAGCAGGACTAC
>CAZSTV010000204.1:1990-10535 GCA_964609665.1 uncultured Acidimicrobiaceae bacterium
CCGGGACTCGGGTGCCGCCGGGCTGCTGCTCGGCAGCTTCGGTCTTGGGATGTTGGCCAGCTCGATGTGGGTTGCACGGCTGCGGGCCACGATGCGTCACGGTTTTAACGTCGCCCGGTTCATCGGCATAGGGCTTGGGATGGGGCAGTTCTTGTTGAGCCTTGCGCCGTCGTACTGGATTGCGGTGCTGGTCATGGTGAGCTGGGGCATCAACGCTGGTGTGGCCATCGCCAGCCACCGCACGTTGCTACAGCAGCACACCGAACCGGCCATGATGGGACGGGTCATGGGCATCATGACGTTGGGCTTCGCTGGCGGCCTGCCGTTTGGCGCGCTGACCCAGGCGCTGCTCTCGCCGGCCATCGGTCCGGTGTCCACCATGCGAGTGGTTGGGCTGGTGACCATGGCCATCACTATCCCGCTGACCTGGCGGCGGTCTATCCGGGCGGCGTGAGCACCCGCGGCGCTAGTGTGATGGCGGGATGAGTGATGAAGTCGACCTCGAGCGCCTGGCTCGCCTCAGCGTCACCGAGCTCAAGGGCGTTGGCGACAAGAAGGCCAAAGGGCTGGCCAAGACCGAGATACACACGCTGCTCGACCTGATCACCCACTACCCCCGCAAGTACCTCGACCGGACCAAGGAAGCCCGTATCTCGGAGCTGGCCGAGGGCGAAGAGGCCAGTGTTCTTGTCACGGTGAACAGCACCTCCTCTCGGCGGGTCCGTGGCGGCAAAGTAATGGTCACCTCCACCGTCAGCGATGACAGTGGCTCACTGAAGATCACGTTCTTCAATCAGGCGTGGCGTGAACGGCAACTGACCGCCGGTCGCCAAGCGATGATCTACGGCAAGGTCGACCTGTTCCGGGGTCAACGGCAGATGACAAACCCGGTGGTCGACCTCGTCGGCGACAAGACCGGGCGCATCATCCCGGTGTACCCCCAGTCCGAAAAGGCCGGCCTGCACTCCTGGGACATTGCGGAGTGGGTCTCGGAGATCCTTCGTCGAACCGTGCCGCCAAAAGGTCGAGGCCTGGCCGATCCGCTCCCGCCGTACCTCCTCGACGAGCATGACTTCATCACCAGGGAAGCGGCGTTTCAGGGCATTCACCAGCCCGAGACCATGGCCCACATGATCGAAGCCAGGCGGCGGCTGGTCTTCGACGAACTGTTTCGGCTGCAACTTGCGTTGGTGCTGCGCAAGCGGGCCATCGAGCGAACCGAGGTTGGCCTTGCCCACAACGTGGACGGGCCGCTGCTGAAGAGCTTCACCGAGACGCTGCCCTTTGACCTGACCGGCGCCCAGCGGCGAGCCATCGCAGAGATCAGCAAAGACCTCGCTCGGCCGGTGCCGATGCATCGGCTGTTGCAGGGCGATGTCGGTGCCGGCAAGACGTTGGTTGCGGTAGCCACCATGTTGGCCGCAGTTGACGGTGGTCACCAGGCTGCGTTGATGGCGCCGACTGAGGTCCTGGCCGAACAGCACTTTGCTGGCATCAGCCGACTGCTTGAGGGGCTGACGGTTGAGGACAGCAACTCGCTGTTCGCCGATCGGCCGCTGCGGGTGGAACTGCTGAGCAATCGCGTCGGCACCGCGGACCGCAAGCGGATTCTCAGCCACCTGTTGACCGGCGAGGTGGACATCGCCATTGGCACCCACGCCCTCATCCAGGAGAACGTGATGTTCGGTTCGCTCGGTGCGGTGGTCATCGACGAGCAGCATCGCTTCGGCGTTGAGCAGCGGGCCGCGTTGCGAGACCGTAGCTACGGCGATGAGGTGCCGGATGTGCTCGTCATGACCGCCACGCCAATTCCTCGCACCGCGGCCATGACCGTCTACGGAGATCTTGACGTCTCGGTCCTCGATGAACTGCCGCCAGGTCGGACCCCCATCGAGACCAAATGGGTGCCCGCCCCCGGCAACCTCGACCAGGCCCCCGGCTCCACGTCGTTTGACGATGCCACATCGTCGCGGCCAGAGGTTGCCTTGGACCCCGAAGAGGTCCAGGCCCTGCTCGACGAGATGTGGGTGGAGATCAGAGACCAGATCGCAGAAGGTCGACAGGTCTACGTCGTGTGCCCGCTCATCGATGAGTCGGAGAAGTTGGAGGTCGCATCGGCCGAGGCCACCTTTGAGCGGCTGTCCGAAGTGGAGCTTGAGGGGTATCGGCTGGGCCTGTTGCACGGCAGATTGTCGCCGGGCGAGAAGGATCAGACGATGGAGCTGTTCCGCACCGGTGGGCTGGACGTGCTGGTCGCGACAACGGTTATCGAGGTTGGCGTCGACGTTCCGAACGCCACGGTGATGGTCATCCTTGATGCCGGTCGCTTCGGCATTGCCCAGCTCCACCAGCTGCGTGGCCGGGTGGGCCGTGGCGAGCACGTCTCGACCTGTTGGCTCGTCGGCGAGGCATCGACCGAAGATGGCGAGGCCCGGATGGAAGCGCTGGTGGCGTCAACCGATGGGTTCGAGCTGGCCGAAGTCGACCTCGATCTTCGGGGTGAAGGCACCATCATGGGGGAGCGCCAGAAGGGGCGCAACGACCTGAAGCTGGCATCGCTGAGGCGAGACCGCGAGACGGTGGTGTCAGCCCGTCGGGCCGCCATTGAAGTGGTCGACGCCGACCCGGGACTGGAAGTGCACCCCGAGCTGGCAGATGAATTGGCGCTGTTCCTCGAAACCGAAGACGCCGAGTTTCTCCTGAAAGGCTGAGCCGGTCAGCTCCAGTGCGGGTCTCGTCCCGAGATGGCGATGAAGCGGTCCGACATGGTCATCTCATCGGTTTCGGCCACAGCGGCCCCAAAGCGCCCCGGCCCTCGCAACGAGTCGCCTGCCCGTTCGAGCTGGCGATATGCCCGCTCAACCAACCCGGCGTCCATCACCGGAACCTGACCGGTTGCCTTTGCAAGGTCCCAGGTGTGAATCAGTGGGTCGACCCACGCAAAGCCGATGAACGAATCGACCGCCATCTCACCCCAGGGCGTTTCGACCTCGGTGCTGATTGCACCCTTGGTGTCCAACGCAACAAGCAGATCGTCGAAGTGGGGTTGCCATGCTGTGACTGGGTCGGCCGGTGCTTCGCTCGGTTGTTTCGCCCCGATGCCCCTGGTGAATCCGCTCACCATCAGGCCCATCCCGAGGTTGTGGCCCACGATGTCTACCGCCTGCCATCCCTCGCAGGGCGACGGATTTGACCAACTGTCAGGGTCGACCCGGCGGACCGTGGCATCGAAACCGTAGAGAGCTTTCAAGAAAGTGCGAGCGTTTTCGGACATGGCCAGGACGCTAGCGGAGACCCGGTTGTCCGCTCAACGGGGCGAGCTTTCGATCAGCTCGTTGAGCTGCTCGATCAAGTAGCCCGTGAATTCCTCGGGCCTGACCGTCGTTGGTTCGGCCAAGATTGCCGAGGTTGTCGGCTCCTCACTGAGGGCCAGCGTGAGGAGGTCCGCAACCCCCTGTGATCGGCTGCCCAGGAACCCGGCGGTGTTGTAAATGGACAATATTCTGGCTGCGGGTTCGGGCCGTTCGCCATCCACCAGCAGCTTGGCGACGAGGGGAGCGCTGACCACCACAGCGGTCCAGTGGGCCTGTCGCTGGTAGTGCTCAATGCCTTCTCTGATCTTGGTGGCTGCCAGCCCTGGGTCTTCAACTACCGCCAACGCGTGGTCTCGCGAGCGGTACCCACCGAGAACGATCAGCTCGATGCCGTATTGTCCCGCCTGAGCGATCGACGCTTCGGCCAGCTCAAGCGAGCGTTCGATATCTTCATCAAACAACGCCTGGAAGCTCCCGGCCAACGTTGCGAAGCAACGCTTGAGCGGCCCTCCGGTCGCAGCGATCTGCTCGATTCGCCTGACCGACTGTGACGGATCCTGCCCGATCGCGGTGAGGAGAAATGCGACGATGCCGTTGACGTTCGCCTCCAGAATCTGGCCGGTCCCTTCGACGAAGCGCTCCATCGCCTTCATCTGTGCGATAGCGCCATCGATGTCACCGGAGTACACCGCACTAAAGGTGGCAGCCATCGAGGCACTGAGATCGCTTTCGGTGTCGAGGTCCGCCAACAACAAACGCGTTCGGTCGATGTCCTGCAGCTGGAGCATCCTGGCCAGCCCGGCCTTGGTCGAGTCGAGATTGATCGCAGGGCCGTCGTGCGTCGCGGCGAGGCCGAGCAGCCGCTCGGCCCAATCCATGTGCTCAACCCGCTGGGTGAGATCCGCGTAGTCCACCAGAGCGGCGAGCAGCCTGCGGACCGTGTCGATCTCGCCCAGCTCCAGGCCGTAGGTGACCGCCGCTCGGTAGTTGTCCCAGTCTCTGGACAGCTCGTCGAATGCCAGCTCGGAGTCACCGGAACGAAGCCGCTCCCAGCACGCCTCGGCCCGGCCACAGAAGTGGTTGAGGTGGGCGAGTCTGATCGTCTCGTTTTCGGGAAGCCGCTCGGCGGCAAACAGCCGGACCGATTCGAGCAGCCGATAGGTCGGTGAGTCGTCACCGTCTTCAACGACGAGGAGTGACGCTTCGGCCAACGCCATCAAATGCTGGACCCGGGTGATGCTGGTCAAACCACTATCGGAGTCGCTGAGCGCCAGCGCGGCAGGCAGGTCAAACGATCCGGCGAACACGCTGAAGTGGCAGAGCGCAGTCTGCATTTCAGGTTCCAGCATCTCGTAGGAACCAGCGATGGCTCGCTCAAGCGTCTGGTGGTGGCTATCCATTGTCTCGGGACCCTCGAACAGCTGCATCCTGTCATCGAGAAACAGCGAGACCTGGTCGATACCGAGGACCCTTGTGTGGGCGCTGACCAATTCCAGGGCCAGGGGCAGATGATCCAAACGTTCACACACCCGCTGTACAACCTCGGAGCTCGGGTCAAGCTCGACACCGTGTTTCGCAACCCGTTCGACGAACAGCGAAACGGCGGCATCGGGTTGGAGCACCGGAATCTGCACCGCTTCCTCACCCTGGGCTCCCAGTCGTTGGCGGCTGGTCGCCAGGATCGAGAGTTCGCTGCCGGCCTCGCGGACTGCGCTCACCAATGACGAGATCGCATCGAGCACGTGCTCGCAGTTGTCCAGGACCAACAGTCCGCTGCGGTAGGTGAGGTGAGAGGCAGCGGCCTGCTCGGCAGTCGAGCCGGTGGTTCTGGTTGCACCGAGAACATCGAGGACCGCTTCTGGCACCGCCGCAGGATCTCGGACATCGGCCAGCGGGATGAACCACGAGCCGGTGGTGAACCGTTCGTGCAGCGTGGCCCCGAGAAGGCGGGCAAGCTGGGTTTTGCCGACGCCCGCCGGGCCGACGAGGGTGACCAGCGCTCCCGGCTGGACTTTCGTTGCGAGCTCTTCCAACAGCTCGTCGCGGCCGATCAGCTCGGTTCGGGAGGTCAGAATTCCCGGTGCGGATGGTTGCGCTTCATTCTTCTCTGGAAGTGACTCGTTGGCGGAGCCGGTCTGCTGGGAGCCGGTCTGCTGTGAGCTGACGTTTGCGATGAACTGGAAGCCGCGGCCGTGCACGGTGCGAATAACCTCTTGGCGGCGCCCATCATCACCGACCGCCCGCCGTGCCGACTTGATTCGCGAACTCAAGGCCGACTCGCTGACAAATCGGTCGCCCCACACGTTGTCCAGCAACTCCTCCTTCGTCACGACTCGATCGCGGTATTCGATCAGGTAGCGCAGCACATCGAACACCTGCGGTTCGACCGGGACCGGCCGCCCGTCATGGTGGACCGTGAACGCGGCGAAGTCGACCTCGCTGAGCCCGAATGCGAAGCGGCTCGAGTCTCCCCCAGTGTTCATGGAGCGAAGACTAATTGTTGATGATCTTCGAAGCCATTGTCACCCGTCGAGCTAGATGAGCACCGCTAGCGGTGCTACCCCGTCACCGTGCGGAAGACCTCTTGCAAATGCTCTTCCGAGGCGCCCCGGTGAGGAAAGGGAAACGGCATGTCGCCAGAGACACGAGGCATGACGTGCATGTGAAAGTGAAACACGGTTTGCCAGGCCGCTTGCCCAGTCGCGTGGAGCAGGTTGACGCCGTCCGCGCCGAGGCGATCGACGAGCAGTTCGGCGACGACTTTCGACGAGCGGCTGACCGCCGCCATGTCGTCCCCGGTCATCTCGTGGATGTCTGTTGCGTGCCGTTTCGGGATGACGAGCGAATGGCCGACCGTGATCGGGTTGATGTCCAGAAACGCGAGGGTGTGCTCGTCTTCATATATCTGGCGAGATGGTGCGTCACCGGCGACGATGGCACAGAAGATGCACCCGGGTTTAGCCATACTCCGGTCCACCATCCCAGGGCCGGTCATCATCCCGAGTGCCGATGACGATGTCCCAGCGGTCCAGGCAGTCTCGACACCGGTACGGGATCACCGTTCCCTCATCGACCTCGCCGTCTTCGGGGAACCAACCCAGAGGAAAACAATCGCCCCCACAATCGACGCAGGTGATTTGCAGGTCGGGTAGGGGCATCACGCTCACGATAGCTTGGCAACCACTGTGGTGAACCTTGAGACGACAGCATTGACGACATGCGGGTGATCTCCGGGACCGCCCGCGGCCGCAAGTTGCAGGCCCCACCGGGACGGGGGACACGGCCGATCACCGACCGGGCGAAAGAGGGCATCTTCAACATGTTGGAGTCGCTCGGCGGCGTCACCGACGCCGTTGTTGTCGACCTGTTCGCCGGCAGTGGATCGTTTGGGATCGAGTGTCTGAGCAGGGGCGCCGAGCAGGTGGTGTTCGTCGAACGAAACCGGGCCGCAGCAGAGACCATCAACCAGAACCTGGCAACGATGAGGTTTGCCGACCGGGCCCGAGTGGTGACCGGCACGGTCGAATCAGCGCTGCCCGGTTTGCCGCCCGCCGACATTGCTTTCTGTGACCCGCCGTATGCCGACGACCCGTGGCTGGTGCTGCTCGGCTCGTTGCGAGCCGAGCTGATGGTCGGCCACGCAGAACACGAGATTGAGTTGACCGATGGCTGGCAGGAGGTGCGGCGGCGCAATTACGGCAAGGCAAAGATTGTCATCGCCGAGCCGGCTGGGGACCCGGAGCCGGAACACAACACCGAGGGGACCGACTCGCAGTGACTGACGCTATGAGTGACGCTGTGACTGACGATATGGCCGACGTATCGCGCTGCTCGACCTGCGGGTTTGCCGCAACCGACTGGGATGTCAGAGACACCCTGAACACGGCACGGCATCTCACCGACTTCCTCACGCTGGCACTCGACGGCTCGGTCGTCGATGCTGAGCGGGAGATCGCCGCCATCGTCGGTCCACTCGTCGCCGCAACCGAGGCTTACACAACTGCGAGTCAGGCAGCTGCCAATCACGCAGCTGAGAGCCACGCGACCGAACACGAGCGGTCCGATCTGGACGGACTGCGGCAACGCCACGAGGCGGCGGTGGATCGCATTGTTGCGACGTTGTCCGCCGAGGACCGTGACGTCAACGAGTCTGCGGTGGACTTGTTGCACCGGCACTTTCACGGGTTCGCTCAGCTGGCGGCCGCCCGGCACGAGGCCGGCGATGTGGTGGAGATGACCGGCTCGGTGCTGCAGATCAGCGCGTCGGGTGGTGGCGTTCCGAAGCTTGCTGTCGATACGGCGGACATTGGCCACCGAGGCGTACTCGGCGATGTCCAGGCCGCCCGCCAGCATCACGGGCGGCCGTGGCAGGCGCTGTGCCTGTACTCCGCCGAACGGATAGAGGAGCTCAACAACGAGGGGCATCAACTCGTACCCGGTGCCATTGGCGAGAACCTCACCATCACCGGTGTCGACTGGGAACGGATGCGTTCGGGATTGACCATGCGCATCGGCGAGGTCACCTGTGTGATCACTGCACCTGCAGTCCCTTGCGCCAAGAACAATCGGTGGTTTGCCGACGGGCGCTCGACCAGGGTGAGCCATGACCTGCACCCCGGCTGGTCCCGTTGGTACGCCTCGGTTTTGGCGCCAGGAACAGTCTCGACCGGCGATGCGGTGGCGCTCGGATCTGCCCCATTGCAACGCTGAGCGACCACAAATCGTCAGGACGGGCCACCACCGCTAATCTTGGGGCCGTTTCACCGGTGAATGTCCGTGGCCGACTAGCGTGGGCCGGGGGCGGAATGGGCGGCAATCGTCCGGTTTCCAACCGTGAAGGACCGTTACAGGAGAGAGGGACTCGAACAACATGGCCGTGGCGCTCTACCCGGGATCATTCGATCCCATTCACAATGGACACCTCGCTGTAATCGAGGCCGCCGCCGCTGTGTTTGACGAAATCATCATCGGCGTCGGTCACAACCCGGCAAAGCCGTCCGGTCTGTTCAGCCCCGAGGAACGCTCGGCGATGATCAAGGCATCGGTCTCTGGGTACCCGAACGTCCGGGTGGATTCGTTCACCGGTCTGGTCACCGTTGCTGCCGCGGAGATGGGCGCCACCTGTCTGTTGAAAGGCATCCGCAGCGCATCGGACCTGGACGTTGAAATGCTGCAGGCAAACATGAACGCTCAGAGCGGCGGCGGCATCCCCACCATCTTCGTGCCAGGAG
>CAZSTV010000205.1:0-8590 GCA_964609665.1 uncultured Acidimicrobiaceae bacterium
GGCCTAGCTAATCTTACTCGTTCGGCGGAACCCTTTGGTTGCACACAACCCGGGCATTAGCGTTCGGCAATTAGACCTATCACACGGCCTGCGGCAATGGACCCTCGGCGAGCGAAATACGGGAGGTTTTTCCTATCGACCTGCTGATTGTTGGCCTTCAATGACCCAAGCCCGGTGGAACCACCGTCATCGCCCGGTTGACCTCGGCGAGCGAGCAGCTGGCTCATGCCGCGACCGTAGAGATAGTGCTGTTTCATCATGGGCCAAAGCCCACTGCGGTGGCGGTAGTGAATGACAGCCTCCGCCGCATACCCCAACTCAACACCGGCATCGATCAGGTCCCACGAAAACGCGATGTCCTCGCCGCGCAGCAGCGTGGTGTCGAACCCGCCGACGGACTCGAACACCGAGCGGTGCACACCCATGTTGGCCGACACGAGAAACGGAAATCCCAGAAAAGATGGCAGCCCGTTTGGCGTCGCCGGTGGTCGCCAATGCTCCTGGCCGGGTACGGCGAGCAGCTCCTCCTCCAGATGACCACCAACCGCCTGTTCTGCGCCCATGCGTTGCATGAGCACGGCCATCCAATCCTCGTCCGCAATGTCATCACCATCGCAAAACAGCAGGATCTCGCCGTCAGCCGCGGAGGCACCAACGTTTCTGGCATGGGATGCGCTGCGCATGTCCGATGAGTCGACGATGGTTGGCGACAGCCGATGTCCGGACTCTTCGGCCCCGGCAAGCAGGTCTTCAAGTGCCCGGCGTTCCGTCGGGTCCGAGGTATTCAGCGACAGGACAAGCTGCCACGGTCCGTCATATGACTGGCCGGCCAAAGCCTCCAATTGGAGGGGCAGGTCGTCGTCGACCCGCCCGACGGGGATGATGACGGACACCGTCTTTTCTGCGCTCATAGGTGCTGTCCCGCTCCTGGCCGTTGCGGCTGTATCTCGGTGGACCGCCGATGCGGCGGCGACGCCGACAATGGCCGGCGAGCTAGGTGTCGGGCCGTGCGGCCCGCCATTCCCGACGAACGATACCGATGAAAGCCATATCCCGGATGAAGTACCGGTAGAAGAGCCGGCGAGGCTCCTGCAGGAAGCGGTAGAACCACTCCATTCCGATTCTCTGGATCAGTCGAGGTGCCCGCCGCTTCAGGCCCAGGTGCATGGAGAACGAGCCGCCGAGTCCAAGACACAGCGGCACCTGTCCCAGTCGCGGGTCCCACCTGTCAAACAACGCCGAGATGATCCTGGCGTCCTTGGGGTTCCCGATGCCAACGAAGATCAATGACGGGCGAACCGCCCTGGCCGCCGCCAGAATATCGGTGACAATGTCAGCGATAGCGTCGGTGTCGTCCTCATCAAACATCGGGGGGACGACACAGCTGGCGCGTGGGTGGCGAGCTTCGAGCATCTCCGCGATTTGGTCGCTGGATGCAACGACCACGGTGGGGATATCGTCCGCGACGACCCGGGGCCAAAGCTCTTGGAACAATTCGCTGCCCGGCAACCGAGCTTCGATCTGCTCCCCCATGAAACGGGAGACCATGACAAGCGGCTGGCCGTCTGGCAGACAGAACTGCGCTCGAGAGAAGAGCTCCTCCTCGGGCGACCCGGGAGACTGAGCGAGCTGGACGACGATGTCAACGTTTGGGGTCAACACGACCGGCAGTACATCATCGCTGCACGCCGGTCCGTCAAGGATCTCTTTGATGACCGGATCGAGGCTGGGCGCGTTGACGAGGTCGAGCCCGAAGAGCCTGGTGCGATTGAGGCCGTCCACGATGCTCACATCTTCCTCGACGACGATTCCATCACACTCGCTCGGATTCTCCCCCAGATCACTTCTTACAACGGTCATTGACGGTATATCCGGTCGAGCAAGGTCTGCAGATGCGCCGACAAAGGATTTACCCCGGCTTGACAATGTGGTTTGCGAGACTGCGCTAGCAAGACCAGCAGGCGCGTCATCTGTGTTGTCGTCGGAGGCAGGTGTGGTCATGTGAAAAAGAGGGAGGCCGGCAACCGCGAGAAAGGCGCCCAGCCACTGGCCAAGGTACCTCAGCTTTGGGTCAGAACATGGTCAGTACGTACCGAAACACCAATTGTTTTCAACCGACCGCGACATACCTTCGCGTGCACCACAATCTTTTTACGTTAACACACCTCAGTCGGGTGCTTCGGCCCGCAATATTTCTTGGATGCCACCGAATCCGAACGACCCTGCGGCGTACACTGGCGCAACGATGAGCACCACCAGCCCTCGTGATTCGACACCGCGCACCGGCCTTCTCCGGGCAGCCGTGATCGGGTCGGGCGCAATCTCCAAAGAACACCTCAGCTTCCTCTCCGGGAAGCTCAAACCGTTCACAGACTCGGCGGGACCGGTGACGGAGCGCATCCGTCTTGTCGGCGTCTGCGACCTTTCGGAGGTTGCGGCAAACTACGGGGCGGCACAGTTCGGTGCCGATGCCGCCTATACCGATGTGGCCACCATGCTGTCCGAGGCAGCTCCGGATGTCGTCCACGTCCTCACTCCCCCACAGACCCACGTCGATTTGGCCACCATGTGTCTTGAGGCCGGCGCCCACGTCATCTGCGAGAAACCGATCACCCCGACGGCGGCAGAGCTCGAACAGCTCTTCGCCACCGCAGACCGGGTCGGCCGCCATTTGGTGGAGAGCCACAACTATCGGTTCAACCGAGGGGTTGTGCAGTTGATGGAGGCCATCGACGACGGGAGCATCGGAGCGGTCCGAGAGGTGGAGATCCGCATCGCCCTTCCCGTGACCGACCCCGGCGGTCGATTCGGCGACCCGAACCTGCCGAGCCCAATCCACAGCCTTCCCGCTGGTGTTCTCCATGACTTCACCACCCACTTCGCCTACCTGCTGTTGACGTTGGCTCGGCCGGTCGAGTTCACACGCATTGCTGCTGCGTGGAGCAACCACAGCGGCAACCCACTGTTCCGTTACGACAATCTCGATGCCGTGCTCATCGGCCGCAACCAACACGGACCGGTGCACGGCAGGCTTCGGTTTGACGCAGGCGCCGCGCCCGACACGTTTAGTGTCCGGGTCCGCGGCTCTCAGGGGTGGGCCGAGACCGACCTCTTCCAGCCGTACAACCGCACCGTGCTTCCCCGTCCCGGCGGCGCGCAGCTCAGCCCGATCGTGAACCACGTTGTCAACGGCGCAAGCCTGATCAACGACGGCATTCGCAACGTTGGCAGAAAGATCCTTCAGCAGAGCCCATACGAGGGGCTGCACCACATGCTGGACATGACGTACGCCGCAATCGCCTCCGGCAGACCGCTCCCGGTTTCGCCCAGCGATATTCGGGAGGCGTCAGCACTCGTAGACCGACTGCTCGACGATGAGGTACGGCTGTGAGGATCTACATCACCGGCGCCACCGGCTTCGTCGGGTCCCACGTGATGGCCGAGGCGGTGTCCCGAAATCATGAGGTCACCGCGGTGGTCCGTCCAAGCTCATCGTTCTCGGTTGAGGGCATGGACGGTGCTGACAAGGTGACCGCCGCATCGGTTGATCTTCGTTCCCGGCGCGGCCTTGCCGAGTCGCTCGCCGGTGTTGACGCAGTCATCCACCTCGCTGCAGCCAAAGAGGGCGACTTCTACACCCAGTTTGCAGGCACGGTCGTTGCGACGGAGAACCTGCTCGCAGCCATGACCGACGCCGGAGTGACCAACCTGATCGGCATCAGCACGTTCTCGGTCTATGACTACCTGAACACCAAGCCCGGCACCTTGATCGATGAGGACTCACCTCTCGACACCTCGCCTGCCCTGCGCGACGAGTACGCGCAGACGAAGTTGATCCAGGAGGACCTGTACCGAGACTTTGGTTCGGTCCCCGGCAATCGGCACGTCATCATCCGGCCCGGCATGATTTATGGCCGAGACAACCTGTGGCACGCACTCCTCGGCGCTGAGCTTGGGCCGCGGTTTCTCAAGATCGGCTCCAAGGCCACCCTGCCGATGACCTACGTCGAGAACTGCGCTGCGGCAATCGTGCTCGCCACCGAAAAGCTCGTGGCTCCGGAAGCCTCGGTGGACAACGAGATTCTGAACATCGTCGATGACCACCTGCCAACCCAGCAGGAATACGCCGAGCTTGTCGCCTCAAAGATGGACGTTCCTCCGACCATCTCGGTCCCCTGGCCCGCACTTCGAACCGCGGCCGGGTTGCTCAAGAAAGGCAACGAGATGGTCTTCGATGGTCGGGCCAAGTTCCCGGGCATTGCCGTACCGGATCGACTCCATGCACGGTTCAAGCCGCTGCGGTACACAAACGCCAAGGCAAAACGCATGCTCGGCTGGGCGCCCCGGTTTGACCTGCGAGCATCGATCGACCGCAGCATCGCCGCGCAGAACGGCGAGGAACCCCCGGCGTGACCGGACTCAAAGTCGGGTACCTGACCGGCGAATATCCCCGTACCTCCGACACCTTCATCCAGCGAGAGGTTGCGGCGCTGCGTGCCGGCGGGACCGAGGTTGACACCTTTGCGGTACGCCGTCCCGGCCCTGAGCACCTCACGGGGCCCGAGCAGCGAGAGGGGCAGGCGTCAACGACGTACCTGCTCGAGCTGGCGAAGAGTCCCGCACTGCTCAAGGCCCACGCCACGGCCCTGATTCGCCAACCGGGTAAGTACTTCCAGGGGCTGCGACTGGCCTGGGAGACCAAGCGGCCGGGCATCAACGGCACCATTCTCCAGCTGGTCTACTTCGTTGAGGCGGTGGTTCTGGCCGACGAACTGTCGAAGCGAAAGATCACCCACCTTCACAACCACTTCGGCGACTCCAGCTGCACCGTCGCAATGCTGACCGCTGCGGTATCTGGTATTCCCTACAGCTTCACGCTTCACGGCTCGGCCATCTTCTTTGAAGCTCACACCTGGCAGCTTGGAACGAAGCTTGATCGGGCGGCGTTCTGCAGCTGCATCAGCAACTTCACCCGTAGCCAGGCTGCCATTTTTGCGAAGGCCGAAACGCTAGAACGGCTTCATGTTGTGCACTGCGGCGTTGAACCGGACCGGCTGGTTCCCGTTACCCACGAGGGCCAGGCCAACGCAATGTTCTTCGTCGGGCGACTCGTCGAGGCCAAGGGTCTCGGTGTGCTGTTCACCGCAATGGCCGAATTGGTCCCATCACGCCCCGAGCTGATGCTCACCATCGTTGGCGACGGGCCGGACCGCCAAAAGCTGGAACGTAAAGCGGCCGCCCTTGGCCTCGCCGAGCACGTGAAGTTTGTCGGCTCGAAATCGCAAGCCGAAGTTGCCGAGCTACTGGCAACCGCAGAGGTCTTTGTCCTGCCCAGCTACGCCGAGGGTGTTCCTGTGGTCCTCATGGAAGCCCTGGGTTCTGGCGTGCCGGTCGTTGCCAGCTTTGTCGGCGGCGTCGCAGAGCTGGTGGAGGACGGTGTCAACGGCTTCCTTGTTGCACCCGGTGATCCCGAGGCCCTGGTGAATCGTCTGTCGCAGGTCCTCGATGATGGCGAGCTGCGGGCATCGATGGGGGCTGCCGGACGGGAGAAAGTGGTCACCAACTTCGACTCAAGGCTCGAAGCGGGCCGGTTGGCAACACTGCTTACCAATAGCGCAAAGGGCGTTCTGTCCGACACAAGGCCACCGAGCCTCGAGTCGGGCATCAGCGACTGACCGAGTCCAAGATTCGGAACATGTGGCGAGCCGCCGCCGTGTCGGTGCAGTTGTCTTCGGCAAAGTTCTCGGCGTTACGGTCAAGCGATTCGCGGAGTTCGCCGTCTGACCACATCAGCTCGATGCATCGCGCCATCGAGGTGGCGTCGAAGAGATCTGCGCACAGCGCCGTCTTGCCCTCGGTGCAGTAGTCGTCGAGCCCCGGCCGCTCCGTTGTAACCACCGAGCGACCGTGGCGAAAAGTCTCGACGATAGTGACGAGCCCCGCTGTTAGCGCTCGATCGGTGAGCGGGACCACGTTGACCCTGGCGTGTCGTATCAAACGCCGTATCTCGCTGCGGTCCAGACCTGTCCTGATGGTCACGTTTGGCGGCACCCTGAGCCCGTCGAGCGAACGCTGTGATGCGACCACAATCGTCGGGAGCCCAAGCTGCTCCGCGGCGTCGAAGAGCGTCGCGTAGTCCCTGTAGCCGGACCCGGTTGCAAAGACGTACGGCTCATCACACCCCTCCGGTGCCGCGGTTTCAATGGTCCCGCCATATTGAAGGGGCACGTATTCGAAGCGATCTTCGGGCAGGCGGAGCAGATCTGCGTACCCGTACACCTCGGCGGTCGAATGCACCACAAAGCGGTCGACCCGCCCAAGCGGCACCCTGGCCAGGCCGCATCTGAGCGGCGTGTTCAAACCTTCGGTGTTGAAGAGCCAGGCGACCAGGGGCTGGCTACTTCGATGTAGCACCTTCCACATTCCCGCTGCCGCCGCGAGTTGAGGAAACACGGTGATGATGCCCGCATCACCGTCGCCAAACGCCATCCGGGATTGTCGGGTGCGGTTGACCCACTCCCCCACCCCGGCCCTTGCAGCCCCAGAGCGATGCCAGTCCCTCTCGGCACCAACCCGCGGGACAAGGTTGAACGTGTGGCGATCCGATGGTGCTGCATCGCTGATCCACTGGTCGTTTACGCTTTCGAAGTACGGCGATGTGACCGTCCATCTCATTGGTGGGCCCCTCAGACCGGGGGACGCTGAACCACATCGACAATGCCGACGGCTTCTCGCGTCCCGGTGCCTGCGCAGAGACACTATAGCTACCGCCACCCCACCGAGAGCCGGGAGCAGCGTCGAAAACGCCAAAAACCAAGTTCAGGTTTTGAGGACCCGGCGGCGCGAGCGATCAGACGTCTGCAGTCGCCTTCGCCAGGTTCTGCTTGTCGGCGATCCGCTGGTAGTGGATCATCGCCCACCAGCTCACGATTGCCAGATAGGTCTCGGACGCAAGCGTTGCCATAACCGCACCGGACCAACCGCGGCCGGGAATCAGGATCAGATACAGCACGACCGAGACCGCTGCGGAGGAAAGGTACACCGCCGCCCGCTCCTTGGTCCTGCCGAGGCCGAGCAGACCGTTGGTCGGGGTGCCGCTAATCGACAGGAGCGGGATGAACAGCACGAGCCACGGGATGATTTCCTTGGCTTCGGCAAAGTCATCGTGGATCAGAAGGTCGAGCACCGGCGTGGCGACGAAGACGAAGAAGTAGATGACCGCCGAGACAGCGAGCCCGACGACAAACATGAACATGGTCAGCTGCGCCGACCGTCGGAGGTGATAGCCCGGGGTGTTGTTCTCATCCTCGGGCAGGAATCGGTGGAAGGCGGCTTGGCCGATGACCCGCAGCGGCAGCGAGCCGAGCAAGACGACGCGGTAGGCCGCGGCATACAGGCCGGCGTCGACGGGGAGGTCGAACGCTTCGAGCGCCACCTTGTCACCGTCGAGCTGAACTTGGCTGGCGGCGAGGGGCACCGCAAATACTGAACTAGACCGGACAGCGTCGGACGACGGCTTCCGGAACCGAACGTTGTAACCGATCCGAGGCAGGTAGCCGAAGATCAACCACAGGGCGAACACCGAGTACAGCACCAGGTAGGAGGCACCTAGGTTGAAGATGGTGAGGTTGTCGGTGACGAAGAGCACGGGCACAGCGACGAGTTTGAGAAGAACACCGACCATCCTGACCCGGATCATGGCCGGGAAGTCCCGGGCCGCCTGCACGAGCCAGCTGCAAACGAAGATGGTCGAGTTGGCCAGCAGCTCACTGAGCGTCACCACGACGATCTCGTTGAAGCTGAGCTTGCTGATGGCAAGCGCGATGAGGATTGCCAGCACGCTCGACACCACACCGGCGATCAACGTGAGCGAGAGGAACGATGCCTGGATGTCGTCGAGGTTCTGGTTGAACCTGAACCGCCGCTGGATGAGCGCCAGACCGGGGCCGGAGTAGGTGATTGCGCTAAAGGTTGTTGCGACGCCATACAGCGCGGCGAAGCTGCCGTAGGACGCAACGGGAAGTACCTGCTGGAGCAGTAGGAACGACACCAGCGCAGTGACCACCGCAAGGAAGTCCAACGCAGCGGACCACAGCGTGTCACTTGCCAGGCCGTCGAAGGCACGCCAGGCGCGCCGAAATCGACTGGGGGTCTCCTCGGGGGACGTTACCGCCACAGCCCTGCTCGTGGACCGACTAAGCGGGTGGCTGACGGTCGCGCAGAGCTAAAAAAGTTATCGCCCTGCAGTTGGAACAGGACAACCCGCACGTTCCCAGGTGGTGTCCTTTTCATTGTCGAAATCCTACCATCGCAAGCTCTGGCAAGAACTGCAAAGATGTGCCCGGGATGCGAGAGATCCGACTTCAGGACTCGACCATCGCAGCGGTGAAGTCGGTGAGGATCCCGTCGAGAAGGTTGACGAAGGTGGTGGCCGAGTATCGGTCGAGAACAACTTCCCTGGCCGCCTCGGCTCGCTTCGCTGCTGCGACAGGATCTGCCAGGATCTTGTCGACTGCGGCCCTCATGGCGCCGTGATCGCCAGGGGGAACGCCGAGAACGACACCTTCGTCAATCAGGCGCTGTATGATCC